>JAGXHE010000119.1 GCA_024636445.1 Sulfitobacter sp.
CGCCACATCTTCACCCAAGACAAAGGCGATTATTACCAGATCCCCCCGGAGCAGGACCAAACCACATGAGCACTTTTCCCACGACCGCCCGTGTGGTCATCATCGGCGGCGGTGTCGTCGGCACCTCGGCCCTGTACCATCTGGCACGTGCGGGCTGGACCGACTGCGTCCTGTTGGAAAAGAACGAGTTGACCGCAGGCAGCACATGGCACGCGGCCGGAAACTGCCCCAGCTTCAGCACGTCCTGGGCGGTGATGAACATGCAGCGCTATTCGCTCGACCTCTACGCCGGACTGGCTGAGGCCGTGGACTACCCGATGAACTACCACGTCACCGGATCGGTGCGGCTGGGCCATTCGCGCGAGCGCATGCAGGAATTCGAACGCGCCCGCGCGATGGGCCGCTATCAGGGTCTGGACCTTGAGATGATGGCCGTCAGCGACATCAAGGACCGCTATCCGTTCATCGAAACGCATGATCTTGCAGGTGCCCTGTGGGACCCCGACGACGGCGACATCGATCCCGCGCAGCTGACGCAGGCACTGGCCAAGGGCGCGCGTAAGATGGGCGCTCGCATCGAACGTTTCTGCCCCGCGACCGGCATCAGCCGCGAAGGTGGCGAATGGATCGTCCACACCGACAAGGGCGACATCCGCTGTGAAAAGGTGGTGAACGCCGCCGGATATTATGCACAGCGTGTCGGTGAGTGGTTCAAGCCCTTCGGCGGGCGCACAGTCCCGATGGCGGTGATGAGCCACCAGTATTTCCTGACGGAGGAAATCCCGGCCCTTGCCGACTGGACCCGCGAAAACGGCCGCAAGGTGCCCCTGCTGCGCGACGTCGACAGCTCTTATTACCTACGGCAGGACAAGAACGGGTTGAACCTTGGTCCCTACGAACGGAACTGCCGCGCGCATTGGGTCACGCCCGACGATCCGATGCCCGAGGACTTCAGCTTTCAGCTTTACCCCGACGATCTGGAGCGGCTGGAATGGTATATCGAGGACGCGATGGCCCGCGTGCCGATCCTTGGCACCGCTGGCGTTGGCCGCGTGATCAACGGGCCCATTCCCTATGCCCCTGATGGCCTGCCGCTGCTGGGTCCGATGCCCGGCGTGCCCAACGCGTTCGAGGCCTGCGTGTTCACCTTCGGCATCACCCAAGGCGGCGGCGCGGGCAAAGTGCTGGCCGAATGGGTGACCGAAGGCCAGACCGAATGGGACATGTGGTCATGCGACCCGCGCCGCTTTACCGACTACACCGATCAGGACTATTGCAATCAAAAGGCGGTGGAAATCTACGGCCACGAATACGCCATGCACTTCCCGCACCACTCCTGGCCCGCAGGACGAGACCGCAAATTGTCGCCTGCGCACGATCAGGTTCTGGCCAAGGGCGGTGTCATGGGCGCCTATAACGGCTGGGAGCGCGCCAACTGGTTTGCCCAAGCAGGCGACGACCTTGGCGAAGCTGCCACCCAGACATGGGAGCGCGCAGGCCCGTGGACCGCACGCGTGCGCGAAGAAGTCGAAGCAGTGCGCGACGATGTCGGCGTGCTGGACCTGCCGGGGTTTTCGCGCTTCAACCTGTCGGGCACAGGTGCCGCAGAATATCTGCGCGGCAAGATCGCAGGCGGCCTGCCCAAGGTCGGGCGCATGAACCTCGGCTATTTCCCCGACAGCCGTGGCCGCATCCTGACTGAAATGTCGATCCTGCGGCATGACGAAGACGCGTTCACGCTGATCACGGCCGCATCCGCGCAATGGCACGATCGCGATGTGCTGCTGGGTGGCTTGCCGGATGGCAAAACCCTGACTGACCATACGCTAGAGTACGGAACCCTGATCGTCACCGGCCCGAACAGCCGCGCTCTTTTCGAACAGCTGGATACCCATGCCGACCTGACCGCACCCTGGCTGACCCATCAGCCAGCCACGGTGGCGGGCATCGACTGCGCCCTCGCCCGGGTGTCCTTCGCGGGCGAACTGGGCTGGGAAATCCACGCGGCCAATGCGGATATCCCAGCGCTCTATGATGCGGTAACCAACGCAGGTGCCAAACCCTTCGGCATGTACGCCCTCAACGCCATGCGCATCGAAAAAGGCTACCGCGCGTGGAAAGGCGACCTCAGCACCGACTACACGCTGTTCGAGGCTGGCCTCGACCGTTTCGTCAAGCTGGACAAACCTAAGGATTTCTCCGGCAAGCAGGCCTTGCTGAACGAACGGCAACAAGGCTCTGCCAAACGCTTCGTCACGCTGATCGTTGATGCAGGCGCTGCGGATGCGCCCTATATGTCGACGCTTTGGCACGAGGGCACGGTCGTGGGCGAAACCACCAGCGGTGACTGGGGCTACCGGATCAACGCCTCGATTGCGCTGGGCATGTTGCGCACCGATCTGGCTGTGGCGGGCACCGAACTACAGGTCGAGATATTCGGCACCAAACATCGCGCCGTGGTGCAACCGGACCAGCCCCTGTGGGACCCGCAAAACAACCGCTTGCGGGCGTGAACGGATGATTGCTAGGGCACGCGCAACCTTACAGTGCGCAGGAACAATACGATGACACAAATTATCCTTCTCGACGGCGGCATGGGGCAGGAACTGATCCACCGCGCGGGCGACAAGCCGACTCCGCTGTGGTCGACCCAGGTGATGATAGACCACCCCGGCATGGTGGCTGAAATCCACCGCGATTTTACCGAGGCAGGGGCCACGGTGGCCACCACGAACACCTATGCCATCCACCGTGACCGGTTGGTTGACGCGCAGATGGACGGCGCGTTCAACAGCCTGATGGACCGCGCCCTGACCGAGGCCCGCAACAGCAACGCGCCTTGTATCGCAGGCGCCATTGGCCCGCTCATCGCCTCCTACCGCCCCGATCTGCACCCCGATGCCGATACCGCCATTCCGCTCTACGCCGAGGTGGCAGGGCTGCTGGCCACCGCCTGCGATTTGCTGATCTGCGAAACCGTGGCCTCGCTTGATCATGCGCGCAGCGTGCTGGCGGGGGCTGTCACATATGGCAAACCCGTCTGGCTGGCCGTGACAGTCGATGACCGCGACGGCACCAAATTGCGCTCGGGCGAACCGGTGCAAGACATCTTGCCGATAGCCCAGGACAAAGCCACCGCAATCCTCGTCAATTGCTCGGCCCCCGAGGTGATCCCCGCCGCCCTTGCCATCTTCGCAGAAGGTACGCTTCCGTACGGTGCCTACGCCAACGGCTTTCAGCGCATCACCGAAGAGTTCCTGCAAAGCCGCCCGACGGTCGCAGATCTGCAATCGCGCCACGACCTGACGCCGTCCACCTACGCCGATCACGTCATGACATGGGTCGACGCGGGTGCCACCATCGTCGGCGGCTGCTGCGAAGTCGGCCCCGCCCACATCGCCGAAATTGCCCGCCGCCTGACCGCAGCAGGGCATACCCTCGCCCAACCCTGATTTCTTTTGGCCGCAAATATCCCGGGGGTTCGGGGGCTGGCCCCCGCTTCAACCCCGCAAACCGAACGGAGACCCAAGATGCCCGATCTTCCGCAGACCGCCCGCGTCGTCATCATCGGTGGCGGGGTCATCGGCTGTTCGGTCGCCTATCACCTGACGCAACTGGGCTGGACCGATGTCATCCTTCTGGAACGCAAACAGCTGACCTCCGGCACCACCTGGCATGCCGCAGGTCTGATCGCGCAGCTGCGCGCAAGTGCCAACATGACCAAGCTGGCGAAATACTCTCAAGAGCTCTACGGCAATCTCGAGGCTGAAACAGGCGTCGCCACGGGCTTTAAACGTGTGGGGTCGATCACCGCCGCATTGACTGATGAACGCTTGGAAGAGCTGCACCGGCAGGCCGCTATGGCCCGCGCTTTCGGGGTCGAAGTCGAAGAGATCAGCCCCTCCGAGGTCAAGGCGAAGTACGAACACCTGAACATCGACGGCGTCACCGGTGGCGTCTACCTTCCGCGCGACGGGCAGGGCGATCCGTCCAATATCGCGCTGGCTCTGGCCAAGGGTGCACGTCAGCGCGGCGCACGTATTCAGGAACGCACCGCTGTCACCGGCATTGCACGTGCGGCAAGACGTGTCACAGGTGTGGACTGGCAGGGCGAGGACGGTACCAGCGGCCACATCGCCTGCGACATGATCGTGAACTGTGCGGGCATGTGGGGTCACCAGGTGGGCCGCATGGCAGGTGTGAACGTCCCGCTGCAAGCCTGCGAGCACTTCTACATCGTCTCAGAACCGATCCCCGGCCTGACCCCGATGCCGGTGCTGCGGGTGCCGGACGAATGCGCCTATTACAAAGAGGATGCGGGCAAAATCCTGCTGGGTGCGTTCGAACCTGTCAGCAAGCCGTGGGCGGTAAATGGTATCCCCGCCGATTTCGAATTCGACCAGTTGCCCGAAGACTTCGACCACTTCGAGCCGATTCTTGAGGCGGCAGTCAAGCGGATGCCGATGCTGGCGGACGCAGGCATTCACACCTTCTTCAATGGTCCCGAAAGCTTTACCCCCGACGACGCCTACCACCTTGGCCTTGCGCCGGAGATGGACAACGTCTGGGTCGCGGCGGGCTTTAACTCCATCGGCATCCAGTCGGCGGGTGGTGCCGGCATGGCGCTGGCGCAATGGATGGACGCAGGACAAAAGCCGTTCGATCTGGGCGATGTGGACATCGCGCGGATGCAGCCGTTTCAGGGCAACAAGACCTACCTTGCCGCCCGCGCCTCCGAGACGCTGGGCCTGCTTTATGCCGACCACTTCCCTTACCGGCAAAAGGCCACGGCGCGCGGTATCCGGCGCACGCCCTTCCACCATCACCTGCTGGACCAAGGCGCAGTCATGGGCGAGTTGGCAGGCTGGGAGCGTGCCAACTGGTTTGCCAATCCGGGCCAGACGCCGGAGTACAGTTACAGCTGGAAACGCCAGACCTTCTTTGACAACGTCGCCGCCGAGCACCGCGCCGTCCGCGACAATGTCGGGATCTACGATATGTCATCCTTTGGCAAGATCCGCGTCGAAGGGCCGGACGCCTGCGCCTTTCTCAACCACATCGGCGGCGGGCAATATGACGTGCCCGTGGGCCGCATCGTCTATACCCAGTTCCTGAACCCACGCGGCGGGATCGAGGCGGACGTGACCGTGACCCGCCTGAGCGAGACCGCCTATCTGGTCGTGACCCCCGCCGCCACGCGACTGGCCGACCAGACGTGGATGCTGCGCAATAGGGGCGATCACAACGTCGTCCTGACCGACGTGACGGCAGCCGAGGCGGTGCTGGCCGTGATGGGGCCAAACGCCCGAACGCTGCTACAGATGGTCTCGCCCGCAGATTTCAGCAACCAAACCAACCCATTCGGCACCGCCCAAGAGATCGAGATCGGCATGGCGCTGGCCCGTGTCCACCGTGTGACCTACGTGGGTGAACTGGGTTGGGAGATCTACATCAGCGCCGATATGGCGGGCCACGTGTTTGAAGTACTGCACGCCGCAGGTCAGCAAATGAACGCCAAGCTGTGCGGGATGCACATGATGGACACCTGCCGCATCGAAAAAGGGTTCCGCCATTTCGGCCACGACATCACCGCCGAAGATCACGTGCTGGAAGCGGGCCTCGGCTTTGCCGTCAAACTGGACAAGCCCGCGTTCATCGGGCGCGACGCGGTGCTGCGAAAGAAAGAGGCAGGGCTGGAACGTCGTCTGGTCCAGTTCCGTCTGACCGACCCAGAACCGCTGCTCTACCACAACGAGCCTGTGCTGCGGGACGGCAAGATTGCAGGCTATCTCAGTTCGGGAGGGTATGGTCACCACTTTGGTGCTGCGATGGGCATGGGTTATGTGCCCTGCGCAGGTCAGAGTGTGGCGGAAGTGCTGGCCTCGTCCTATGAGATCGACGTGGCAGGCCGCCGTTACGCAGCGGAAGTTTCGCTGAAACCCTTCTATGACCCGACCGGCGCCCGCACCAAGGTCTGATCCTCTGGCGCACTCCTCACCCCGGTGCTACCCATCGGGCAACCCAGCAGGACAGACCCAGATGCGCACGCCTCCCGCCCCGAACGTACAGGCCCCCAGTGGGGATACACCGCAGGGTCTGGGCTTTGCGCTTGGTGCCTACATCTTCTGGGGATTCCTGCCGCTCTACCTGAAGCTGGTCAGCCATGTGCCCAGCGCCGAAGTGGTGGCGCACCGGATCATCTGGTCGGTGCCGATCGCCGGGGCCTTGCTGATCGTACTGGGGCGTACGGCTGACATCCGCACCGCCCTGCGCAGCCCGCGCACGCTGGCGATGGGCTGCGTGACCGCATCGCTGATCACGGTCAACTGGGGCATCTACGTCTGGGCCATTGCCGAGAACCGCGCGCTGGATGCAGCACTGGGCTATTACATCAACCCGTTGTTCAGTGTCGCCCTCGGGGCCTTGCTGCTGGGTGAAAAGCTGGACAAGCTGCAATTGGTCGCCGTCGCACTGGCGCTCTGTGCGGTTGTGGTGCTGGCCAGCACACTTGGGTCGGTGCCGTGGGCCGCGGTTGGCATCACCGTCAGCTGGGGCTTTTACGCGCTGGCCAAAAAGCAGCTGCCGATCGGACCCAATCAGGGTTTCCTGCTCGAAGTGCTGATTCTGCTTGGGCCCGCACTGGCCTATGTGATCTATCTGGCGTCTACCGGCCAAAGCCATTTCATGACCACGAACAGCCGCGACACGTGGTTGCTGCTGGGCTGCGGGCTGGTCACGGCTGTGCCGCTGATCCTCTATGCGAACGGGGCCAAGCAGTTGCGCCTGACCACCATCGGCGTGCTGCAATACGTGGCGCCCACGATGATCTTTCTGGTCGCGGTCTTTGTCTTCAACGAACCCTTCGGCCAGGCGCGAATGATCGCCTTTCCGATGATCTGGGGTGCACTGGTGCTCTATACCATTTCGATGATCCGCCAGATGCGCGCCCGCCGCGCCTAAAGTGCTTCGCACGACGCTCCGACGGTTTTGATGTCTCGGACTATCAGCGTCTTCGCTTGAAACTACCGCCCACATCTGGAAAGCAGCGACATGGAAACCATCTATGCGCCCCCGACCGATCCACTGGTGTTTTTGCACGACGACGCCGACATCGTGGTGGTGGACAAACCTGCGGGTCTTCTCAGCGTGCCGGGGCGGGGCGATCATCTGGCCGATTGCCTGATCACTCGTGTCCAAGCGGTGTTTCCGACCGCCTTGGTGGTGCACCGGCTGGACCGCGACACCAGTGGCGTCATGGTCTTTGCGCTGACGCCCCATGCGCAGCGCAGCCTGTCGACCCAGTTTGCCGAGCGCAAGACGCAAAAGTCATATGTGGCGCTGGTGCAGGGCGAACCTGTGGAAGACAAGGGCACCGTCGATCTGCCGGTGATCGTGGACTGGCCGAACCGCCCGCTGCAAATGGTCTGCCATGAGACGGGCAAACCGGCGGTGACCGACTGGCGTGTGACAAAGCGGTACGGCGAAACCGCGCGGATGCGTCTGGTGCCGCACACGGGCCGCACGCATCAGCTTCGGGTGCATATGCTGGCGCTGGGGCATCCGATCCTGGGCGATCCGTTCTACGCCCAAGGGGCCACCGCCGATCATCCGCGCATGATGCTGCACGCCGAAGAGCTGCGCGTGAAACACCCCGAGAATGGCAAGTCGATCCGCTTTCGCGCCAAGGCGCCGTTTTAGGCAGATGTGCCGATGCTGATCCAGCGTGCGGGCAGGATATCGGGGTTGGGCATGGTGGCATTTGCAAACCATCGCGCAGGGCCTGCGACAATGCTGTCTGGTGTTTCGCCCAGCCACGCCGCCCACCAGCTGAAAGACGAATTTGCAATGATGTTGTGCTGGCACAGGGTCATCAGCCGCAGGTCTTCATAGTCCGCATCCGGTCCGTTGAAATCCACCACCACCTTATCGAACGGCAGCGGCAGATTGGCCTTGGCCCAGTCGGGGTCGTCGGAAAACACATAGATCGTGGGATCGGTATCCATACGCTGCCGAATGTCAGCAACGGCTGTGTCGTAGTAAGCCTGATCGCAAAGCGCCATCGCATTCACCGCAACATAGTCCCCGCGCCGGACATGGAGTGCCACTGACGGGCCGCTGGCTATCCGTGCGGCCATCGCGGCATTCTGTGCTGACATCGGCGTGCGAAAAGTGAAATCCGCACGAAGGTCGTCGGCGATGTCGGCAAAATATTGCTCGGATTGCCAGTAGCCATGCAAATAGCTGTCGTCCGGCCAGCGCCCGAATGCGGGGTCATAGCCCAGCCCCTGTTCACGCCGGATGCATGGCCGCTTTCCCAGCGCCCGCCAGGCCGCATAGGCCAAAGTCTGCACGTGTTTTGCAGGGGGCAGCGGTGCTTGCGCAAGGTCAGGCAGATCAAACACCCGCAAGAGCGTGCCTTCACCCTTGTGTAGAGCGGTGCGGTCATCCAGCACAACGCGTGTGCCGTGCCGCTTGGCCAGTGCGCGGGCGGCGGCGTATTGGAACATCTGGTTGCCCAGACGTCCGTGCAGACGGGAAAAGATCATGACCTTGCCTTGGTTAGGGGTTATCTGTCGGTGTTGAATACGCGTATTCGCCAAACCGGACCAGATCAAAGGGGCCTACATGTCGATCAAGAGCGAACTGACCAAGCTGTGGAACATCGCGACCAGCCCGTCGTACCGAGCTGCGCGTGCGCCCTATCGCGCCTTTCGCAAAGAGCAAGGGTCACAGACGCCAGCGCAGTTTCCGCATGTTCGGCAAGGCGATGTGGTCCTGGACATCGGCGGATATCTTGGCGACTGGTCTGCCGATATGACCAAACGCTACAGCGTGCTGTCGCATGTGTTCGAACCGCACCCCGGCTTTGCCGCAGCGATGACCGAGCGGTTCACCGATTATGCCGACGTGCATGTGCATGCCTATGCGGTGGGCAGCAACGATGGCTCTCTAGAACTTTCCGATCAGGCCAACGCATCGTCGGCTTTGATCAGCGATGGGCCGACGGTTCAAGGCTCGGTGCGCGCTCTGGGGTCAGTCATACAAGAGCTTGCTTTGACAGATATCGCAGTGGTCAAGATGAATATCGAAGGCGGTGAATACGATCTTCTGCCTGCGATGATCGAATGCGGGTTCATCCAGCGGGTCGACCGTCTGGCTGTGCAGTTTCACAAATACTCGCCTGACGACGTAGCCCGACGTGACGCGATCCCCGAGGGGCTGTCACGCACGCATCTATGCGAGTGGGCCTATCCGTTCGTCTGGGAACAGTGGGCCAGAAAGTCGGCTGAAACGAAACAGGGCGAAGGATGACCTTCGCCCCGCTTGCCTTGATAAGCAGAGCCTGATTACTCGGCGGCCCAGCCAGAGACAGCTTTGACTTCGAGGAAATCCTCGATGCCCCAGACGCCGCCCTCGCGGCCATTGCCCGACTGCTTCATGCCGCCAAAGGGCGATCCGGCCGCGCGGCTGGTGCCGTTCATCTCGACCATGCCCGAGCGCAACTGCTGCGCCAGACGGTTGGCGCGCGCGCCGTCCTGAGTCTGGACGTAGTTGGTCAGACCATAGACGGTGTCATTGGCGATCTCGACGGCCTCCTCTTCGGTGTCGAAGGGGATGATCGACAGCACGGGGCCAAAGATTTCCTCGCGCGAGATGGTCATGTCACGGCCCACGTCGGCAAAGACCGTCGGCTTGACGTAGAAACCACGGTTCAGACCCTCGGGACGACCGATGCCACCGGCGACCAGACGCGCGCCTTCGTCGATGCCCTTCTGGATCAGGTCCTGAATCTTGTTCCACTGCACTTCGTTCACCACGGGGCCGATATGGTTACCTTCTTCCGAGGCGGGGCCGACGGTGACCTTGCTGGCGACGCTTGCTGCTTCGTCCACCACACGGTCGTAAATGCCGCGCTGCACCAGCATCCGGCTGGGCGCGTTGCACGACTGGCCGGTGTTGTTCATCATGTGCAGAACGCCGCGCTTCACGGCCTTTTCGTCGGCATCTTCAAAGATCAGGTTGGCACCTTTGCCACCCAGTTCCAGATGCACGCGCTTGAGCGTATCGGCGGCGTTTTTCGAGATCAGCGTGCCTGCCCGCGACGAGCCGGTAAAGCTGACCATGTCGACGTCCTTGTGGCCCGACAGGGTGCTGCCGACGCCGGCGCCGTCGCCGTTGACCAGATTGAACACACCGGCGGGGAACCCTGCCTCGTGCATCATTTCGGCAAAGATCATCGCGTTCAGCGGGCTTTCTTCGGACGGTTTCAGAACCATCGTGCAGCCGGCAATCGCCGCCGCGCCGACCTTCAGCGTGACCTGGTTCATCGGCCAGTTCCACGGCGTGATCAGCGCGGCAACGCCGACCGCTTCGTAGATGATCCGGTCGTTCGGGGCGTGGTCACCCAGCGGGCGGACAAAGTCGAACTTTTTGGCCGCTTCGACGAAATTGGACAGGTGCCAGACACCGGCACCGACTTGCGACGATTTCGACATGGAAATGGGCGCGCCCATCTCGTTGCTCATCGCCTGGGCCAGATCATCACCGCGGGTCTTGTAGATCTCGACCAGCTTCTCGACCAGCGCGATACGCTCTGCGGCGGGCGTGGCCATCCAACCGGGAAGTGCGGCCTTGGCGGCAGCGACTGCGGCGTCGGCATCGGTCTGACCGCCCAGCGAGATTACGGCGCAGGGCTCTTCGGTGGATGGGTCGATGACATTGTGGTCGCGGCCATCAATCGGTGCAACCCATTGACCATTGATATAAAAGTCACGTTTCTCCAGCATGGCAAAGCCTCCTTGTGAATGCAGAATTTGGCCGCACTGTCTCACCACCCAAGCGGACAAGCAAGTCAGGGGATGCAACCGGGGCCAAGCCACACTACATTGTGCATTAGAATTCAAAATAGGAGGACCATTCATGTCCCTGCGCATCAACGACACCATCCCCGACCTGACCGTCGAAACCGATCAAGGCAGCTTTGGCCTGCACGAGTGGATCGGCGACAGCTGGGCCATCCTGTTTTCCCACCCCAAAGATTTTACCCCAGTCTGCACCACGGAATTCGGCGCGGTTGCACAGCTGTCCGATGAATGGGCCAAACGCGGCACCAAAGTGATCGGCGTCAGCGTCGATGGCGTCGAAGAACACAAGAAATGGAAGGGCGACATTGAATCCTCCTCGGGTGCCAAGGCCGGTTTCCCGATCATCGCCGACAGCGGTCTCGAAGTGTCCAAAGCCTTCGACATGCTGCCCGCCGAAGCCTACATGCCCGACGGTCGTACCCCCAACGACAGCGCCACGGTGCGTGCCGTGTTCATCATCGGCCCCGACAAAAAGCTGAAGCTGTCGATGACCTACCCGATGACCGTGGGCCGCAACTTTGCCGAAGTTCTGCGTGCGCTGGACGCGCTGCAAACCTCGACAGGTCATGGCGTCGCGACGCCTGCCAACTGGAACGTGGGCGATGACGTGATCATCCCGACATCGGTGTCAGACGAAGACGCCAAAGCCAAGTTCGGCAGTTTCGAAACCGTGCTGCCCTATCTGCGCAAGGCCGCTCTGCCAAAGTAAACTAGCGCTGCGGGCGTGCCGCCACGGCCCGTCTGTACCGCCAGCGATTGATCTCCCGCATCAGCTTGCCGCCGGTGCGGGTTTTCTTCTGGATGGTCGAGCCGCCCAGATCCACCGTCAGTTCGCGCACCCCATTGGGCAGGATCGTGTGTATGGGCTGGCCGTGCACCCAATGCATTTGCAGGAATGTGTCCACGGGCCGGTCCAGAACCTCGGTCGCGGCCAGCAACCGCTCAGCCGCAAGGCGTCCGACCACCTGAAACACCGTTTGCAGACCGATCACGCGGGGCAGCATCAGCGTGCAAGGGCCGTCACTGGCCACGTCCCGTGCAGCAACCTCACGGAGCTTCGCGGGAATGCGGATAAAACTGTTGGCAGTCGTGTGGGCGTCGATCAGCGCGTGAACATGGGGCCATTGGCCCGCGTCCAGCGCCAGATCATCCTCGGCCACCAGCGCATAGTTCCAGCCTTCGTCAACGATGCGTTGCCAGCAGGCCCGGTGCGACAGAAAACACCCGACTTCGCCCGCGCCGATGGCAAAGGGATAGTGCGGCTGATGAATGTCACCCCTCGCGGGCACCACGCCTGCATCCGCACCGCGCACCGCCTCGATCACCTGCGCGTCGGGAAGTGTTTTCAACAACACCTCGACGTTGGCGCGGCGCTGGGTGGCGCTGGTCATATGGATGATCAAGGAGTGCATAAACAATGGCTAGCGCGAAACTCCCACCCGCACCAGTGGTCAGATCGGCAGTTCCGTGGTCGATTTCAGCTCTTTCAGCACAAAGGACGACTGCACTTCGCGCACGAACGGGCTGCGCAGCAGCGTGTTGGTCATGAAATGCTCGTAGGCCTCGACGTCCGCCACGCGCACCTTCATCTGATAATCGGCTGCACCGGATGTGGCCAGACACTCGACCACCTCCGCACGCCCCGCGATCAACGCGGCAAACCCCGATACGGTCGCTTCGGCATGATCGCGCAGGGTGATGGCCGCCAGCACAGTCAGCTTGCACCCCGCATGGGAAGGCGACAGCAATGCCACGCGGCGCAGGATGGCCCCCGAAGCTTCAAAGTCCTGGACCTTGCGCCAGACCGTGCTCTGCGCCATTCCGCAGGCTTCGGCAATTTGTGCCAAAGACTGACTGCAATCGCGTTGCAGTTCCCGAAGCAGCGCCTTTTCAGTGGCCGAATATTTCATTCAACACTCATCCGATGGTTTTTCCTGCTTATAGCTAGCTTCCGGTGCGAAAGGGAACCCCGGCCTGTGCGCTGTCGAACGGAACTGTCTGTTGTCGCGGCTGGTTGTACTGCGAAGATAAAAAAGACCAATCACATGAAATGGAGTTCCCGACATGGCTGATGCTCCAGCACACGCACCCCTGTTCAAAGAGTTGAAACTGGGCCGCGTCACTGCCCCCAACCGAATTGTCATGGCGCCCCTGACGCGCTCGCGCTCCACGCCCAAAGACAATCTTCAGACCGACCTGCACGCCGTTTACTATACCCAGCGTGCAGGCGCGGGTCTGATCATTTCCGAAGCCACGCAGATCAGCCAGGAAGGGCAGGGTTATGTCTGGACTCCGGGCATATTCACCGACGCCCAGATCGAGGGCTGGAAGCAGGTCACCGGTGCGGTTCATACCGCTGGCGGACACATCTTTTGCCAGCTTTGGCACGTGGGCGCGATCAGTCACAACGTCTTCCACGATGGTGCGGCACCCGTATCGTCCAGCGTCTGGACACCCAAAGGCGATGCCTTTGTCGGTGATCTGCACGCAGATGGCCCGATGGTGCCACACCCCCAGGCCCGCGCGCTGTCACTGGAGGAAATTCCCCGTGTCATCGCCGACTTCCGCCACGCCGCTGAATGCGCGGACAAGGCCGGTTTTGATGGCGTCGAATTCCACGGCGCCAACGGATACCTGATCGACCAGTTCCTGCGGTCGTCCGTCAACAAGCGCGACGACGCATACGGCGGCTCGGTCGAGAACCGCGTGCGGCTGCTGGTCGAAGGGGTAGATGCGCTGATCGATTTGCTGGGCGCTGACCGTGTCGGAGTGCGCCTGTCACCGATGGGCGGGGCGGGCGGATCGCAGGACGCGAACCCCGAAGAAACCTATGTCGCAGCAGCCAAGGCGCTGTCGGGCAAAGGGCTGGCCTATTTGCACGTCGTCCGTTCGGCTGATCCTGAAAACGCAAGGATCGTGGATGCCATGCGCAAGGCGTTCGATGGCGTGTTCATCGTCAATGGCGGTTTCAAACCGGCAGAGGCCGCACAGTGGATCGAAGACGGGCGTGCAGACGCCGTGGCCTTTGGCCGGATGTACCTCGCCAACCCCGATCTGCCGGAACGCATCGCAGCGGACGGCCCCTATAACGAGCCGAACCCGGACACGTTCTACGGTGGCGGGGCCGAAGGGTACACCGACTATCCGGCGATGAACGCCGCCGCCCAAGCCGCCGAATAGTCCCGGCCTGAAACGAAAAAGGCCCCGGTCGCAGTGCCGGGGCCTTTCCTGTCTTGCAAAGAACAAAGCGCCTTATTCGGCGTCTTCTTCCTTTTTGACTTCTTCGCCGGTTTCCTGATCGACGACTTTCATCGACAGGCGCACCTTGCCACGGTCGTCAAAGCCCAACAGCTTCACTTTGACCTCCTGGCCTTCCTTCAACACGTCCGACGGATGGTTCAGGCGGCGGTTTTCGATCTGGCTGACGTGCACCAGACCATCGCGCTTGCCAAAGAAGTTCACGAATGCGCCGAAATCGACGATCTTCACGACTGTACCGGTGTAAACGGCACCTTCTTCGGGCTCGGCCACGATCGACCAGATCATGTCGTAGGCTTTTTTGATCGCGTCGCCGTTTGCCGATGCGATCTTGATGATGCCCTCGTCGTTGATGTCGACCTTGGCGCCCGACACTTCGACGATCTCGCGGATCACTTTACCACCCGAGCCGATTACTTCGCGGATTTTGTCCGTCGGGATCTGCATGGTTTCGATGCGTGGTGCGTGCACCGAGAAGTCCGAAGCGCCGGTCAGCGCCTTGTTCATCTCACCCAGAATGTGCAGACGGCCAGCCTTGGCCTGCTCCAGAGCTTTTTCCATGATCTCGGGCGTGATGCCTGCGATCTTGATGTCCATCTGCAGCGACGTGATACCGTTTTCGGTACCTGCCACTTTAAAGTCCATGTCGCCCAGGTGGTCTTCGTCACCCAGGATATCCGACAGGATCGCGTAAGATCCGTCTTCTTCCAGAATCAGACCCATCGCCACACCGGCCACAGCCGACTTCAGCGGAACGCCCGCGTCCATCATCGACAGCGAGCCGCCGCAGACGGATGCCATCGAGCTGGAGCCGTTGGATTCGGTGATCTCGGACACGACACGCACAGTGTAGGGGAAATCGGTGGCTGCGGGCAGAACCGCCTGCAACGCACGCCATGCCAGCTTGCCGTGACCGATTTCGCGACGGCCGGGAGGGCCCACGCGACCCGCTTCGCCAACCGAATAGGGAGGGAAGTTGTAGTGCAGCAGGAAGTTCGATTTGAAGTTGCCATGCAGCGCGTCGATGAACTGTTCGTCATCGCCGGTGCCCAGCGTGGTCACGACCAGACCTTGAGTTTCGCCACGGGTGAACAGCGCCGAGCCGTGGGTCCGCGGCAAAAAGCCGGTTTCGCACACGATGTCACGGATTTCGTCGGTGTTACGACCGTCGATCCGCTTGCCTGTTTTCACGACGTCGCCGCGCAGGATGGACGCTTCGAGTTTCTTCAGAGCCGACCCAAGGTTCGGATCTTCTTTCTGCTCGTCCGACAGTGCCGCCAGAATGGTGTCACGGGCAGCGGAAACAGCCGAGGTACGTTCTTGCTTGTCGCTGATCGCGAAGGCTGCGCGCATTTCGGTCTCGCCTGCGGCTTTGACAGCGGCGGACAGCTCGGAATAATCGGCAGGCTGGAAATCGAACGGCTCTTTTGCCGAGCTTTCGGCCAGTTCGATGATCAGATCGATGACGGGCTGGATTTGCTCGTGGGCAAATTTCACCGCACCCAGCATTTCGGTTTCCGACAGCTCGTAGGCTTCGGATTCAACCATCATCACGGCGTCTTTGGTGCCGGCAACAACCAGATCAAGACGCTGATCAGGGTTCTTGCGCAGATCCTGCATGTCGTCGACTGTCGGGTTCAGGACGTATTCGCCGCCTTCGAAGCCAACGCGGCAACCCGCGATCGGACCCATGAAGGGCGCACCCGAAATGGTCAGCGCGGCGCTGGCGGCGATCATCGCTACCATGTCGGGATCGTTGACCAGATCGTGGGACAGAACGGTACACATCACCAGCACTTCGTTCTTGAAGCCGGGGACGAACAGCGGGCGGATCGGACGGTCGATCAAACGCGCGGTCAGGGTTTCTTTCTCGGTGGGGCGGGCCTCACGTTTGAAAAAGCCGCCGGGCACTTTGCCCGCAGCATAGTATTTTTCTTGGTAATGTACGGTCAGCGGGAAAAAATCCTGACCGGGTTTTTGCTTTTTGGCAAAAGTCACGTTTGCCATGACCGAAGTCTCGCCCAGCGTGGCGATCACTGACCCGTCCGCCTGACGGGCCACTTTTCCGGTTTCCAGTGTCAGCGTCTCTTCGCCCCACTGCATCGATTTCGTCGTTACGTTAAACATCTACGTTCCTCAGGTTGGCCACATCGGCCATTTGCTTAGGGGCCGTATTGCCCCTGACTCCGGTATCTTCTTTTCGGGCGCTGGAGTCCGGGCGCCGATCTCAGATTGGCGGGGCATACAGTGTTTTGAGCTATATGGAAAGCCTTTGCTGCTATGGCGATGCAGGGTCTGAGCGGCCCAAAACCAAAGGCCACGCGCTGGGGCTTGGCCGCGCGGTTGCGATAGCTTCGGTGCACGCGGTCATCGACCCCGCCTGCGTACTTGGGCGACGTCAGTCGAGCTTGGTCAAAGATGTTGACGACAGCCATCGAGAAATTCGTTGCGGTCGCCCGCGTTTGCCTATCCGGCGAACACCCCCGTGGTCGAAACGCAAAAACGCCCGCCGGTAAGGGCGGGCGCTTTGATCCGATGCAACCCAAAAGCTGCGTCAGGATGGAAACGATGGCTTAGCGGCGGATGCCCAAGCGTTTGATCAGGTCCTGATAACGCGCTTCTTCCTTGCCCTTCAGGTAGTCCAGCAGCTTGCGGCGCAGGGCAACCATCTTCAACAGACCACGACGACCGTGGTTGTCTTTCTTGTGGGTCTTGAAGTGCTCGGTCAGGGTCGCGATGCGGTTTGTCAGGATGGCAACCTGCACTTCGGGCGAACCTGTGTCGCCTTCGGCAGTTGCAAATTCTTTAATTACGCGTTGCTTTTCTTCAGCAGTAATCGACATCGGGGTCTCCTTTTCAAAAGGTTAAGGTGATGGCACAAGCCGGGATGTCGTCCAGCAGGGCCCGTGGAGAGATACGCAGCCGTGCAAATGCGCAGCGGCGATGGGGGCGTATAGGGGGATTCCCGCGCGAAGGCAAAGAGTTATTCGCAGGGCAGGATTCGCGTGGTTTACAGGCTGGCGATGCCGCTGGTTTGCGCAGCGCTCAGCGGGATCAGGGCGATGTCGCCAAGGGTCAGGCCCGCGCCGCCGTTTACGTCTGCAACCGCAATGCCGTCCATCAACACATGCATGATATTGGCGTTGTCCGGGTCAGCGCGCAATACGATCTCTGGCTCTTCTCCGGCATCAGTGTCGTTCCAGATCAGGACGATGCTGTCGTCTTCAATGTCGAAATCCATGATCTTGACTGACAGGCCGCCTTCGACCCAGTCGCCGGTCACGATCGTGTCGGCCCCGCTGCCCGCCGTCACCACGTCCCGTGACCCTGCAATGATCAGGTCATCGCCACCGCCGCCGTTCAGGTAATCCTTGTCGGTGTCGTCGATGATGGCGCCGGTATCTTCATCAAGGTTCAGGCCGATCAGAACGTCATTGCCCCAGCCGCCAAACAACGTGTCCTCTCCCGCACCGCCGTGCAGCGTGTCGTCGTCCAGCCCTCCGTGCAGGGCGTCGTTCCCGTCACCGCCCAACAGCACGTCGTCGCCCTGACCGCCGTGTAACGTATCGGCACCATCGCCGCCGACCAGCGTATCGCCATCGTTGTGCCCAAAGAGCGCATCGTCGTCCGCCCCGCCCTGCAACAGATCGCGCCCGTCACCGCCGTGCAGGGTGTCGTCGCCCGCATTGCCATTAAGCGTGTCGTCGCCACCCATGCCGTGCATATCGTCGTTGCCGCTGCCGCCATCACTGGTGTCATCGCCATCATAGCCGCCGATCTGGTCATCGCCTTCGGTGCCGGCAAGGGTTTCCGCGTCATCACTGCCGACAATGATCGACGCATCCGACAGAAAATCGACGAAGTAGTCCGCTTTCAGGTCTGAATCATCGCCTGTGCGCTCATCATCATCGTCTGCAAGCTTGCCGGGTCGTGGCGTTTCACCTTCGGCGTCGTCATTCTGTCCGGACATATCCACAAAGGTCACCGCGCCAACGGTCATCAAGCCCATCAATCCCGCCAACCACAACATTTGCGACCAAACTCTCTAACATGACATCCAGCCGATAAGGTCACGTCCGGCGTTCGATTTCAAAGCCAATCCAACTTTATGGTTAACCGCGCGATAATGCAGGGTCATCCGGATGCCACGGCTCGGGGGCCTGAGAATAGGGCAGGTACAGCGGATGGCGCGGATGTCCGGCTTTGGACAGCCCCAGATGAAACAGCGGCTGACCGGTCTGCGCCAACACCCGTGCCACCTGCGGGCCACGCTCCAGATGCGCGCCGTGCGTGCCCCATGCGGCGATCACAACATCGGCCCAGACGGCGGCCTGCGCAATTGCCGCGTCGTTCGCGGGGCCCACGGGATCATCCGCCGCGCGCATCTTGCGCGGGTCGGTGTCGCGCCAGGCAAAAATATTGGTCACGCAGAACGCACCATAGCCCAACGTCCGCGCCCGCCGCTCGCAGCGTTCCACGGTGGGGTCGTTCTGCACCTCGGTCGCCGTCGAAGGGTTCAGCATCACGAACGTCACACGTGCTGCATTGTCGTCCCAGATCCGCGTCAGGCTATAACGGTAGCGCTCGCAGTCCGAATAGATCGCCGTCGAGGGCGCATCGCCCTTGGTATGTGTGCGCGTGATCATCTTCAGTGGTTGAACACGCGCGCCGGATGTACCTCGCCCGCTTTGTACCGGCCCACGGCCACAGCCTTGCCCTCGAAGGACACCCAGACCTCGTCGCCGTATTCTACGTCGGATGGCAGCACCATGCCGGGATTGCCATTGCGCAGGCGCACCACCCCTTCGGCGGTGGCTTTCAGTTCCGGCAGATCGGCCAGACCTTCCTCGACGGGGCGCAGATGTGCGTCCAGCGCAGGGTCGTGCGCCATCGCCTCGACCTGTTCCATCGTCAGCCCGTCTGCGGCGTCGAACGGCCCCGACCAGATGCGGCGCAACTCGCGCACGTGGGCGAAACAGCCCAGCGCTGCGCCCAGATCACGCGCGATCGACCGCACATATCCGCCCTTGCCGCAGGTCATTTCCAGCGTCACATGATCCGCATCGGGTCGGCCTGCCATCAGCAGTTCTTCGACCCACAACGGGCGCGCTGCAATCTCCATTTCCTCACCGTGGCGGGCCCGTTTATAGGCGCGCTGCCCGTCGATCTTGACCGCCGAGAACTGCGGCGGCACCTGCATGATATCACCGACAAAGGCCCCCAGCGCGTCCTTGATCTGGTCGTCGGTGGGGCGTGTATCGGACTGTGCGATCACCTCGCCCTCGGCGTCGTCGGTGTTGGTGGCCTGCCCCAGCCGCACGGTGAACGTATAGGCCTTGAGCGCGTCGGTGATATAGGGAACCGTCTTGGTCGCCTCGCCCAGCGCAATCGCCAGAACGCCGGTGGCATCGGGGTCCAGCGTGCCCGCATGGCCCGCCTTCTTGGCATTCATCGCCCAGCGCACCTTGTTCACCACCGTCGTGGATGTCGGCCCTGCGGGCTTGTCGATGATCAACCAGCCGGAAATGTCGCGTCCTTTGGATCTGCGGCCCATGGTGCCCCCTTGGCTTTGTCGTGTTGGATCATCGTGAAAATCAGAGCGTGCGGCCTAGCCGAGCGCCCCTGTGCTGTCAATTCAGTGCAGGTTCAGGGCGCTTTGCGCGCCACGGTGCCGATGATCGGCCCCAGACGACGACCGGGATCGTGCCGCCCCAGCCCCGGCGCGTACAGCCGCGAGACATTGCCGTCAAAATACAACGCCTGCGGTAGCTTCAGCGCATCGCGATAAAAGCTGCCGAATTCGTGAAAGGTGACCAGATTGTTCGAGATCGCAAAGACCGCCGTGCGCCCGTCCGCGCTGGTGCCGACCCCGTTGCGCACATAGCGCGAGGTGGCATCGACCAGAAAGCGTGGATGCAGTTCGCCGTCGATCACCAGCATCGGCCCGGATTGCGTCGCACTGATGCAGGCAGGTTCGTCACGCTCAAACCGAAGCGTTTCGATCACGTCGGCGCGCCCCTCGCGCAGGCACAGCACACCGTTCGGCAGCAGGCCAAAGTTGCCCGGTCCTGCCGAGGTGACCAGACCCATCTCTTGCTGGCCGTCCTCAAGATACAGTCCCACAGGCGCGCGGTCTTCGTGGTACATGCCCGCATTCATTGCAAAGCCCAGCGTGTTGCCCCCGTCGCCAAGTGCTCGATTGATCGCGTTGAAACTGCCGTAGATGCCGCCGTTGTCATTGCGCAGGAACAGGCGCAGATCCTCTGTCTCCAGATCCACCGAACAGACCGTATACCGGTTGCCCTCATGCTCGCGATTCTCGCACTCCGCCGCCCAGACCGGCCCGCAGGCCAGCCAGACCAATGCGCCGATCAGCAGGGCGCGCATCAGCTTTCGGTGTCGCGGCGCACCGCGTCCTGATCAAGCATCCGGCGCGTGTCGTCCATCTGGTCGAATGTCATGTCCAGCTGAAAGCGCAGATCGGGCGAATGTTTCAGCGCCAGCTTCTTGTTGATCGCGTGCCGCAACTCGCCCTTGTTGCGGGACAGCAGCTTGAGCACCTCGTCCTTGCCCTCGCCGCCCAAGGGCAGCACATAGGCGGTGGCGATTTTCAGATCGGGCGATGTGCGCACTTCGCCCACCGTGATCGACATGCGGTTCAATTCGGTGTCGTGCACTTCACCGCGCGCCAGCACTTCGGACAAGGCGCGGCGGATCAATTCACCAACCCGTAGTTGACGCTGGGACGGACCTGCTCCGTCGTGGGACTTGTTCTTTGCCATACCCCCCATCTAAGACAGCCCAGAGACTTTGCCAAGCCGCACCGCACAGGCTAGACCTGCAAAAAACCGCTTATCCAAGGAAAGACACCCATGCCCGATGTAAAAGGAGACACGATAGGAATTGCCGTGACCGGAGCATCCGGGCGCATGGGGCAAATGCTGATCCGCACCATTGCCGAGACCGCCGGCGTGCATCTGGCCAGCGCGATCGAGCGCGCGGGTCACGACTGGATCGGGCAGGATGTGGGGCAGTCCATGGGCGGACAGGCCAGTGGCGTGATCGTGACCGACGATGCAGCCAGCGCAATCGCGGCGGCGCAGGTGGTAATCGACTTCACCGCCCCCGAGGCGACGCTGGCCTTTGCCGAGCTGTGCGCGCAATCGGGTGTGGCGCATGTGATCGGCACCACCGGCATGACCGACGCGCAGATCGCGCAACTGGAACCGGCTGCGCGCAAATGCACCATCGTGCGGGCGGGCAACATGAGCCTTGGCGTCAACCTGCTGGTCCAATTGACCAAACGCGTTGCCGCCGCCCTGGACGAGGATTTCGATATCGAAGTGATCGAAGCGCACCATCATCACAAGGTCGATGCGCCTTCGGGCACCGCGCTGATGCTAGGCGAAGCCGCAGCCGAAGGGCGCGGTGTAGCCTTGAGCGATGTGCGCGACAGCGGGCGCGACGGCATCACGGGTGCGCGCCAGCGTGGTGACATCGGTTTCAGTGCCATTCGCGGTGGTGACATCGTGGGCGAACACGACGTGATGTTCGCAGGCCCCGGCGAGAGGATCGTGCTGCGCCACATGGCGACCGACCGTCTGGTCTTTGCCCGTGGGGCGATCCGTGCGGCCAAATGGACCAGGGGGCAGACACCGGGTGCCTATGACATGCTGGATGTGCTGGGCCTGAACGACTGACGCGCGTCACGTTTAATTCTGCAATTTTGAAACCAATCCGGCACGGCATCCGTACATATTTGTACAAGATATCCCAGCCGAGTGGTTCACCATGTCATCCAAGCGTTTTCTCTGCACGACACTGACCGTCATCACTCTGGCTTTGCCTGCGCACGCCGAGTCGGGCGTTGTCACCTCGCAGACGGATTTCATCAATCTGGTCAACGGCAAGACGCTGACCCGCCCGCTCGTCAGGATCGAAGTGCGACCCGATGGCAGCATCACCGGCAGAGGCGCCGCGTGGGATGTCACCGGCACGTGGAACTGGCAGGGCAGCTACTTCTGCCGCGACCTCTATTGGGGCGGCGACCCTCTGGGCTATAACTGCCAGCAGGTCAGCATCGATGGCGGCAGCATCCAGTTCACTTCGGACGAGGGGCGCGGCGATTCGGCTGCGTTTCGCCTGAACTAGAGCCGGGTTGCGACGATAAAGCGGTTAAAGCTTTTTCCATGTGTCTCTGCCACATTGATCTTGAACCCAGCCTGTGCAATCGCCTGCTCTAATTCAGCGGCGTAAAATTTGCCGACATAGGGCGCCTTGCCGATCCGCTGCATCACCCAGATCAGTGGCGGCAGGAACATGCTGCCATCACGCAGGCAGGCCGATTTGCTGATGAACCGCCCGCCGGGGCGCAGCAGCCCGTGCACGGCGCGCAGGGTTTCCGGCAGGTCCGGCACCAGATGCAGCAGGTTGAACGCGAGAACAGCATCGAACGGGGCCAACTGGTTCAGGGCGGCATCATCGGGCGCGTGCGTGGCAAAGCGCAGATTGTCCGGCGCAGGCTTTGCCTGTGCGACCTTGATCATCCCGTCGGAGATGTCCGTCGCCAGCAGGCTTTTCATATCGGCGGCCAGTTTCAATGCCGTGGTGCCGGTGCCGCAGCCGATCTCCAACACATTGGCGTCGGCTGGTAATAATTCACGGGTCCGTGCCAGCGTATGTCCATAGGTCGCCATGTCCTTGATCGGGGAGTTGGCGTATTTCGGCGCGATTTTGTTCCAGAAGGCGGCTGAGGTGGGCATTTCAGGTCTTTCCATTGAGAAGTACGGCACAGCTAGCGGGGCGTCGCTTAAAAAGAAATTGCCTGAATTTGTACTTAGTCTATGCATAAACGCATGGATAAGCGCATCGACTGGACACAGGCACGCGGGTTTCTGGCCACAGCAGAACATGGGTCACTCTCGGCTGGCGCGCGGGCGCTGGGGCTGACGCAGCCGACCCTGGGGCGGCAGGTCGCAGCGCTTGAGACGGCGCTGGGCGTGGTGCTGTTCGAGCGCGTGGGCCGCACGCTGGTGCTGACCCCGGCAGGACAGGAAATGCTGACCCACGTGCGCAACATGGGGGCTGCGGCAGACGCGCTGGCAATCGCCGCCGCTGGTCGTGCCGACAGTATCGAGGGGCGCGTCAGCATCACCGCAAGCGATGCGATGTCGGCCTATTGGTTGCCTGCCGTGCTGGTCGATCTGCGCAAGGCAGCACCCGGCATCATCATAGACGTGCTTGCCAGCAACACGGTGCGCGATCTGCAACGCCGCGAGGCGGATATCGCCATCCGCCATGTCGCCCCGAAAGAGCCCGAACTGATCGCCCGCAGGCTGCGCGATGTGCCGGCTTATCTGTACGCATCTCGGGACTATCTGTACAACAAGGGCACGCCGCGCACGCTGGCGGAATTCCAGCAGCTTGATTTCATCGGTTTCGATGCGGATATGGCGGGGGTCGAGGTGCTGAACCAGCACGGCCTGCCGGTGACCGCCGCGATGATCCGCGCGACCTCAAGCAGCGGCTTTGCGGTCTGGGAAATGGTGCGTCAGGGATTGGGCGTAAGCGTGATGGTCGAAACCATTGCGCGAAACAGCCCCGAAGTCGTGCGGATCATGCCGCAAATCGCTCCGGTGATGGTGCCCACATGGCTGACCGTCCACCGTGAAGTGCACACGAATCGCCGCATCAGGCTGGTCTACGATCTGCTTGCAGACGCTCTGGACGCCTGAAAAAACCTGGGGCCTGAGCCTCAGAAATCTATCGCAAGACCCTTTTTCTCCCAATCGCCATAGCGCACGGGCTCGAGCCCGTTGATGCGCCCGCCGTGTTCGACGGGCAGGTCCAATGGCTTGGCAGCCTTGCGGCGCTCTTCGGCCTCGGCCAGGGCGCGCTGTGCGGCTGGGGGCAGGTCGGTATTCTGGTCGTCTGTCATCGTATGGGTGCTTTCCCTGTCTGCCCCCTTGATATACGCCCCTTCGGGAACAGAACAACCCGGGCAGGCGCGATATGGCAGATCAAGGCACACAATCGGCAGGTAAACCGCAGGCAGGTATCCCCGCGCGGCGCAGTGCGATTGCGATGCTGGACCAGATCCACGAGGGGCGTCTGATGGCCGAGCTGATCGGGTCGGGCATGCTGGACAGGCTGGATGCACCGGATCGCGCGCGCGCACAGCGGCTGGCCTCGGACACCCTGCGCGGGCTGGAACGCGCGGACCGCGTGCTGAAGAAACACCTGAACAAAGTGCCGCCGCTGACGGTGCTGAACGCGCTTCGCTTAGGCACGGTCGAGCTGTGCAATGGCGGTGCCGCGCATGGGGTGGTGAACGATCTGGTGCAGATCATCGGCCGGCACAAGCATTATGGCCACCTCAAGGGGCTGGTGAACGCCGTGCTGCGCAAGGTGGCTGCGACCGGACCCGAGCAATGGGCGGCCCTGCGCGTGCCGCGTATGCCGAAATGGCTGCGCAGCCCTTTGGCCGATGCATGGGGGGCCGAAGCGATGCTGGCGATGGAGGCTGCGCATTTCGCAGGTGCACCGCTGGATCTGAGCGTGAAGGGCGACGCGGAAGCCGTGGCACAGGCTGTCGGTGGCAAGGTTCTGCCGACCGGATCGGTGCGTGTGGCGGATGCGGGGCAAGTGTCGGCGCTGGCGGGTTTCGAGGCAGGCGACTGGTGGGTTCAGGATGCCGCCGCCGCGATCCCTGCGCGCTTGTTGCAGGTGCAGGCAGGCACCCGCGTGCTGGACCTGTGTGCCGCTCCGGGCGGCAAAACGCTGCAACTGGCGGCGACCGGCGCGGATGTGACTGCCGTTGATATATCGGACAGCCGCCTTGGCCGTTTGCGCGAAAATCTGGCCCGCACGGGGCTGACGGCCACGGTACAGGCCGGGGATGTGCTGGAATTGCAGGGAAGTTGGCCTGCGATCCTGCTGGATGCGCCGTGCTCCGCCACCGGCACGATCCGGCGGCACCCCGATCTGCCACACGCCAAGGACGGCAGCGAATTTGGCGCGCTGATCGCGCTGCAGACGCGGATGATCGACCACGCCTGGGGCTTGCTCGAAGCAGGCGGGCGGATGGTCTATTGCACGTGCAGCCTGTTGCCCGACGAGGGCGAGGTTCAGGTGATCGAAGCCCTGACACGCCACGGCGATATGTCTGTGGACCGCGACGCACTGGCCGCACCGGGGATCAACGTGGAGTGGACCACCGAAGAAGGCGGATTGCGTCTGCGGCCTGATTATTGGGCTGAACTTGATGGCATGGACGGATTTTACATCGCGGTGCTGCGCAAAGAACGGTGACTCGAGGTCTCGGACGGGTTATCGTCGGACCCAAGCGCCGTCAGAGCGCACCGCAAGAGCGCACGAGGCAGCGAGCCAGACCCCATGACGGCATATACCCATGTCTGAACCCACAGGGTTCACCGCGCGAAAAGCGCGCTTTCTCAACCGGCTTCATGCCCGGTTGGCAACGCGTGGGCGGGGCGTGTCGGCGTTTGTGTCTTCTCCCGAACCCAAGACAATCGGCAGCTTTGCCCGAGGGCGGCAATTGTCGGCGGGCAATTACCTGTTCGCCGGGCACCTGATTTCCGCGCCGGATGTGGACCTGTGGGATCTGGAGGTGCCCGACGCGGCCTTTGCCAATGAATTGCACGGGTTTGCGTGGCTCGATGATCTGGCCGCCGTGGGCGATATGGCCACGCGCGGCGCGGCGCAGCGGTGGCTTTGGGGCTGGATCGACCGCTTTGGCAAAGGTGCCGGGGCCGGTTGGACACCCGATCTGACCGGGCGTCGGCTGATCCGCTGGATCAACCACGCGCTGTTCGTGCTGCGCGGGCAGGAGAAAGAACAAAGCGATGTGTTCTATCAGTCGCTGGCGCAGCAAACGCGCTTTCTGTCGAAACGCTGGCAGTCCGCAGCCCCGGGCCTGCCGCGGTTCGAGGCACTGACCGGGCTGATCTATGCGGGTTTGTCGCTGGAAGGGATGGAGGCGCTGGCCGAGCCTGCGATCAAGGCACTGGCGCGCGAATGTCACAACCAGATCGACGCGCAGGGCGGCCTGCCCACGCGCAACCCCGAAGAACTGCTGGACGTCTTCACCCTGCTGACATGGGCCGCAGCCACGCTGAGCGAAGCAGGGCGCGAAGCCCCCACAGCCCATCTGGACGCCATCGAGCGGATCGCGCCCACATTGCGTACCCTGCGCCATTCCGACGGCGCACTGGCGAGGTTTCATGGGGGCGGGCGCGGGCAGGAGGGCTGGCTGGATCACGCGCTGGCGGCCAGCGGGGTCAAGACACGACAAGCGGGTGGGCTGTCGATGGGCTATGCACGGCTGAGCGCGGGGCGCACCAGCGTGATCGTAGATGCAAGCCCGCCCGCCACGGGCAGGACCAGCCGCAATGCACATGCCTCGACGCTGGCGTTCGAGCTGACCTCGGGGCGGCGACCGCTGATTGTGAACTGCGGACCCGGCGGATCGTTCGGATCGGAATGGCGGCGGGCAGGGCGGGCGACACCGTCGCACAGCACGCTGGTGCTGGACGGCTATTCCAGCGCGCGACTGGGCGATGCCGATCGCTCGGGGGCCACCGAAATTCTGGTCGACACCCCAAAGGAGGTGCCCGTCGAGATGAGCCAGGCCTATGACGGCATCAGGTTCGAGGGCGGGCATGACGGATTTGTCAGCACCCACGGGCTGACCCATGCGCGAATGCTGGAGCTGACCTTTGACGGGCGGGGCATGGCGGGCGAGGATATGTTGCTGGCGCTTGAGGACACCGGCAAGCGCCGCTTTGACCGCGTTCTGGACGCAGGCAAGCTGCAAGGCGTGCCTTTTGCGGTCCGCTTTCACCTGCACCCCGAGGTCGACGCGACCCTCGATCTGGGCGGTGCGGCGATCTCGATGGCGCTGAAAAGCGGTGAAATCTGGGTTTTTCGCCATGATGGCAATTATGAATTGCTTTTGGACCCAAGCGTTTACCTGGAAAAGGGCCGATTAAAGCCGCGTGCGACGCAACAGATCGTTCTCATGGGGCGCGCAATGCAGTATGCCACGCGCATTCGCTGGTCCTTGTCCAAGGCGCAGGAGACTGCCATTGGCATCAGGGACCTGTCCCGTGACGAACTTGATATGGCCGATTAGGCCGCAAAAAGGCTGCTGAGTATAATGACCACTGACCTCTATCCCGTGCGCCGTGCGCTGATTTCCGTCTCTGACAAGACCGGCCTTGTGCCGTTCGGTCAGGCTTTGGCCGCGCGGGGGGTTGAGTTGCTCAGCACCGGTGGAACTGCTGCGGCGCTGCGCGCGGCGGGTTTGACGGTGCGGGACGTGGCCGAGGTGACTGGATACCCCGAGATGATGGACGGGCGGGTCAAGACGCTGCACCCTGTCGTTCACGGCGGTCTGCTGGCGCTGCGCGACAATGCCGACCACCGTGCGGCGATGGATGCCCACGGGATCGGCGCGATCGATCTGGTGGTGGTGAACCTCTATCCGTTCGAGGAAACCGTGGCCAAGGGTGCGGCCTACGACGAGGTGATCGAAAACATCGACATCGGCGGCCCCGCGATGATCCGGTCGGCGGCAAAGAACCACGGATTCGTGAACATCGTGGTGGACGTGGAAGATTACGACGTGGTGTTGGCGGAGTTGGAGGCCAACGACGGTCAGACCACCTACGCCCTGCGGCAACGTCTGGCACAGACGGCCTATGGGCGTACAGCGGCCTATGACACGGCGGTCAGCACGTGGATGGCTGCGCAAGTCGGCGGCACCCCGCGTCGCCGCAGCTTTGCGGGCACTCTGGCCCAAGGGTTGCGTTATGGCGAGAACCCCCATCAGGCGGCGGCGTTCTACACCGACGGCAGCGCGCGTGCGGGTGTTGCGACAGCGCAGCAGCATCAGGGCAAGGAGCTGTCCTATAACAACATCAACGACACCGACGCGGCGTTCGAACTGGTCAGCGAGTTTGACCCGGCCCAAGGCCCCGCCTGCGCGATCATCAAACACGCCAACCCTTGCGGCGTGTCGCGTGGGGCGACGTTGAAAGAGGCCTACGCCCGTGCGTTCGACTGCGACCGGACGAGCGCCTTCGGCGGGATCATCGCTCTGAACCAGCCGCTGGACGCTGACACGGCGCGCGAGATCACCGGTATCTTTACCGAAGTCGTCATCGCGCCCGGTGCCAGCGAAGAGGCAATGGATATTTTTAGCCAAAAGAAAAACCTGCGTCTGCTGACTACCGATGGTCTGGCCACAGCCGGCGCCGCCGCCTTGGCCTTGGCCGTGCGGCAGGTGTCGGGTGGGTTTCTGGTGCAGGACAAGGACGTGGGCCGGATCAGCCGCGACGATCTGAAGGTCGTGACCAAGCGCGCACCGTCCGAGCAGGAAATGAACGATCTGCTGTTCGCCTGGACGGTGGCGAAACACGTCAAATCGAACGCGATCATCTACGTCAAGGACGGGGCGACCGTGGGCGTCGGCGCGGGCCAGATGAGCCGCGTGGACAGTACGCGCATCGCCGCGCGCAAGGCGCAGGACATGGCCGAGGTTCTGGGCCTGTCGCAGCCGCTGACCCAAGGGTCGGTCGTGGCCTCGGATGCGTTCTTTCCCTTTGCTGACGGTCTGATCACCGCCGCCGAAGCGGGGGCGACCGCGATCATCCAGCCGGGCGGCTCTATGCGCGACGACGAGGTGATCGCGGCGGCGGACGCGGCCGGTCTGGCGATGGTGCTGACCGGCATGCGCCACTTCCGGCACTGATATGCGACTGATTGCCATATCTGCGCTGATCGCGCTGCTGCTGGACCAGGTCAGCAAATATGTCGTGGTGCACAATATGCAGCTGTGGCGGGTGCGCGCGATCGACGTGTGGCCGCCGGTGCTGAACTTTCGCTATGGCGAAAACCGGGGCATCAACTTTGGCCTGATGGATGGCGCGGGCGATGCGGGACGGTGGATTCTGATCGTGCTGGCTGTGCTGATCTGCGCCGCCGTCCTGTGGTGGTTGCGCGACGCGCAGCAAAGACCCGTGGTGTTCGTCAGTGCGGGGCTGCTGATCGGCGGCGCACTGGGCAATGTCGTGGACCGTGTGCTCTATGGCTATGTTCTGGATTTTCTGAACATGTCGTGCTGTGGCATCAACAACCCGTTTGTGTTCAATGTCGGCG
This sequence comes from Sulfitobacter sp., assembly GCA_024636445.1. Taxonomy (GTDB): domain Bacteria; phylum Pseudomonadota; class Alphaproteobacteria; order Rhodobacterales; family Rhodobacteraceae; genus Pseudosulfitobacter. The sequence goes on from JAGXHE010000119.1 coordinate 29,304, forward strand.
ATATCTTTATATTTGCAGGCGCAATCGGGTTGGTGATTTTCGCGCAAGATAAAAAGCGGGCGTGACATTGCCCCGCCTGCTGCGATAAGTCAGTGGGCAAAGGCCCCGTTTGGGCAATTGGTGGGAGACGGCAATGCGCCTGGTACGCGGACTGATGGCAATGACGGTAGCGCTGGCTTTGGGAGCCTGCGCAAACACAGGTTTGCGCGATCTGCGTGGCACATCCGATGGCCCGGACGAGTTCATCGTGACCCCGTCCAAGCCGCTGGAAGAACCCGATAGCTATTCCGCGCTTCCTGTACCGACCCCCGGTCAGGCGAATCTTGTCGATCTGCGCCCGCTTGACGAAAGCGTCAGCACATTGGGGGGGCGTCGCGGCTCGCCCACGGGGGCCGTGCCCGCGCGCGACGGTGCCGTGGTCAACCACGCCAGCCGCTTTGGCCGCACCGCAGATATCCGTGCGACATTGTCGACCGAGGACGAGGCATTCCGCAAGCGGCGCGGGCGCTTTACCCAATATCGCATCGTGCCGGTGGATCGTTACAATCAAGCGTATAAAAATCAGGCACTTGATCCGAACAAGGTGGCAAGCGCCTATCGCCGTGCCGGAGTGCCCACACCGACCGCGCCACCCGCCGATACCCGGTTTCGCGACTAGTCACAAACACGGCACCGCGCTTGAACATCGCGGCAGCGTGGCCATCTGACATCTGAACAGCGACCGATATAGGACCGAGGATGACCAAACTGCGCGCCGTTACGGCATTGATCGCAGCCCTGTTGCCAATGGCAGCATGGGCGGCAAGTGAAGCAAACGAAAACGTCACCACCTTCGCGTTGGACAACGGCATGCAGGTTGTGGTGGTCGAAGACCATCGCGCCCCCGTCGTGACCCACATGCTGTGGTACAAGGCCGGGTCGGCGGACGAGCCCAAGGGATCGTCGGGCGTGGCGCATTTTCTGGAACACCTGCTGTTCAAGGCCACCGACACGATGGAGGCCGGTGAATTCTCGGCCACGGTCGCGGCCAATGGCGGGCGTGACAACGCCTTTACCAGCTACGATTACACTGCCTATTACCAGCGCGTCGCCGCTGACCGGCTGGGCCTGATGATGAAGATGGAAGCGGACCGGATGGAGAACCTCCGTCTGACGCCCGAGAACATCGAAACCGAGCGCGACGTCATCATCGAAGAGCGCAACCAGCGCACCGAGAACAACCCGCAAGCGCTGTTCGGTGAACAGATGAACGCGGCGCAGTACCTGAACCACCGCTACGGCGTTCCGATCATCGGCTGGATGCACGAGATGCGGACGCTGGATCTTGAGGATGCGCTGAGCTTTTACGACATCTATTATTCGCCCAACAATACGATCCTGGTGATCGCGGGTGACGTCGATCCCGACGAGGTCAGGCAGTTGGCCGAAACCCATTACGGTGTGATCCCCGCAGAGCCCGACCTGCCCGAACGTCTGCGCACCGAAGAGCCGCCGCAAAATGCAGAGCGTCGGGTGATCTTTCGCGACGCGCGCGTGGCGCAGCCCTATGTCAGCCGGTCGTATATCGCGCCAGAGCGTGATGCCGGTGCACAAGAAGAGGCGGCGGCATTGACGATCCTCGCCGAGATACTGGGCGGCGGGACCACGTCCTATCTGGCTGAGAAATTGCAGTTCGACACTCAGGTTGCCGTCTACTCGGGCGCGTTTTACCGTGGCGTTTCGCTGGATGACACGACCTTTGACATGGTTGTGCTGCCCGGCCCCGGTGTCAGCCTGCAAGACGCCGAAGACGCGATGGACGAGGCGCTGGCCAGTTTCATGGTGGATGGCGTCGATGCTGAGCAACTGGAGCGTATCAAGCTGCAATTGCGCGCCCAGCAAATCTATTCGCGTGACGATGCCGACGGGGTGGCAAATCGCTATGGTGCGGCGCTGACGTCTGGGCTGACGGTAGAGGACGTGCAGGCTTGGCCCGATGTGCTGCAAGCGGTGACCCAAGAGGACATCATGGCCGCCGCAGCATCGGTGCTGCGCATCGAAGGCTCGGTGACAGGTTGGCTGACCAAACCCGTGGAGGCAGTTCAATGAGATATATTCTTGCGATGATGATGGCGGTGGTGCTGGCGCTGCCCGCCCGTGCCGATGTCGAGATCACCGAAGTTGTCAGCCCCGGCGGAATCACCGCCTGGCTGGTGCAGGAACCCACGATTCCCTTCACCGCGCTGGAGCTGCGGTTTCGGGGCGGCGCGTCGCTGGACGCTCCGGGCAAACGGGGTGCGACCAACCTGATGACAGGGCTCTTGGAAGAGGGTGCTGCCGACATGGACGCCCGTGCCTTTGCCCGCGCGCTGGAGGGGCTGGCGGCCTCGTTCGGCTATGATGTGGGCGATGATGCGCTGTCTGTCTCGGCCCGCTTTCTGACCGAGAACCGCGATGCGGCGGTGGACCTGTTGCGTGCGTCGCTTCTGGAGCCTGCGTTTTCGTCTGAAGCTGTGGAGCGTGTGCGCCAGCAGGTGCTGACCGGGCTTTTGTCCGACGAAAAGGATCCCGACGAGCTGGCCGCCCGTGCTTTTGACACGCTGGCCTATGGTGGTCACCCATACGCCACGTCTTACAGTGGCACCCTTGAAAGTGTCAGCGCGCTGACACGCGACGATCTGGTGGCCGCGCATAAGGCGGTGCTGGCGAAGGATCGGCTGTATGTGGGTGTCGTGGGTGACATCACGCCCGAAGAGCTGGGCCCGCTGCTGGACGAGCTGCTGGGCGATCTGCCGGAGACCGGCGCCCCGTTGCCCCAGATGGCAGAGTTGGACATCCCTGCGGGCGTGACCGTGATCGACTACGAGACGCCGCAGTCCGTGGCGCTTTTTGGTCAGGCTGGCATGGCGCAGGAAGATCCCGATTTCTTTGCGGCGACCGTGTTGAACCAGGTCTTGGGGGGCGGGTCTTTCGAAAGCCGCCTGATGACCGAAGTGCGCGAAAAGCGCGGTCTGACCTATGGTGTCTATTCCTATCTGGCGCCGCGCGATTACGCCGCCGTGTACATGGGGCGCGTGGCTTCGGCCAACGAGCGGATCGGGGAAGCGATTGCCGTGATCCGCGACGAATGGGCCAAAGCCGCCAGCCAAGGCGTCACCGAAGACGAGTTGCGTGATGCCAAGACCTATCTGACCGGCGCCTACCCGCTGCGGTTCGATGGCAATGCGCCGATTGCGCGGATCATGGTGGGGATGCAGATGTTGGGCCTGCCGATCGACTATATCGCCACGCGCAACGCGCGGGTCGAGGCCGTGACGATGGACGATGTGACACGGGTGGCGGACGAATTGCTAACCCCTGATGGGCTGCATTTCGTGGTGGTCGGTCAGCCCGAGGGGCTGGAGACCGGGCCGCTGCCTGAGTGAATTTGGTTTGATTTAGATGACAACGCCCGCCTTTGGCGGGCGTTGTTGCTGAGGCTCTGCCTCAGACTCCGGGATATCGAGCGTTTCGGGAGAACTGAATACAATCTAATACCGGTTTTCGCGTTCGAACGCAGTGAGAGGCAGCGAAAATCTGGTTCAAATAAATCCCGAAACGATTTTTTGCCAAAAGAAATCAGGGTTATTCGCCGTAGGGGATCCAGATGTTCTTGATTTCCGTGGCGGCGGCCAGCGTGTCGCGCATGGCGGGCAGGCTGGTGCCGATCCATGTGCGTTTGAGGTTGCTGGCCGAGCCTTTGCGGATGGTTTCCGACAGGGCGGGGTCCGAGAAGGACCAGACCGCGTCGATGTCCATGTGGCGGGCCATCGTCTCTGCCAGCGCGTCGTGCGGGCCTGTCAGGATGTTGACCACGCCTGCGGGCACGTCCGAAGTGTCGAGGATCTGGTAAAAGTCGGTGGCGACCAGCGAAAAGGGTTGCGAGGGCGCCATGATCACGCGGTTGCCCATCGCGATGGCCGGGGCCATCAGCGACACGAGGCCCTGCAGCGGATGCGCGTCGGGGCATAGAGCCGCGATCACGCCTGTGGGCTCCTTCATCGCCAGTGCCACGCCACGGATCGGGACGCCGTGTGCCTGACCGTCGTATTTGTCTGCCCAGGCTGCGGCGGTGAACAGGGTGTCGATGCTGTCGCGTACCTCTTGCGCGCCGGTCTTGCCGCCCTGGAGGGTGTTCAGACGGGCTTCGAATTCATCGGCGCGGGCGTACAGATTTTCGGCAATGTAGTACAGGATTTGCGCGCGCAGGTGGCCGGTGGATTTGCCCCAGCCTTTGGCGGCCTGCGCCGCTTCCACCGCATTGCGCACATCCTTGCGGTTTGATTGCGAGGCGTGGCCCAGAAGCGTGCCGTTCTTTGCGTAGACCGGGGCCGAATAGCCGCCATCGGGACGCGCCTGTTTGCCGCCGATGTACAGCTTGGCGGTGCGGTCGATGCCATCGGACGGGCCTTTGTCGCCCTCGAACGGAGCGATTTGTGGCAGGGTTTTGCCGGTGTCTTTCGGTTTGGTATAGGAGCCTAGCCCTTCCCAGCCGCCTTCACGGCCAAAGCCGCTTTCGCGCACGCCGCCAAAGCCTGCGGCTGCGTCGAACAGGTTGGTGGCGTTGGTCCAGACCACGCCTGCGGCGAGTTTAGGGGCCACGTCGAGTGCGAGGTTGATGTTCTCGGTCCACAGGGTCGCGGCCAGCCCGTAGCGGGTGTTGTTGGCCAGCTCAATCGCTTCGGCGGGGGTGCGGAAGGTGGTGGCGACCAGCACGGGGCCAAAGATTTCCTCTTGCATCAGCGGGTGTGCAGTATCGAGGCCGGTGATCAGCGTTGGCGGGTAAAAGCAGCCCTGTGCAGGCATGTCACAAGCCGTCTGGTGCATGTCGCCATCGCTGTTGGCGGCGACCATGTCGGTGATGGTTTTCAGCTGGGCGGGATCGACGATGGCACCCACGTCGATGCTCTTGTCCAGCGGGTTGCCGATGCGCAGCTTGTCCATGCGGGCGCGCAGCTTGGCATAGAACCGTTCCGCCACGGGTTCATGTACCAGCAGGCGCGAACCGGCGCAGCAGACCTGGCCCTGATTGAACCAGATGGCATCGACCAGCCCCTCGACGGCGGAATCCAGATCGGCGTCGTCGAAGACGATGTAGGGGGATTTGCCGCCCAGCTCCAGCGTCAGTTCCTTGTCGGTGCCTGCTGTCGCCTCGCGGATGCGGCGGCCCACGGCTGTCGAGCCGGTAAAGGCCACCTTGTCGACGTCGGCGTTCACGATCATTTCGCCCACGGCCCCGTCGCCGGTGACGATGTTGACGACGCCCGCTGGCAGACCCGCCTGTCGGCAGATGTCGGCGAACAGCAGTGCTGTCAGCGATGTGTATTCCGCAGGTTTCAGCACCACGGTGTTGCCCATCGCCAGCGCCGGTGCGATTTTCCATGCCAGCATCAGCAGCGGAAAGTTCCACGGGATGATCTGGCCGCACACGCCTAGCGCCACCCGGTCGGGTAGCGCGTCCTGCATCAGCTGGGCCATGCCCGCGTGATAGTAGAAATGCCGTTGCGCCAGCGGCACGTCGATATCGCGGCTTTCGCGGATCGGTTTGCCGTTGTCGAGCGTTTCAAGGACCGCAAACAGACGGCTGTGTTTTTGCAGCAGCCGCGCGATGGCATAGAGGAAGCGCGCGCGGCCCGGACCGCCGAGCTTTTCCCACTTGGGCTGGGCCTTGCGCGCGGCGGATACTGCGCTGTCCACGTCTGTCTGGCTGGCCTGGGTCAGGCTTGCCAGTACTTCGCCGGTGGCGGGGTTGCGGCTGTCAAAGCCATTTGCGTGCTTGGTAAAGCTTCCGTCGATAAAGTGGCCGAAACGGTCCCCCTGATCGACAAGCCATGTCAACGCCTCGGCGGCGGATTCGGGGGCGGGGCCATAGTCCATCGTCTGAAAAATCTCTTTCACGGTCATGACGTTATCCCATCGGATGGCGGTGAGCGGCAGAATAGTTGCCGGTGATGTGGTGTTCGAGCTGGCGTTCGATATCGCCCAGCAGGGACGACGCGCCAAAGCGGAACAGGTCGGGTTGCAGCCAGCGTGCGCCCAGCTCTTCCTTGATCAGGGCAAGGTAGGTGATCACGTCCTTGGCATTGGAAATGCCGCCTGCGGGTTTGTAGCCGACGTGGATGCCGGTGGCCGCCTGATAATCGCGGATCGCGCGGATCATGGTCAGGCTGACGGGAAGGGTGGCGTTCACGCTTTCCTTGCCGGTGGACGTCTTGATGAAGTCCGCGCCGCCCATCATGCACACCAGCGAGGCGCGCGCGACGTTGCGCAATGTGCCCAGCTCGCCGGTGGCAAGGATCGCCTTGATGTGGGCATCGCCGCAGGCGGCGCGCATTTCGCGCATTTCGTTGTAGAGCGCCTGCCAGTTGCCTTCCAGAACGTGCCGACGCGAGATCACGATGTCGATCTCGGAGGCACCGGCGGCGACGCTGCGGCGGATTTCCTCGATGCGCAGATCGAAGGGCGACAGCCCTGCGGGAAACCCGGTCGAGACGGCGGCGACGGGAATGCCCGAACCATCCAGTGCGGCAACGGCGGTTTCGACCATCTCGTGATAGACGCAGACAGCACCTGTGGTGATGCCCGGCATGTCTAGGGCCGCCAGAACCTGCGCGTTGACCGGATGGCGCGCCTTGGCGCACAGGCGGCGGACGCGGGCGGCGGTGTCGTCGCCGGACAGGGTGGTCAGGTCGATACAGGTGATCGCCTTGAGCAGCCATGCCGCCTGATAATCTTTTTTGACCGAGCGGCGGGCAGGCAATGTCGCTGCGCGCCGTTCGATGGCCGAGGTGTTGGCCTGCACCGAGCGGACCCAGTTCATGTCCAGATCCATCCCCGGATTGCGGGTCAGGGTCAGCTGCGGCAGGTGCGCGTCCTGTGATGTGGTGGCGGGTTGAAGCATGGGGTCACCTTCAAGGGAACAAGGTCTGAAAACTGGCATGTGCGCTGGTCAAGCGCAAGATGCGGCGCGGCGTCAGCCTGTGACCCGGGCGAATGGCGTGGGCCGGCCTGTATGGTTGAAAAACACGCAGTCGGGTGATTAGTTGCGAGCCGTTCGCAAAAACCTTGACTTGTTGCGAATGGTTCGCATATTAGGCCTATGAACCACAACACTCACAGATTTGTCCTGTCCCGCCGCGCCGCTTTGGGTGGTCTTGCCGCCCTGACCGTCAGCGCGCTGTCCCGTCCCGCATTTGCCGCCACGCCATTGGACGTGGTGGCCACCACCGGCATGATCGCCGATGTCGTCCGCCAGATCGGCGGCGATGCGGTCACCGTCAAGGCGCTGATGGGGCCGGGGGTCGATCCGCACTCTTACCGGCAGACCCGCAGCGATATCGTGTCGATGACCCGCGCCGATGTGACCCTGTGGCACGGGCTGTATCTCGAAGCGCAGATGGAAGAGTTCTTTCACAATCTGGCGCGACAGAGGCAGGTCTTTGCCGTGGCCGAGGCGCTGCCCAAGGATATATTGCTGAGCAATGCGGATTACGAAGACCGGTTTGATCCGCATGTCTGGATGGCCCCCGACCTGTTCATCGGTGTGGTGACCGAAATCGGTCGCGTGCTGGGTAAGGTGCGCCCCGAGATGGCGCAGGTGTTTGCCGCCAACGCGCTTGCCTATGTGGATCGTCTGCGCGCGCTGGATGAATATGCGCGCGCCACGCTGGGGCAGGTTCCGCCAGAGCAGCGCGTTTTGCTCACCGCCCATGATGCCTTTGGCTATTTCGGGCGGGCCTACGGGTTCGAGGTGATCGGGATTCAGGGGATCTCGACCGAAAGCGAAGCGGGTCTGAACCGGATCAGCGCGCTTGTGGATACCATCGTGACCCGCGGGCTGAGTGCGGTGTTTGTCGAAACCTCGGTCTCGGATCGCAACATGCGCGCGCTGGTCGAAGGGGCCGAAGCCCGTGGCCATCAGGTGCGCATCGGCGGCGAGCTGTTCAGCGACGCGATGGGGCAGGACGGCACCTATGAAGGCACCTATATCGGCATGATCGACCACAATGTGACGACCATCGCGCGTGCGCTGGGTGCAGACGTGCCATCGGGCGGCATGTCCGGCCAATTGAAGCCGGGAGCCTGAACCATGAGCGTCAAACTTGCACGCGACAACGGGACCGTGACCGACGCGGAGCGCCGTTTGGCAAGCCCGCTGGCCGTGCGCGGGCTGACCGTGTCCTATGGGCAGAAGCCTGCGGTGTTCTCGGTGGATATGACCGTGCGGGCGGGGCATATGACGGCGATCATCGGGCCGAACGGTGCGGGCAAATCGACCCTGCTGAAGGCTGCGTTGGGTATCATGAAACCGCTGGCGGGCACTGTTACCGTGCTGGGCCAGCCGGTCGCGTGGCGGCGTGATCACATCGCCTATGTGCCGCAGCGCGCGAGTGTCGACTGGGATTTTCCGACCCGCGTGATCGACGTGGTTCTGATGGGCATGTACGGCCAGCTGGGTCTGCTGGGCCGCGTGAAGCCCAAGCACCGCGCGCAGGCGATGGACTGTCTGGACCGTGTCGGCATGACCGATTTCGCCACCCGCCAGATCGGGCAATTGTCCGGCGGTCAGCAGCAGCGGGTGTTTCTGGCGCGCGCACTGGCGCAGGGTGCTGATCTGTATCTGCTGGACGAGCCCTTTGCCGGTGTGGACGCCGCCACCGAGCAGGCGATCATCACTGTGCTCAAGGGGTTGCGCGACGCGGGCAAGACGGTGGTTGCGGTGCATCACGACCTCAGCACCGTGCGCGCATATTTCGACGATGTGTTCCTGATCAATACCCAGGCCGTGGCCGAAGGGCCGGTCGAGACGACGTTTACCGAAGAGAACCTGCAAACCGCTTATGGCGGACGGCTGGCCGGGGCGCAGATGGATGCGCTGGCTGAAACGCTGGTCACGACGTCTGCCGGGACCTCTGCCCGATGATCTGGGAGGCGCTGTTTCTCGGCCTTGGCTATAACGCCACGCTGGTGACGCTGGGGGCGGCGATTCTGGGCATCGCCGCCGGCGTGGGCGGGTCGTTTCTGTTCTTGCGCAAGCGCGCGCTGGTCAGCGACGCGATCAGCCACGCGACCCTTCCGGGCGTCGGGCTGGCCTTTGTGGTGATGGTGGGCCTTGGCGGTGACGGGCGCAATCTGGTGGGGTTGCTGACGGGGGGTGCTGTGTCAGCGGCCATCGGATTGCTCTGCGTGAACTGGCTGAGCACCCGCACGCGGCTGGCCGAAGATGCGGCGATCGGTGCGGTTCTGTCGGTGTTCTTCGGCTTTGGTATCGTGGTGCTGACCTATATCCAGACCATGACCAGCGGGCGACAGGCGGGGCTGGAAGGGTTTCTGTTGGGATCGACCGCCGGAATGTTGCAAAGCGATGCGCTGGTGCTGGCCTTGGCGGCGGCGCTGACGCTGGCGCTGGTGCTGATCTTGCGACGGCCGCTGACGCTGGTGGCGTTCGATCCAGACTTTGCCCGCGCCACGGGGCGCAACGTGGACCGCATTGATCTGGCGATGATGGCAATCGTTCTGGCTGTTACGGTTGTGGGGCTGAAGATCGTGGGGCTGATCCTGATCGTGGCGCTGTTGATCATCCCGCCGGTCACCGCGCGATTCTGGACTGAGCGGGTCGACCGTGTCTTGCTGGGTGCAGGCATCGTCGGCGGGCTGTCGGGGTATATCGGGGCTGCAATCTCGGCGGCGGTGCCCGATGTGCCGACGGGGCCGATTATCGTGCTGGTCGGCGCTGCGCTGTTCTTGATTTCTCTGCTGTGCGCACCGGGGCGCGGCGTGGTGTCTTCTGTGCTGCACCACCGCCAGTATCAACGCCGGGTGCACCTGCGGCAGGGACTGCTGGCGCTGGCACAAGGCCAGCCGATCTATGAGCGTCTGACCCAGCGTCTGATGGAGCAGCGCGGGCTGATGCGCGGCGACGGTGTAGCGACCGAGAAAGGCCGCGCCCATGCGGCCCGTGCGCTGCTGGACGAGGCCCGCTGGCACGTGGTGCGCAACGATCAGGCCTATGCCGCAGCCGCAGAGCGTTACGATGGGCTGACCGAAATGCAAAAGGTTCTGACCGCCGACCAGATACGTGAAATCGATGCACGACTGCCCGCGCCGCAGGGGGCGATGCCATGACCGGGTCCGAGTTCGTCCCGCTGTCGCTGGTTCCGATGCTGATCGGTATCTGTGTCGCCGTGGCCTGTGCGCTGCCGGGGAACTTTCTGCTGCTGCGGCGGCAGGCGTTGATCGGCGATGCCATCAGCCATGTCGTTCTTCCGGGGATTGTGGTGGCGTTTCTGCTGACCGGCGTGGTCGCCAGTGTTCCCATGCTGCTGGGCGCTGCGGGTGCAGCACTGGTCGCCGTGGCCGCGATCGAAGCGATCCGGCGGCTGGGCAAGATCGAGCCGGGCGCCGCGATGGGTGTGGTCTTTACCACCATGTTCGCGGGCGGTGTTCTGCTGTTGGAGATGTCGGACACGTCTGCTGTGCATCTGGACGTGGAACACGCGCTGTACGGCAATCTGGAAAGCCTGATCTGGCTGGACGCGACCGGCTGGTCGTCGCTGTTGGACCCTCAGGCGCTGGCCTATCTGCCGGTCGAACTGCCGCGGATGGCGGGCGCGCTGGTGGTGGTGGCGCTGTTCATCGCGGTGTTCTGGCGGCCCCTGAAAATCTCGACCTTCGACGAAGGGTTTGCCCGAACCATAGGGCTGCGCACCGGGCCGTTGGGGCTGGCGCTGGTGGTGGTCGCGGCGATTGCGGCGGTGGCGGCCTTTGATGCCGTGGGCAGTATCATCGTGATCGCGATGTTCATTTGCCCACCGGCTGCGGCGCGGCTGATGACGAACCGGCTGGAGGCCCAAGTGGCATGGTCGGTTCTGTTCGCAACGGTGGCTGCGGTGTCGGGCTATGTGCTGGCAGGCTACGGCCCGCTGTGGCTGGGCGCTGCGGATTCTGTCAGCGCTGCAGGCATGATCGCCACGGTGTCGGGCGTGTTGCTCGCCTGTGCTGCTCTTATGGGGCCTGCCCGACGTTAATTGGCCCGACGCTAGCTGCCGCGATAGGTCGAATAGCCGAACGGCGAAAGCAACAGCGGCACGTGGTAATGCGAATCGACGTCCGAGATGCCGAAACGGATCGGAATACGGTTGAGGAAACGCGGGTGTTCAGCAGGCACGCCGATGGCGTCAAAGTAATCGCCTGCTTCGAATTCCAGCTCGTACTGGCCTTCGCGAAAGCCTTCTGCGGGCAGGATGTGGCTGTCGGTGCGCCCGTCGGCATTGGTGACCATATGCGACACCTTGACCTTGGCTGTCGCCTCGTAGCGATAGAGCGTGATGGAAAGACCGGCGGCGGGTTTGCCGGTGCTGGTGTCCAGAACATGCGTTGTCAGATATCCCGAGGCCATTGCGTTTTCTCCTGTGTTTGGCCCAGATTGACCACAGCCGCGTCCGAAGCGCAAAAGGATTTCGCCAGACGGGTGCTCCCACTGTTGTCTTGCCCCTTCGGGCATTTCGTGGCTGACTCGGCGCAAACACAAACCGGAGGGTCCCGCCATGAAAGACGACAATTTCCTGCGCGCCAACAATGCGCGCCACATGTTTCATCCGATGGGCCACCCCGGCGATGCGCTGGCCCACGCGCCGACGATCATCACCAAGGCGGAAAATTCGTCAATCACCGACATCGACGGGCACCAGACGGTCGATGCCGTGGGCGGGCTTTGGTGTGTGAACCTGGGCTATTCCAACAATGTGGTGAAAGAGGCGATTGCCAAGCAGCTTTATGACCTGCCCTATTACTCGGCCTTTTCGGGCACATCGAACCCGGCGGCCATCGAAGCCAGCTATGCGGTGCGCGAATTTTTCGAGCACGACGGCATCGGCCGCGTGTTCTTTACCTCGGGCGGGTCCGACAGCGTGGAAACCTGCCTGCGACTTGCGCGGCAATATCACCGGATCAAGGGCGAACCGGGACGAACCAAGTTCCTGAGCCTGAAAAAGGGCTATCACGGCACGCATTTCGGCGGTGCCTCGGTCAACGGCAACAACCGCTTTCGGGCGAATTACGAGCCGCTGATGCCGGGCTGTTTTCACCTTCCCGCGCCCTATACCTATCGCAACCCCTACGGCGAAACCGATCCGGTGTTTCTGGCGCAGAACATTGCCGCCGCGATGGAGGACGAAATATTGTTCCAGGGCGCGGGCAGCATCGCCGCGTTTATCATGGAGCCGATCCAGGGCGCAGGCGGTGTGATCGTGCCCGACGCCAGCTTTATGGCGCTGATGCGCGAGATTTGCGACCGCCACGGGATTTTGTTGATTGCGGACGAGGTGATCACCGGCTTTGGCCGTACCGGCGACTGGTCGGGCAGCCGCCATTGGGGCGTCAAGCCGGACATGATGTGCACGGCCAAGGGCATCACGTCGGGATACTTCCCTGTCGGTGCGGCCCTGCTGAGCGAAGAGGTGGCGCAGGTGTTTGAGACGGCGGACGAGACCGGTGCGATCTATCACGGCTATACCTATTCGGCGCATCCGGTGGGCGCGGCGGCGGTCACGGCCTGCCTGTCGGAAACCCTGCGGCTGGACACCAGAACCAACGCGGCGGCGCGCGGCACCCAACTATACGAAGGGATGCTGAAACTGGCCGAGAAATACGATTTCATCGGCGATGTGCGCGGCGGGCACGGGCTGATGACGGGGGTCGAGCTGGTCAGCGAGACGATCAACAAGACGCCGATGGACATGGACACGATGAAACGTATCCACAAAACCGCCTATGAAAATGGCGTGATGGTGCGTCTGGGGGGCAGCAACATCCTGATGTCACCGCCGCTGATCATCACCGAGACCGAGGTTGGTCAGATTATCTCGGCGCTGGACAAAGGCTTTGCTGCGGCCTGAGGCGCTGAGAAAGGCCGGTGGATAACTCGGGCTTCGTGCTTTTAGAATCGGCGCTTGGCGTGCTAGATATGGCGTCATGGCCGTAGCAAACAACAATATCAGCGACCTGCGCCCGGTTATCCGGCAGCTGGACGAGGGCGCGATCAATCGCATTGCCGCAGGCGAGGTGGTCGAACGGCCCGCCTCTGCGGTCAAGGAACTGGTTGAAAATGCGCTGGACGCCGGTGCGCGGCGCGTGACCATCGACATTGCCGACGGCGGCAAGACACTGATCCGCGTGACAGATGACGGCTGCGGTATCGCGGGCGGTGATCTGGCGCTGGCGCTGAGCCGTCATGCGACGTCCAAGATCGACGGCTCGGACCTGCTGAACATCCACACCTTCGGCTTTCGCGGCGAGGCATTGCCCAGTCTGGGTGCGGTGGGTCGGTTGAGCATTTCAAGCCGGGTGCCCGGTGCGGATGCGTTCCAGATCAAGGTCGAGGGCGGTGCGATGGGCAACGTCCGCCCGGTGGCGCTGAACACGGGCACTGTCGTCACCTTGGGCGATCTGTTCTTCGCCACACCCGCGCGGCTGAAGTTCATGCGCACCGACCGCGCCGAGGCGCAGGCGATCACCGACATCATCAAGCGGCTGGCGATGGCAGAGCCCTTCGTGCGGTTTGAATTGCGCGATATCTCCAACGACAGCCCGCGCACGGTGTTTGTGGCCGAGGCGCAGTCGGGCGATATGTTCGACGCGCTGCACGGGCGGCTGTCGACGGTGCTGGGGCGCGAATTTGCCGACAATGCGCTGGCGATCGATGCGGAACGCGACGGGCTGCATCTGACGGGGTATGCAGCGTTGCCGACCTATTCGCGCGGTTCCGCCGTGGCGCAGTACCTGTTCGTCAACGGGCGGCCCGTGCGGGACAAGCTGCTGGTGGGGGCGCTGCGCGGGGCCTATTTCGATTTCCTCAGCCGTGATCGGCATCCGGCGGCGGCGCTGTTTCTGGACTGCGACCCGACACTGGTGGACGTGAACGTGCACCCGGCGAAATCCGAGGTGCGGTTTCGCGATCCGGCATTGGCGCGCGGGCTGATCGTTTCGGCGCTGCGTCATGCGCTGGCGGGTGCGGGGCACCGTGCGTCGTCGACCGTGGCGGGCGGCGTGCTGGAGGCGATGCAGCCGGAGCGTGCTGATGCGGGCGCACCGCGTATCTATCAGATGGACCGGCCCAGCCTTGGCCTGCGCGCGGCCCCCTATCAGACGCCGCAGCACGGTGGCTTTGCCGAGATGGCGCATGATTACAGCGGGCAGGTGGCAGCGCCCGCGCCTGTGCAGGACAGCGATCCGCACGACCTGCCGCTGGGCACGGCGCGGGGCCAAGTGCACGAGAATTACATCATCGCGCAGACCGCCACGGGCATGGTGATCGTCGATCAGCACGCGGCCCATGAGCGGCTGGTTTACGAGAAGCTCAAACGCCAGATGGCCGACACCGGCGTCGCGGCCCAAGCGCTGCTGATCCCCGAGATTGTCGAGCTAAGCCACAACGATTGCGCGCGTCTGCTGGAACTGGCGGAGGATCTGGCGCGGTTGGGGCTGGGGATCGAGGCCTTTGGCGGCGGAGCCATCGCCGTGCGCGAAACGCCCGCGATTCTGGGTGAGGTCAACGCCGAGGCGATGATCAAGGATATTCTGGACGAGTTGGACGATCTGGGCAGCAGCCAGACCGTGCAGGCGCGGATCGAGGCGATCCTCAGTCGCGTCGCCTGTCACGGCTCGATCCGGTCGGGGCGCTGGATGCGCGCCGAAGAGATGAATGCCCTGCTGCGCGAGATGGAGGCGACGCCGCATTCCGGTCAGTGCAACCACGGGCGACCCACCTATGTGGAACTGAAATTGGCCGACATCGAACGGCTGTTCGGGCGCACATGATCGAGATTGCAGGGCAATCCTACGCGCTGAGCGATCCGCGGGTTCTGGCCGCTGCGGGCGCGGGCCTGATGCTGCTGCTGATTGTGTTCCTGCTGATCGCCACGGTGCGGGCGGCGGGGCGCTCTGCGCGGATGGCGATACCGCTGTCGCAGCAGATGCAGGTGCTGGGGCAGAACGTGCACCAGTTGGGCATGGGGCAGGCACAGTTGCAGGGCGGGCTGCAAACGGTCAGTGACACGCAGGCCCACGCGCAGGCGCAGATGATCCAGACC
>JAGXHE010000120.1 GCA_024636445.1 Sulfitobacter sp.
ATGATGGATTGGACCGACAGGCACTGCCGCTATCTGCACCGTCTGCTGTCGCGCAACACGTTGCTTTATACCGAGATGGTCACTTCGCCTGCGCTCGTGCGTGGCGGGGCTTTGCATCTGCTGAACCACCATCCCAATGAGCATCCCGTGGCGCTGCAACTGGGCGGGTCCGATCCTGTCGAACTGGCGCAGGCTGCGCGGATCGGGGCGGCGGCTGGCTATGACGAGATCAACCTGAACGTCGGCTGCCCGTCGGATCGCGTTCAATCGGGCACGTTCGGTGCAATTTTGATGCGCCAGCCTGCGCTGGTGGCGGACTGTGTGCGCGCCATGCAGGACGCGGTGGACGTTGAGGTGACAGTCAAATGCCGCATCGGCGTGGACGATCAGAATCCCCAAGAAGTGCTGCCCGAGTTCCTGTCGCGCATGGTCGGCGCAGGTGTGGAGCGGGTGTCGATCCACGCGCGCAAGGCCTGGCTGCAAGGGCTCAGCCCCAAGGAAAACCGTGATATTCCGCCGCTGGACTATGATCTGGTGCGCCAGATGAAGGGGCTTTTCCCCAATCTGCATATCTCGGTCAACGGCGGGATCACCACGCTGGATCAGGCGGTCGCGTTCCTTGAGGGCGGTCTTGATGGCGTCATGGTCGGCCGCGCGGCCTATCACCAGCCTGCGGATATCCTGTGCGCGGCAGACAGGCGGATTTTCGGGGCAGGCAGCGATACCACTCCCGAACAGGCTGTCGCCGCGATGCTGCCCTATATCGAAGGGCATCTGTCGCAGGGCGGGCGTCTGCAGCAGGTCACCCGACATATGCTGGGTCTGTTCGCGGGGCGTCCCGGTGCGCGGGGCTGGCGGCGGGCACTGTCCGAAGGGGCGCACCGCCCCGACGCGGGGCCCGCGCTGGTCGAACAGGCGCTGACCCACATCACGCAGGCGGGCGAAGCGCAAAGCGCCTGAGGTTTACGCCAGCGTTACGCCAGCACCCGGCGCGGCAGGGTGAACAGGGTAAAGCCCATCGCCGCCACACCGCAGATTGCAATCGCAGCCAGCATCGGCAGCACCGTGCCGTCAAAGAACGGGCCGGTCGCGGCGATCATCAAGCCGCCCGCCATCATCTGCATGGTGCCGCCCAGCGACGAGGCGAGGCCAGCCCGTTCGCCATGCGCATCCAGCGCCAGCACCATCGTGGTGGGGATCACCACGCCCAGACAGGCATTGGCGCAGAACAGTCCGACGATCACCACGGCAAGGTTCTGGAACCCCGCCGCCACGACCAGCAACAGCACCAGCACGCAGGTGGTGAAACCGGTCACGCCAATGCGCACCAGCGGGCGCATGCCCAGACGCTGGCCCAAAGGTGCCGCCATCTGCGAGGACGCGAAAAAGCCGACGGCGTTGACCGCAAAGGCCAGCGAGAATTGCGTCGGCGTCAGGCCGAATTCCTGCACGTAGACAAACGGTGCCGAGGCGATGAACACGAAAAAGCTGGCCATGCCAAAGCCGCCGATCATCGTAAGCCCCATAAACCCGCGGTCGCGAAACAGGATGCCCGCATTGTGCAGCAGCGATTTCACCCGCACCGGCGTGCGTTTCTCGGGCGGCAGGGTCTCGCCCAGCGACAGGCCCATCACCAGTGTTCCCAGCAAAGCCGCCCCTGCCAGCACCGCAAAGACCGTGCGCCACGAACCCAAAGTGATCACCAGACTGCCCGCCAGCGGGGCAAGCATCGGCGACACCGACATCACCAGCATGATCATCGCCATCAGCCGCGTCGCTTCGTTGCCGGTGTGCAGGTCGCGCACGATTGCGCGCGGCATCACCATCAGCGCGGCTCCACCCAGCCCTTGAACAGCACGCCATCCGGCCAGTGCCTCGACCGATCCGGCCAGTGTCGCACCGACCGAGCCTACGAAGAACACGCCCAGACCCAGGAACACCGGCAGGCGGCGTCCGGTCTGATCCGAAAGCGGGCCGTAAACCAGCTGTGCGACACCCAGGGCCAGGAAATACGCGGTCAGCGTCATCTGCACCGCAGGTTCGTCCACCTCGAACTCGGCCGCGATGTCGGGCATCGCGGGCAGGTACATATCAATCGCAAACGGGCCGATCATGACCAGCAGTCCAAGGACAAGTGCGATGCGCAACATGGGGTTCTCCGCGTATAAAAGGGGCGTGCCGCAGTTTTGCTGCATCGCAGCGCAGGCTTACGCCTGCAAATTCCGATTGCCAAGCGGGGCTTTGAACTTGTGACTGCGCGCCACCTGCGGTCTAGATGTGCGCGAACACACAGACGGGGAAAATACCAGATGCCGGATACCATGCTTTTGATGCAAATGCTGATCATGCTGATGATCATCGGAGCCTTTGCGGGCGTTCTGGCGGGCCTTTTGGGTGTGGGCGGCGGTATCGTTCTGGTGCCTGCGTTTTTCTATGCATTCCAGACCCTTGGCTATGACGGACCGCAGCTGATGCAGATGTGTCTGGCGACGTCGCTGGCCACGATCATCATGACCTCGGTGCGTTCGGTCCTGAGCCACAACAAGAAGGGTGCGGTCGACTGGAATATCCTGCGCGGCTGGGCTCCGGGCATCGTGATCGGCGCGATCCTTGGCATGTTGCTGGTGTCGCAACTGCGTTCGGGCACCTTGCAGCTGATCTTTGGCGTTCTGGCGCTGATTGTAGGGCTTTACATGGGCTTTGGCCGGTCACACTGGCGGCTGGGACAGGAAATGCCCAAAGGGCCGCGCCGCTGGGCGCTCTCGCCGCTGGTCGGTTTCATGTCGGTCCTGATGGGCATCGGCGGCGGCAGCTTTGGCGTGCCGCTGATGAGCCTTTACAACACGCCGATCCACCGCGCCGTGGCCACCGCTGCAGGCTTTGGCGTGCTGATCGCAGTGCCTTCGGTCATCGGGTTTCTGTTCGTCGACATGACCATGCCGGTGCCACCGCTGACTGTGGGGGCGGTGAACTTCGTGGCCTTTGGCATCATCATCGCGATGACGCTGATCACTGCACCCTGGGGTGTAAAGCTGGCACACGCGATGGACCCGCAGCCGTTGAAACGGGTGTTCGCGGTGTTTCTTGTGCTGGTGGCGCTGAACATGCTGCGCCGCGCGATGGGGTATTGAGGGGCTGGCAGGTGTTGCCGCGTCCCTAACGCTTCAACCGCGCTGCACGCCCGCCGCGCCGACCCTTGGGGGCAACCTCGCGCCCCGGCAACTCGGCCATGATCGCCGCGCGCTCGTCGCTGCTCATCCGTGACCAACGGCCGATCTCGTCGATAGACCGCGCGCAGCCCGTGCACAGACGGGTCTCGGGATGCACCACGCAGATGCGCACGCAGGGGCTTTCGATCTCGTTTCGGGTCCATACGGGGGCGGTCATCGTGTCTCCTCGGCTTTGGTGCGCAGCACGCGCAAACGGTCCAGCAGCCCCTGCAGGATATAGGCGGCCGCCACATGATCGATCACCTCAGAGCGACGCTTGCGTGTCGTATCCGCCTCAAGCAGCGCGCGTTCGGCGGCGACTGTGGACAATCGCTCGTCCCAGAATGTCACCGGACCATCCCACAGCTTTTCGAAATTGCGGGCAAAGGCACGGGTCGACTGGCAGCGCGGCCCTTCCGAGCCGTCCATATTGCGCGGCAGGCCCAGCACGATGCCACCCACGGTGCGGTGCGCGATGATCTCTTGAAGACGGGCGGCATCCAGCCCGAACTTCTTGCGCCGCACGGTTTCCAGCGGTGTTGCCACCGACAGAAACGTGTCGGACACCGCAACGCCGATGGTCTTGTCGCCCAGATCCAGACCGATCAGCGACCGCATCGGGGGCAGGGCGGCCAGAAACGCGGCCGTGTCGTCGAAAATCATTCCAGCACTGCCTGTTCTGCCGCACGGCTCAGGACGTCCAGTGCGGTGGGATCATCGGCAAAGGCTGCGCGGGCATTGTCCAGCACCGCGCGCGCATCGTCCTGTCGGCCCAGAACCGACAGCGCTGTGATCAGTTGCGCCCATTCCGACGCAGGGCCACCCTCGGTTCCCAGACGGTCCGACAGCGACGCCACCATGCCCTCGATCATCTGCATACGCTCTTGCGGCGACATACCGGCGGCATTGTCGATGTCCTGCTGGCCGGGACCACGCGGCGCGTCGGCCTGCGGCATGGTATAGCCGTTCACGCCCGCCAGCTCGGCCAGTTCGGGCATGCGGGCCCGGATCGGGGCCATCCAAGGCGCATTCTCGGGGCCTGCGCGCAGCAGCCCGTCCCAGATGCGAAAGCCCAGGTCGGGACGGCCCGTCTGGATCAGCATGTCGCCCCAGTAGAACCGCGCGGACGGGTCGGCGTCGTCGATGTTCAGCGCACGGCGCAGCGCGTCCTCGGCCTGCGGCGAGACATAGCCGCCAGCGGCAAAGATCAGCAATTCGGCCTGCGTGGTCAGATCGGCCACGGTCACCGTGTCGCCCTTCAAACGCAGCACCACGTCCTGCGCTTCGGCGGCCTTGGAAAAGTTGCCCAGACGCGCCTCGGTCTGCGCCAGCAGCGCGTGGCCTTGCAGATCGTCGGGCCGCTGCGCCACGGCCGCGCGCAATTGTTCGATCAGTGCCGCATAGTCGGGATTGACCTCTTGCGCCTGCGCGCGCGCGGGCTGCGCCG
This sequence comes from Sulfitobacter sp., assembly GCA_024636445.1. Classification (GTDB taxonomy): domain Bacteria; phylum Pseudomonadota; class Alphaproteobacteria; order Rhodobacterales; family Rhodobacteraceae; genus Pseudosulfitobacter. The sequence continues at coordinate 4,657 of JAGXHE010000120.1, forward strand.
CTTCGGCCTGCGCTTGGGTGGGCCGGTCTGCGCGGCGCTCGTCAGCCATCTCGATGCGGGTTTGCAGCCCCAGATCGCTGTAGCCCAATGCCCCGAGCTGCCAGTACAAAACCCCGCTGCCGCCAAGCAGCAGCACAGTCAGCACCACGGCCAGCACCACACCGCCACGCCCACCGCCTGTCAGCGCAGGCGCGCGGGCGCCCGCGTCGGCGGCCAGAATGCGGCGCGACACTTCGGTGCGCACACGGGTGGCGTCTTCGGGGGCGATGGTGCCACGGGCCAGATCGCGTTCTACCTCGGCCAGCTGATCGCGGTAGACCTGCACGTCGTAAGACGCCGCCGACCGGGCCTGAATGCGACCCGCACGCAAAGCTGCTGCCAGCAACGCAGACACCACCAATACCAGTGCCGCCGCGATGATCCCGAAACTCCAGATTCCCATATCAGCCCAGTCTCCTCTGCCGGTGGGTGTATCCAAGCTGACCCTCCGGAAAAAGGGGCAAAAGGCCGCGCCCACCCGCCATTTGCATCCAATTGCTGTGTGTGTCGCAAATCTGATAGAAAGTGCCGCCGTGAGTATCCTTTCAAATCGCACTCTCCACCAATACATGAGCAACCGACCGCCTAGCCCCGAATCCTGTCAGGACCCGTGCCCATGAAACGATATTCCGCCTTTGCCATCGCCCGCGAAGCAGTCCGACACCACACCGGATGGGACCGCGCCTGGCGCGATGCGCAGCCCAAGAAGAAATACGACGTCATCATCGTCGGTGCCGGCGGCCACGGGCTGGCCACGGCCTTTTACCTGGGTAAAAACTTCGGCATCACCAATGTGGCGATCCTTGAAAAAGGCTGGCTGGGCGGTGGCAACACCGGACGCAACACCACCATTATCCGGTCGAACTACCTTCAGGACCCCTCGGCGGCGATCTACGAGAAGTCGCGCAGCCTCTACGAGACGATGTCACAGGATCTGAACTACAACGTCATGTTCAGCCCTCGCGGCGTGATCATGCTGGCCCAGACCCAGCACGAGGTGCGCGGCTACCTGCGCACGGCCCATGCCAATGCGCTGCAAGGCGTGAAAACCGAATTCATCGGTCCGCAAAAGGTCAAGGAACTGGTGCCGATCATCAACATCGACGGGCCGCGCTATCCGGTTCTGGGCGGTCTCTATCAGGCCCGCGGCGGCACCGCGCGCCATGATGCGGTGGCCTGGGGCTATGCGCGGGCCTGCTCCGACATGGGCATGGACGTGATCCAGCGCTGCGAAGTCACCGGCGTGCGCACCGAAGGCGGCAAGATCAAAGGCGTAGACACCTCGCGCGGACCGATCGATTGCGACAAGCTGGGCGGCGTGGTCGCGGGCCACTCTGGCCACCTGTGCGACATGGCGGGCTTCCGTCTGCCGATCGAATCCGTTGCCCTTCAGGCGCTGGTCTCCGAGCCGATCAAACCCTGCATGGACGTGGTGATCATGGCCAACACCGTCCATGGCTACATGTCGCAATCCGACAAGGGCGAGATGGTCATCGGCGGCGGCACCGACGGCTACAACAACTACACCCAGCGCGGCAGCTTCCACCACATCGAAGAAACCGTACGTGCGCTGGTCGAAACCTTTCCGATGGTCTCGCGTCTCAAGATGCTGCGCCAGTGGGGCGGTATCGTGGACGTCACGGGCGACCGCTCGCCGATCCTGTCGAAAACGCCGGTCGAGGGCATGTTCATCAACTGCGGCTGGGGCACCGGCGGGTTCAAGGCGATCCCCGGCTCGGGCTGGGCGATGGCCGAACTGATGGCCAAGGGGCACGCGCCGCTGACCGACGAATTTTCCATGCACCGCTTCCGCGAAGGCAAGTTCATCGACGAAAGCGTCGCCGCCGGAGTTGCGCACTGATGGCCCCGCTGGCTGATTTCCGCCACCCCGACATGCGGTGCGGGAACCGCTTCTCTGAGGCGTGCGTTGTCCTTGCAGTATTGAATACGCAAGGAATTGCCCAATGTCCGACCATGAAACAACCCGCACAACCACCAATGAACCGGTGCAACCGCACACAACCACAACCACCCGTTCGGAAACCCGCTCGGGCGGAGGCACCAGCATGGCGTTTATCGTCGGCGGCCTTGTCGTCGTCGTGGCCGTCCTCGCCTTTTTCATCTTCGGCGGCGATGTCGATACCGTTGGCACACCCGGTGACGGTAACACTGGTGACGTCAACGTCACAGTCGAAGGCGCAGGCGACGCCGCACAAGACGCTGGCACTGCCATCGAAGGTGCTGCCGAAGACGCAGGCCAAGCCGTTGAAGGCGCTGCCGAAAGCATCGGTAACGCAGCCGAAGGCGCGGCCGACAACAACTGAAGCCGTCACACGCAACAACTTTCTCAAGCGATCAGGTCGGGGCGCGCGCAGCAATGCGTGCGCCTTTGGCATGCGCGCACATCACTTTGCACATCAAAACGAGGCCCGCCCATGCTGATCCTGACTTGCCCCTGTTGCGGTGTGACCGGCGAAGAGACCGAATTTCATGCAGGCGGCGAAGCGCACCTGAAACGCTTTGGCCCCGGTTCCTCCGAGGACCAGTTCGAAGAATACCTGTTCATGCGCGAAAACCCCAAGGGCGTGCACTTTGAACGCTGGCGGCACGTCAACGGCTGCGGCAAGTGGTTCCATGCTGCGCGCAACACGGTGACCCTGGAAGTCTACGGCACCTATGCCGCGCAAACCCATGAACCGCCCGCAGATCTGCGCGACAAGATCACCGAAAAAGTCCCCGGCTGGACCTGGAGAGAGTTCCAGTGAACGCTCTTCATCTTGCCCTGAAAACTCCCGCCGGAGGCTCCGCCTCCTTCCGCCCGCGTAAAGGTCTGAAAACATGAGCACACGTCTCGCAACAGGCGGCCGCCTGCTGAACAAATCCCGCGCCCTGACCTTTACGTTCAATGGCAAGACCATGAAGGGCTACGAGGGCGACACGCTGGCCTCGGCCCTGCTGGCCAACGACCAGATGCTGGTCGGCCGCAGTTTCAAATACCACCGTCCGCGCGGCATCGTCGCCAGCGGCGCGGAAGAGCCGAACGGCTTGGTCAACCTCGGGCAGGGCGGGCGTTTCGAGCCGAACCAGCGCGTCACCACGACCGAGCTGTTCGACGGGTTGACCGCCAAAAGCCAGAACCACTGGCCCAGCCTTGAGTTCGACGTGGGCGCTGTGAACACGCAGCTGTCGCGCTTCATGCCTGCGGGCTTTTACTACAAGACGTTTATGTACCCGCGCCCCTTGTGGAAACACGTCTACGAGCCGTTCATCCGCAAGGCCGCAGGTCTGGGGGCCGCCCCCAAGGACCGCGACGACGATACATACGAACACTTCTATGCATTCTGCGACGTTCTGGTGATCGGCGGCGGTGTTGCCGGCCTGCAGGCCGCAAAGGCCGCCGCCGACACCGGAGCGCATGTAATGCTGATCGAACAGACAGCCCATTGGGGCGGGCGTGCGTCGGTGGATGGCGGCGAAGTCGCGGGCAAGCCTGTGGATAACTTCGTGGATGAAACCGTGGCAGCGCTTGAGGCCATGGAAAACGTCACGCTGCGCCGCCGCATGATGGGGGCAGGGGTATACGACCACGGCTATGTTCTGGGGTACGAGCGGCTGACCGATCACGCGCCCGAGGCCGCAGGCCCGCGCCACCGTCTGTGGCGCATCCGCGCCGCACAGATCGTGACCGCTACAGGTGCCATCGAACGTCCGCTCAGCTTTGCCGGAAACGACATTCCGGGCGTCATGCTGGCCTCTGCCGTGCGCGACTATGTCACCGATTTCGGCGTTTCGCCGGGCGACCGTACCGTGGTTGTGACCAACAACGATAACGCTTACCTGACGGCAATTGCGTTGAAAAACGCAGGGTTGGACGTGCCTGCCATCCTTGATGCGCGGGTGCTGCCCACCGACAGCGCGCTGATGGCACAGGCCAAGTCCTTGGGCATTCGCGTGCTCATGGGCTGCGGCGTGTCCAAGGTGCAGGGCGGCAAGCGGGTGACCGGTGTTTCGATCTGCTCGCAAGCGGGCGAAGGGGCGGTTCTGGAAGAGATTTCATGCGACGTGATTGCCATGTCGGGCGGCTGGTCCCCGGTGGTGCACCTGTGGTCGCATTGCGGCGGCAAGCTGGTCTGGGACGCCGATCAGGCCGCGTTCAAACCGGATGTGGACAAAGCGCCGACAGGTGCCGATGGCAAGCCTTTCGTGACGGCTGCGGGCGCTGCCAGTGGTGCCTTGCTGCTGGGCGACGTTCTGGCGGACGCTGATGGTGCAGGCAAGGCTGCCGCGACCGCCACCGGCCACGCGCCGGGCCAGAGTGCCGCGCAAGCACCCGTTGCCAGCCACGCGCCCGAGGCGCCGATGGCCCCTGTCTGGCTGATGCCGCAGGGTGCAGGGATCAAGCTGCGCAGCAAGGCGTGGCTGGACTATCAGAACGACGTCAAGGTCAGCGATGTGCAACTGGCGGCCCAGGAAGGGTTCCAGTCGGTCGAACACGCCAAACGCTATACCACGCTGGGCATGGCGACGGATCAGGGAAAGCTGAGCAATATCAACGGTCTGGCGATCCTGTCGGACAGTCTGAACCAGCCGATCCCGCAGACCGGCACCACCACGTTCCGCCCACCCTATACGCCCATTTCGATGGGCGCGATTGGCGGCGAGGCCCGTGGCGACGTGTTCCAACCGGTGCGCCGGACCCCGATTCACGACTGGAACGCCGAGAACGGTGCCGAATGGGAACCCGTCGGCCAGTGGCGTCGCCCCTATGCCTACGTGCGCAGCGGCGAAAGCACCCACGACGCGGTTATGCGCGAAACCAAGAACGCCCGCGACAATCTTGGCCTGCTGGATGCCAGCACCTTGGGCAAGATCATCGTGCGCGGACCGGATGCGGGCAAGTTTCTCGATATGATGTACACCAACATGATGTCGACGCTGAAAGTCGGCAAATGCCGCTATGGCCTGATGTGCGACGAGAACGGCTTTTTGATCGACGACGGTGTGGTCGCGCGGATCGACGACGACACCTGGCTGTGCCACACCACCACCGGCGGGGCCGAGCGCATCCATGGCCACATGGAAGAGTGGCTGCAGACCGAATGGTGGACATGGCAGGTCTACGTGGCCAACGTGACCGAGCAATATGCGCAGATCGCTGTGGTTGGCCCCAATGCCCGCAAGGCGTTGGAGCACCTGGGTGGCATGGACGTCAGCGCCGATACCATGGGTTTCATGGATTGGGCCGACGGCACGCTGGGCGGCTTTGATGTGCGGGTCTTCCGCATCTCGTTCTCGGGCGAGCTGAGCTATGAGATCGCGGTGAAAGCCTCGCAGGGGCAGGCACTTTGGGATGCGCTGATGGCCGTGGGTGCCGATCTGGGTGTGATGCCCTATGGCACCGAATGTCTGCACATTCTGCGTGCCGAAAAGGGCTTTATCATGATCGGTGACGAAAGCGACGGCACGGTGATCCCGCAGGATCTGGGCCTGCACTGGGCGATTTCGAAGAAGAAAGAAGACTTTATCGGCAAGCGCGGTCAGGAACGCAGCCATATGGTCGATCCGACCCGCTGGCAGCTGGTGGGGCTGGAAACCGTTGACAAATCGACGCTGCCCGACGGTGCCTATGCGGTTGCCGACGGCACCAACGCCAATGGCCAGCGCGAGACCCAAGGCCGCGTGACCTCGACCTATCATTCGCCCAACCTGGATCGTGGAATCGCGATGGGGCTGGTGCTGAACGGTCCGGATCGCATGGGTGAAGTTCTGTCTTTCCCGGGCACCGACGGCAAAGAGTACAAAGCCAAGATCGTCAGCCCTGTGTTCTATGACCCCGAAGGGGAGAAGCCGAATGTCTAATATTGTCAGTGCATTGAACAACAAAGCTTATGCAGACGGCATCGCCGAAGTGCGCGAGATCGGCCTGCAGGGCATGATCACCCTGCGCGGCGATCTGGCCAGTTCGGCGGTAAAATCCGCTGCCACCTCTGTGACTGGCGTGAAAATGCCCGCGCCGGGTCATGCCAACAGCGATGGCCAGCACGGGATCTGCTGGATGAGCCCGGACGAGCTGCTGGTGCTGTGCCCGTATGACGCGGTCGCGGACACCCTTGAGAAGATGGGCAAGAGCCTTGCGAAAGCGCACGCGCTTTATGTCGATGTGTCAGACGCCCGTGCGGTGTTCGAGCTGAGCGGGCCGCATGCGCGCGAAGTGCTGGCCAAGCTGGTGCCGGTCGATCTGTCGCCTGCCGCCTTCACCAGCGGCATGTTCCGCCGGTCGCGGATGGCGCAGATACCGGCAGCGTTCTGGCTGCATGCACCGGACAGCTTTCGTATCGTGACCTTCCGCAGCAATGCGCAATATGCGTTCGATCTGCTGAAAGTCGCGGCGCAGCCGGGGTCCGAGGTCGGGTATTTCAAAGGCTGAGCAACGTCAGCCATGAAGTCGAAACCGATGTAATCCAATGGCTTGGCGCACGTTCCTCACGCACGCGCCAAGCCGCCCCGCCGCCCGCGAGGGATCAGTTAACGCATATCAGCCCCATTTAGATGCCTGCCAAACTGCATTTTAATGGAACATTTTTGCGTCTCGGGCCTTGTCATTGCAGACGCTGGCGCTTTGTGTCAGTCAGAGAACATTCAATATGAAAAGGGGGCCCGAACCATGGCTTTTCAACTTCCCGACCTTCCCTACGCACACGACGCACTTGCCGCCAAGGGCATGTCCGCCGAGACACTGGAATTTCACCACGATATTCACCACAACGCCTATGTCACCAACGGCAACAAGGCGATTGAAGGCACCGAATGGGACGGCAAGTCCCTCGAAGAGATCATCAAGGGCACCTACGACCCCAAGGCCGTCGCCCAGTCGGGGATCTTCAACAACATCAGCCAGTTGTGGAACCACAACCAGTTCTGGGAAATGATGAGCCCCGACGTCAGCGCAATGCCCGGCGAACTGGAAAAGGAGATTAACGACAGCTTTGGCTCGGTCGACAAGTTCAAGGACGCATTCAAAGCTGCAGGCGCGGGCCAGTTCGGCTCGGGTTGGGCATGGCTGGTGCGTGACACCGATGGCGGCCTGAAGGTCACCAAGACCGAAAACGGCGTGAACCCGGTGTGCTTTGGCCAGACCGCTCTGCTGGGCTGCGATGTGTGGGAACATTCGTATTACATCGACTTCCGCAACAAGCGTCCTGATTACCTGACCAACTTCCTCGACAATCTGGTCAACTGGGAAAACGTCGCTTCGCGCATGTAAGTGTTTGTAATCGCATGTAATTGCGTTAGCTTTCGAACGATAGAGACGCCTCGCAGGAGACTGCGGGGCGTTTTGCGTTTCAGCGGAATTTGCCCTTGCAGGCCTGCCGCAATCGCGGTCTTGATGACGCCATGACCCGCACCCCCATGATCCTGTCGCCGCAGGCCAAAGGCGTTCTGGCCGCTATCGGTGCCTGCGCCATCTGGGGGCTGTCGCCGATCTTTTACAAGCAGGTCGCCCACGTGCCCGCGATCGAGGTGCTGGCGCATCGCACGGTGTGGTCGCTGGTGTTCTTCGGCAGTGTGCTGGCGGTGCAGGGGCGGCTGGGGCAGGTGCGCAAGGCTATGAATACCCGCGCTAAATTCGCCAGGCTGGCGCTGGCGTCGCTGATGATCGCGACCAACTGGTTCCTGTTCATCTGGGCTGTCGGGGCAGGGCGAACGACCGAAAGCAGCCTGGGGTATTATATCCTGCCGCTGGTCGCCGTGGTTATTGGCCGCGTGGTTTTTGGCGAGGCTTTGCAGCGTATTCAATGGGTTGCGGTCGGGCTGGCTGCTGGGGCCGTGACGTTGCTGACCGTCGGGTTGCAGGCGCCGCCGTGGATTGCGCTGACGCTGGCGTTCAGCTTTGGTCTTTATGCGCTGATCAAGAAGCGGCTGGATGTGGGGTCTGTGGTGTCGGTCACTGCCGAGGTGTCGCTTTTGTTGCCCATTGCCCTGATCGTGCTGTTGCATTCGGAACACACGGGCGGGTCGGCCTTTCATGGCGGAGCATGGACGATGGGGGTGCTGCTGGTGTCGGGGCCGGTGACGGCGCTGCCGCTGATCCTGTTCAGCTATGCGGCACGGCGGGTGCGGATGACGTCGCTGGGGCTGGTTCAATACCTCAACCCCACATTGCAGTTTGCCTGCGCGGTCTTTGTGTTCTCAGAGCCGTTCACCGGCTGGCACATGGTCGCTTTCGGCCTGATCTGGATCGCGCTGGCGCTCTATGCGGCCAGCATGTTCGCTCAGGACAGGGCGGTGCGCAGGGCAGCGGTGGCGGCGTCGGCATCGGGCACAGGCGTGATGTAATCCAGCAGGCTGGCATCGGCAAAACCCTGGTCCACCACATGCTGCAAGAGTTGCATGAAGGGGTCCCAATAACCGTTTGTATTCATTACGATTACCGGCTTTTGATGCAGGCCCAGCTGACGCCATGTCAGCACCTCGAAAATCTCGTCCAGCGATCCTGCTCCGCCGGGCAAAAGCACCACCGCATCGCAGTTCATGAACATGACTTTCTTGCGCTCGTGCATCGTTTCGGTGACGATATAGCGGGTCAGATCGACCTTGCCGACTTCCCATGCCACCAGATGTGCGGGGATCACGCCGAAGGTCTCGGCGCCTGCCAGTTGGGTGGCGCGTGCCACCGTGCCCATCAGGCCCACATCGCCTGCGCCGTAGACCAAACGCCAGTCGTTTTCGGCCAGCGCTGTGCCCAAGGCTGTGGCCTGAACCGCATATTCGGGATCGTTGCCGGTGCGGGAGCCGCAGAAGACACAGACGGATTTGCGCATGGTTTACCTCAGTTGCTTGAAAATAAACGGTGTTGTCGCTTCTAGACTTTTGACCGGTGTTAGCGCGCTTGATATGTAACCTCAATGGTACTTGGGCCAACTGGGGGGCGCTGTCCGGGCGCGTTTGCGACATGAGCAAGTTTTCATCATTTTCTGGTGCGCCGGCGGGTGTGGCCGCGGCCCTTGGCGTGGCCGTGGTGTTGGCAATCGGGGTGTATATCTTTCAGCCTGATGCCGTGGACACCTCTGAGCCTGCCCAAGTTGTACAGCAAACTGCGGATGGTGTACCGGATGTGGCCGCGCCAAACGCCGCGTCTGCGCCTGCATCCGGCGAAGTGGTACAAGACCCTGCCGATGTTGTACCGGATGTCGCCGAGAGCTCCGAGGAGCCCGAACCCGCACCCGAACCCGCGCCCGAAGCGGTGGCCGAAGCGCGGCCGCCCACCATCGACGAAGTGCGTCTGGAGGCCGATGGAATCTTTATCGTGGCCGGTCGCGCGGCACCCGACAGCATGGTCGCGGTGATGCTGGACGGAGTGGAGAACACGACGACCAGAGCCAGCGGTCAGGGCGCGTTTGCTGCGATCACTGTTGTCACGCCCAGCACGGTCCCGCAGGTTCTGACGGTGATCCAGCGCGGGCCGGATGGTGACGTGGCGGGCATGGAAGAGATTGTGCTGGCCCCGATGATGGCGGCTGCCGCGCCGAGTGCGGACGATGTTCAGGTGGCTGAGGCCGATTCTGCGACGGACGACACTTCGTTGGCCGAGACGGCGCAAGCTGCTGCGGATGCGGAAGGTGCCGAGGCCGACACGACCGTTTCCGACACGACCCTTGCCGACACGACTGCGGCGGAACCCGAAGTTGGCGAACCGGTGGATACCGTGGTTGCGGCTGTGCCGCCTGCCGAGACAGAAAATGCCGAGACTGGCGTGCCTGCGGGGGCTGTGACACCTGCGCCGAACGACAGTGCCGAAGCCGGGGCTGGGACGTCGGGTGAGACAGCGCGGGCGGTTGAGACCGGGCCCGAGGTTGCAGTGAACACCGCCGAAGCGACGGGGGCGGAAAACGCGCCGCGCAATGCGTCTGAAGGTTCGGACGGCACGTCTGACACTGCGCCCGACACCGCGTCTGGCACCAGCGCCGAAACTGCGTCTGGCACTGCGTCTGATACTGCGACGGAAACCGCAGAGGTAACCGGCTCGGCAGCGCAGAGTGCGCCGGAGGCCGAGGGGGCGACGCAGGGCATGGCCGGGGCGGCAGCGGATGCTGGTAGCGCCGCAGGTGAACAGCCTGAGGTTGCCTCTGTTGCAGCCGAGACCACGGAAGCGATGCCTGAGGTCGCGTCGGATAATGATGATGCGACGGGCGGGACCGCCGAAATCGCGACAGGCACCCGTGCGGCAGACTCTACGCCGGAAGGTGCCTCGCAATCCGCCGGGGCAGAGCCTCAGATTGTTGCTGAGTCGGATGCACCTGATGCCCAGACTGCTGCGGCCGCCGAGGCACCCAGCGCCGATACGCAGACGCCTGCCGCTCCGGCGCAGATCGCTTCGACGGCTACCGATGTGGAAAAGTCCGACACCGTCACCACGCCCGCGCAGTCCGCCATTGCAGAGGCATCCGCAGAGGGTCCCTTGGCACCCGCCACGCCCGCCACACCAGCCGCCCCAACCGCAGTCGCCATTCTGAAATCCGATGCGACGGGTGTGGAACTGGTCAACAGACCTGTCGCGCAGACCGAGTTGAACGTGGCCATCGACACCATCGGCTATGCCGAAGACGGCGGCGTGCAGTTGTCCGGGCGCTCGACGGGGCGCAGCGGATCGGTGCGCGTGTATCTCGACAATGCCTCGGTAATCGAACTGCCAGTGGACACCCGTGGCCGCTGGCGCGGTGATCTGCCGGATGTCGACACCGGCATTTACACCCTGCGCGTGGACGAGGTGAACCCCAAGGGTGAGGTGGTCAGCCGCGTCGAGACGCCGTTCAAACGCGAGGACCCCGAAGAACTGGCCGCGCAGTCTGCCTCGCAGAGCGCGCCGGTCAAGGCGATCACGGTCCAGACCGGAAATACGCTGTGGGCCATCGCGCGTGAACGCTATGGCGAGGGCATTCTGTATGTGCGGGTCTTCGAGGCGAACCGCGACAGCATCCGCGACCCCGATCTGATCTATCCCGGTCAGGTCTTTGCGCTGCCCGACTAGGGACCGGGGCAAAGATACGGGGCTGGGACAGCTTTCAAACACACGGGGCTGAGACAGCTTTCAAAGACACCTGTCAAAGACACCGGTTAAAGACATGGGCCGCAGCACTGGCAACCCCGTGGTCCAAGGTCTATGTATTAGACCAACAAGACAGGACCATTCATGCCAGCCGACACAGCCAGCCCCGCCGAGCCGAACGACGCCGCGGATCAGATCGAACATGACCGCTCGGACGCCGAGCGCCGCTCGGGGTGGCGTACCATCCGCAAGGTCATTCCCTACCTTTGGCCGGAAAACCTGCCGTGGGTCAAACACCGCGTCATCTGGGCCCTTGTGGCGCTGCTGGCGTCGAAGCTGATCTCGGTCTACATTCCGGTGATCTTTCGCGATGCGGTCAACGTGCTGTCGGACGAGGGCGTGTCGGTGCTGGCGCTGGGGGCTGTCGGGCTGACGATTGCTTACGGTGTCGCGCGGCTGATGAACGTGGGCTTTCAGCAATTGCGCGATGCGATCTTTGCCCGTGTGGGGCAGCGGGCGCTGCGGATGCTGGCGCTGGAGACGTTCGAGCATATTCACCGCCTGTCGATGCGCTATCACCTGACGCGCAAGACCGGCGGCCTGAGCCGGATCATCGAGCGCGGCGTCAAGGGCGTGGATTTCCTGCTGCGGTTCTTGCTGTTTTCCATCGGGCCGCTGGTGCTGGAACTGCTGCTGATCGGGATCATCCTGACGGTGCTGTTCGACTGGACCTATCTGGCCATCGTGGCCTTTACCATCGCACTTTATGTCTGGTTCACCTTCAAGGTGACCGAATGGCGGGTGAAGCTGCGCCGCGAGATGAACGATCAGGACACCGACGCCAACCAGAAGGCGATCGACAGTCTGCTGAATTATGAAACGGTAAAGTATTTCGGTGCCGAGGCGCGCGAGGCGGGGCGCTATGACAGTGCGATGGCAGGCTACGAGTCTGCGGCGCTCAAGACGTCGTACTCGCTGGCGTTCCTGAACTTTGGCCAGTCGTTCCTGATCACCTGCGGGCTGGTCGGCGTGATGGTCATGGCCGCCATCGGCGTGCAGAACGGCGATCTGACGGTGGGCGATTTCGTCATGGTCAACGCCTACATGATCCAGATCACCATGCCGCTGAACTTTCTGGGGTCGGTCTACCGCGAGATCCGGCAGGCGCTGGTCGATATGGGCGAGATGTTCGATCTGCTGGAGCAACCCGCCGAGGTCGAGGACAAGCCCGATGCCAAGCCGCTGAAGGTGACCGGCGGGCGGATCGAGCTGGACAATGTGCGCTTTGGCTATGATCCCGAACGCACGATCCTCAAGGGTGTCAGCCTGACGGCGGAGCCGGGGCAGATGGTGGCGATTGTCGGCTCGACCGGCTCGGGCAAATCCACCATCGGGCGGTTGTTGTTCCGGTTTTACGATGTGGGCGGCGGTGCCTTGCGCATCGACGGGCAGGATGTGCGCGATGTGACGCAGACCAGCCTGCATGATGCCATCGGCGTGGTGCCGCAGGACACGGTGCTGTTCAACGACAGCATCCGCTACAACATCGCCTATGGGCGCGGTGGTGCGACGCAGGACGAGATCGAGGCGGCAGCGAAGGCGGCGCAGATCCACGACTTTGTTCTCAGCCTGCCCGATGGCTATGACACCGCCGTGGGCGAGCGTGGGCTGAAGCTGTCTGGTGGCGAGAAACAGCGGGTGGGCATCGCGCGGACCTTGCTGAAGGACCCGCCGATATTGCTGCTGGACGAGGCGACAAGTGCTTTGGACAGCGAGACCGAGCAGGAGATCAAATCGGCGCTGATGATGGCGGGACGGGGGCGCACGGTGCTGACCATCGCGCACCGGCTGAGCACGATATCCGAGGCCGACCGCATCATCGTGCTGGAAAAGGGCAAGGTCGTGGAGCAGGGCACCCACGAGGCGCTTCTGGCGCAATCGGGGCGTTATGCGCAGTTGTGGAACCGCCAGCAGGTCGAGGAGGCCTGAGCCCCGGTGCCGCCGAAGGATTATCCGCATACGCCGGACGGGCGTTATTTCGTCTCGAAGGGGCGGCTGTGGCGCACGACCGATCCTGCGTTGCCCGATGATGTGCGCCGGGCTGCGATCAAGCGGCTGATGCGGGCGCGGATGGATGTGCGGCGGGCTGAGGGTGACGAGGCCGTGGGTGAGGCGCGGGGGCGGGTGCAGGAGGCCAAGGAGGCCCTGGGCGAGCGCGGGCCGGTCTGGTGGGATGACGGTGCGCCGGATCAGACGCAGATCGCGCCGCAGAATTCGAGTTATGCGGAGTGGTGGGCCGGGTTGGATGCGGCGGAGCGGGAGAAGGGTGGTTAGGGTTTGTGGGCTTGGCAGTTTGGCACCAAGCCCGGAATCTAGGCACGTAGTGCCGCCTGCCTGTCGGTGTTCGCTTGCGAACACCTTCCGGCAACACATTGCTTTGCAATGTGTGAGAGGCAGCGCCCGACCGCCCGTCGCACCAAAGGTGCGCCACATATAAAGTCGCACCAAAGGTGCGCCACATATAATCGGCACGCCTTTGGCGTGACGGGCGGGCGCTTTGTCGCCGTTTTGCCTGTCTTCATCCGCCCGCCTAAGCGGATAGATAAAGTGGCATGGACGGAGGTATGTGCGCCCACCCGCGGTCGGGCGCTGCCCTTTGTGATCTTACTACCGCGCCTCAGTCCTTGGCCACGGCTGCATCTGTCAGCTTGTCCAGCGCGCCTTCGATCTGGTCGAGCGGGGCGTTGTCCACGTTTACATTGTAGCGGTCGGACAGGGACATGGGGTGCGCGTAGACCAGATGCACCACATCGTCGGCGTCGGCATAGGCCAGCACGCGCAGCGGCAGGTCGAGGCCCGCCAGCTGGTCGGCCTGCATCACCGGCGTGCCGAGTTTGGGATTGCCAAAGATCATGAGTTCGGTCGGGCGCAGTTCCATGTCGACGGAGGCGGCACCTTTGGCGTGATCGACGCGGGCGAAGACTGTTGCACCTGCGGCCTCGACTGCGGTTTGCAGGCGGTCGAGGGTGTCGGAGACGCTGTGCGGGCTGATCTTGCTGACCATCTCTTGCGCAGCGGCGGGCAGGGCCAGCGTCAGGGCGGGCAGGGCGATTGCTGCGGCGATGAGGGGCTGGGTGAGGGGCCGGATGAGGGGGCGTTGGAACAAGTGCATGGGAATACCTTTCGTTGAAACGTGATACGTCTCAACGCGGTCAGGGATGGTTCAGGTCCGCCCCCGTGCGATCACATTCCCGTCTGTACATTCCGTCTGCGCGCTACTCCGCTGCGCGCAGGCCGCTGTCCAGCCTTGGGTCCCTGGGGAACGCACCTTTGACCGCGAGGGGCGCATTGGTGGTGCCGTCGTCCCAGATGATCTCGTGCAGATCGGCGCGCTTGGCCTCGCGTTGCAGGGCCCAGTCGCGGGCGGCGGCACTGGCGCGGCCAAGGCTGAGCTTGGCCATCAGGTGCGACAGCCACAGCACGTAGGTGCCGAGCCAGACGCGGATCGCCAGCAGCGAGGGCGTGATGACCAGCGTCAGAACGGTAGCGATGCCCAGACCGAAGACCACCGCCGTTGCCAGCTGTTTCCACCACAGTGCCGTGGGGCTGTCGATGGTAAAGCCGCCGTCGATAAAGTTCAGCGACAGGCCGAACATCATCGGGGCCAGACCTGCCATCGTGGTGATCGTGGTCAGCAGCACGGGGCGGATGCGGTCCTGTGCGGTGCGGATGATCGCCTCGATCTTTGGCATGTAGCGTTCGTATTCCTGATAGGTGTCGATCAGAACGATGTTGTTGTTCACCACGATGCCGGCGAGGGCGACGATGCCGGTGCCGGTCATGATGATCGAGAACGCCTGATCCATGACCATCATGCCGATCAGCACGCCGGTGGTGGACAGGACCACGGCACCCAGCACCAGCAGCGAATTGTAGACGCTGTTGAACTGCGCCAGCAGGATGATGAACATCAGGCCCAAGGCGGCGGTGAAGGCGGAACTGAGGAACGCCTGGCTTTCGGCCTGATCTTCCTGATCGCCGGTCCATTCCCAGTCGATGCCCGCAGGCAGCGGCTGGGTGTCGAGCCATTTGGTGATTTCCGCGATGCGCTCGTTGGGGTTTACAGACACCATCTGCAGGGTGCCGTCGTCCAGCGCCGCCTGCAGCTCGGCAGTGGGCGTGGTGCCGTCGAGTACGGCATAGGACGTGCCGTCTTCGGCGCGCAAAGAGCCGTTTGGTGCAGGGCTGAGCGTGGCCACCGCGTCGGCGGTCGTTGCATCGGCACCGGAAATGTCGGCGGGGATCAGTTTTTGCAGGCCCGGCAACACGCCTGCCTTGACGTCGAAATACCGTTTCTGGCCGACGCGGTTGATCTGGGCCAGTTTGGGCACCGGTGTGCGGGTGATGAAGTTGGACAGGGGCACCAGCCCGTCAGAGGTGCGCACTTTGAGCGAGTCCAGCGTGCTGAGCAGCCGGTCCTGTTCGGGCAGGCGGACGCGGATTTCGATTTCCTCGTCGGAGCTGTCGACGCGCATGGTGTCCAGAAGCAGGCCGCGCGTCACCAGTTGCACCATCGCGCCCACGGTGGCCACGTCGGCACCGTAGCGGCCGGCTTTTTCGACATCGACGTCGATCTGCCAGTCGATGCCGGGCAGCGGGCGGGTGTCTTCGATCAGGCGCAGACCGGCGGTGCGGTCGAACTCGGTGCGTGCTGTTCCGGCAGCGGCGACCAGATTTTCCCAATTGTCGCCCTTGAGACGCAGGTGCACCGGCTTGGCCGAGGCAGGGCCCATCGCCAGATTGAGGATCTCGACGCGGATGCCGGGGATCTGGCCGAGTTGGTCGGTCAGGTCCGCGATCACCGCATCGCCGTCAAAGGCGGGGTCCTGCACGTTGCGGGTAAAGGTGTAGTCGATCAGCGGAATGGTAAAGACCGGCTCGGGGGTGCCGGGGCGGTCTTCCCACGGGATCGTTTCGATCTGGACCTGACCGATGCTGTCCTTGGGCGACTGCGCGCCGCCGGTGTTGGCGTTCAGCCCGCCGGTGCCCGCAAAGGCAAAGGCGGTGGCGATGCCGGGGTGTTGCAGGACGACCTGTTCGGCCTGGCGGACCAGATCGTCCTTTTCCTCAAGCCCCAGATTGCCGCGTGCCATCACGTAGACGATCGCCTGCTCGGGTTCGGATTCGACGAAGAATTCGACGCCGTTGTTGTTGTTCATGAAGGTGATCAGCGTGGTGCCGACAAAGACGAAGACCGCGCCCACCATCACCAGCGGCATCACCGGATTGCCCGCGATACCCGCCATCAGATGCCCGAAGGGCGAGCGTTGGTAGCCTGCGCGGACGCGTTGGCGGCGATTGCCGATGGTCTTGGAGGCCAGCCATTTGCCGCCGCGCCCCAGCCGCGCAAAGACGGCGAGCAGGGCGAGGAACAAAATGCCCACGCAGCCCAGCACGATGCCGCCCGCCGCAGCGGCCAGCACGATCACGCCGAAGGCCGTGGTAAAGGTGGTCAGGATGGACTGCAGGCTGGTCTGGTTGAGATTGGCAAAGACGTCACCCAGCAGGGCAAAGACCGGCGGGGCGGCTTCGGCGGTCTGGCCTTCGGTCGCGGCGGGCACGAAGGCCAGCGCCATCACAAGGGCGGCAAGGGCTGCAAAGCCCACGACCAGCCCGATGTGCGCGAGCACCGGCAAGGATGCGATGCGGCCCACGCCGTCGGAAACCCAACGCTCCAGACGGCCGGTGACGCCGCCCATGACGGGCAGATACACCAGTGCGACGATCAGCGAGGCGGAGAGCACGAAGATGATGGTCACGGGCAACATGCCCATGAATTCACCCGGCACGCCGGGCCAGAACAGCATCGGAAGGAAGGCGCACAGCGTGGTGGCGGTGGAGGAGATCACCGGCCAGAACATCCGCTTGGCGGCGTCCACATAGGCCTGCATCGGGCCCACGCCCTCGGCCTGACGTTTGTCGGCGTATTCGACCACCACGATGGCACCGTCGACCAGCATGCCCACGGCGAGAATCAGCCCGAACATCACGATATTGGAGATCGAGATGCCCATCAGCGCCAGCAGCACGAAGCACAGAAGGAACGAGGTGGGGATCGCGAAGCCCACCAGCAGCGAGGCGCGCAGGCCAAGGGCTGCCAGGACCACGATCATCACCAGCGCGATGGCGGTGAAGACCGAGCCCTGCAACTGCTGGACCATTGAATTGACCACGCGGCTTTGGTCGTTCGAGGTGCCGACGGTGACCGCAGCCTTGAGCCCGTCGGGCCAGTTGGCGGTCTGTTCGGCCACCGTTGCCTTGACCATATCGGCGGTGTCGATGAGGTTGAAGCCTTTGCGCTTGACCACTTGCAGGGCGATCGTGTCGTCGCCGTTGAAGCGCGCGGTGCTTTCGCGGTCCTCGAAGGTCAGGTTGATCTCGGCCAGATCGCCCAGCGTGACCACGCGGTCGCCGTTGGTCTTGACCGGCAGGGCGTAGACGTCGCGCGCGTCGTCGAAGGAGGAGGGGATCTTGACCGAAAAGCTGCCGGTGGCCGAGGTGACCTCGCCTGCGGCGATCAGCAGGTTGTTGTTTTGCACCACGTTCACCAGTTCGGCGGCGGTGACGTTGTAGGCTTCGAGGCGCAGCGGGTCGATCACCACTTCGAGCATCTCGTCGCGGTTGCCGGAAATCGGGGCTTCGAGCACCGCGTCGAGCGTTTCCAGCTCGTCCTGAAGCTCCTTGGCGACGCGGGCCATGGTGCGTTCGGGCACGGGGCCTGACAGGTTCACGATGACGATCGGAAATTCGGAGAAGTTGAACTCTTCGATGGTGTATTGGTCGGCCCCGTCGGGGAATTTCGCCTGCGCGTTGCCAAGGGCGTCGCGGGCGTCGGCCATCACTTCGGTCTTGTCCCAGCCGAATTCGAATTCGAGCACCACGTTGGCGTAGTTTTCGGCTGCCGTGGCGCTCATTTTCTTGAGGCCGGGCAGGTCGGACAGTTCGGTTTCCATCGGTTTGACCAGCAAGGTCTCTGAGTCCGCCGCAGAGATGCCGGGGAAGGCGACGCTGACGATCAGCATCGGGATCTCGATGTCGGGCTCGCCCTCCTTGGGCAGGCTGACATAGGCAAAGGAGCCGACCGTCAGGGACAGCACAACGAAGGCCAGAACCATCCGCGCGCGCGAGGCGGCCCAATCGACGATACCGGTCATTGCGATGCCTCCCGGAAGGTCGCATCGACGGTGACACCTGCGGTCACGAATTCCTGCCCGACCACGATCACGTCGACCATGTCGGGCAATCCGGTGAGCCAGACGCCCGATGGCGTATCGCGCACCAGTTTGACGGGCTGGAATTCAACCACGCTGTCGGCGGTCAATGTGCGCAGGCCCAGCGTGCCCTCGTCGTTGAGGGTGAGGGCCGATTGCGGCAGAAGATGCGCAGGCGCGCCGTCGGTGGCGATCAGGATCTCGACGGTCTGGCCGTCGCGCAGGCGCAGGTCGGGGTTGGGGATCTCGATCTCGACGCGGAAGGTGCGGGTGGTGGGATCAGCCGCGCGCGACAGGAAGGTCACACGCCCCTGCACGTCGCCGCCGCCTGCCGCCAGCCGTCCGCCGCCGATGGCACCCACCTGCACGCGGTCCACATCGGTTTCGGGCACAAAGGCCACCAGCTTGATCGGGTCCAGCTGGATCACCGTGGCGCACAGTGCGCCCGGTTGCATCAGGCTGCCCAGCTCGGCGGTGTCGCTTTCGAGCAGGCCCGCGAAGGGGGCGTGGATTTCCAGCCGTTCGATCTCGGTTTCGGCGGCGGCAACGGCGGCCTGCGCCGCTTCGATGCCCGCATCTGCCGATTGCAGCCCCGATTTGGCGGCCTGCACACCGGCGCGTGCCGATTCCACGCCTGCGCGGGCGGAGGCGACGGAGGCATCGGCGCTTTTGACGCGGGTTTCGGCGGCAAAGCCACCTTCGCTCAGCTTGGTCGCGGCGTTCTGGTTGACCAGTGCTTCGTCCAGACGGGCCTGCGCTTCTGCGACGCGGCTTTGGGCTTCGGGCACGCGGCTTTGGGCTTCGGACTTGCCTGCGCGGGCCTCGGACAGACGTGCCTGCGCTTCGGCCAATGCTGCACCACGGGTGCCGGGCGACAGTTTGCACAGCAACTGTCCCGCCTCGACAAAGCTGCCCTTGGGCAGAGGTTCGGACAGCACGGTGGAGGTGGTCTCGGCCTTGACCTCGACCTGACGCTGGGCCTGCGTCTGGCCGCGCAGCACCACGGCGCTGTCGATTTCCTGCGCTACGGAATGTTGGGCCACGATGCGGATCAGCGCGGCTGCGGCAGGGGTCGCGGCTGCTGCGGATGAGGGGCCTGTGCCGGCGGTCGCTGCTGGCTCTGCCGGTGCGTCGCCGCGCAGGTAGGCCATTGTGGCGTCACGCTCGATGGTGAATGCCAGCACGACAATCGCGACGAAAATTGCCGCCAGAAAAGATAAAATACGCATCTGCGCCCCGATTCGAATTCGCTCGATTGCACAAGCCTGTGCTACCGATGAGGGTATATGCACTTAAATACTCTGAACTGACCAGTTCAGATTAAAAATTTCCGTGTGATGCGGTAAATTGTTGCAATTGCACGGACCAGCCCGCGCACCCGTGTCGGGTCTTGCCTTGGGAAATGCCGGATGCCTGTGCCCCTTGGCTTGTGGC
>JAGXHE010000121.1 GCA_024636445.1 Sulfitobacter sp.
CCGAACGATATCGCGAACCGCCGCACGGGTGCCCCGAACCGCCCCGCCGGTTTCGACACATCCCGCGCAAGGCTCAGGTACCGCACCCCGTCCGGCGTTTCGGCCAGTTGCCGCAAAAACTGCCCCGGCTGCTCGAACGCGCGGTGCACGTTCCACAAGGGACAGGCCCCGCCAAAGCGCGCGAATTGCAGCCGCGTCGCCGAATGCCGCTTGGTGATCTGCCCCGCCTGATCGACGCGCACGAAAAAGAACGGAATGCCCTTGGCCCCGGGCCGCTGCATCGTCGACAGCCGGTGCACCACCTGCTCGATCGACGCGCCAAAGCGGCTGGACAGGATCTCGATGTCGTGGCGGCAGTCCTGCGCTGCCTTCAGGAACGCACCATAGGGCATCAGCGTGGCCCCCGCAAAATAGTTTGCCAGCCCGATCTTGGCAATCGCCCGCGCCTCGGACGACTGGAACCGCGCCAGATCCAGCGTCGCCTCCAGCAGCGCATTCTGCCGCACCAGCGCCAGTTGCAGCAGCATCTGGAACGTCTGCGTCTGGGGCGAAATCCGCGTCGAGATCCGCAGGATCTTGGCCCCCGCATCGTAAGACCGGATCAGGTCCATATCGACAAACTGCACCGTCACACCCGCATTGCCCAAGCCCGCCAGAACCGCCGCACGGATGTTGCCCAAACGCCCCTCGGCGGTGGCGAAATGTTCGGCGGCACGGTCCACCGCGTCGATGTAATTGTCGCAATAATGAAAGAAGTCGCGCACCTCTTCCCAAGGGCTCGGGCGCGCACGCGCATCCTCGCGCCCCAATGCCTCGTCCAGGGACGCCAGCCGCTCGTGGGTCTGCCGGTAACTGCGGTGCAGGGCAATGAACGCATGCGCCAGCGCCGGTGCATTGGACGCCGCCAGCCGCAGATCGGCCATCGGGGGCGTATCGCCCGAAAACACCGGATCGGCCAGCGCCTCGCGCATATCCGACACCAGCCGCTCGCTGTCGCCGGTGCTCAGCTCGGTCACATCCAGACCGAACTCCTGCGCCAGCGCCAGAACCACGGTGGTGCTCACGGGCCGGTTGTTGTTTTCCATCTGGTTGAGATAGGGCAGGGACACGCCCAGCTTGGCCGCGAAATGCTTCTGGGTCATGCCGATGCGCGTGCGCACCTCGCGCAGCTTTGCCCCGGCATAGAGTTTCTGTTGAGCCATCGGCGCACCTTTGCAACTTTGCACTTGGCCAGTGTTAGCTTTGCAAAGTCAGTCCGGCAAGGCGTCCGGTGCAATTTGACGCTCACGCCAGTACACGGCGCCAATCGCCAGCATCGCCAGCACCGAGGTGATGGTCATCATATACAGCAGCGGATAGGCACCCGATTCAGGCGTCAGCAACATGCCCACCAGCCCCGACAGCATGGCACCGCCGCCGATCTGGATCGCACCGCCAAGGCCGGATGCCGTTCCGGCCAGACGGGGCCGCACCGACAACATGCCCGCCGTCGCGTTGGGAATGGCCAACCCGTTGCCCAGACCCACGAACATCATCATGCCAAAGAACGACCAAGGGCTGCCAAAGCCCATCGCGAACAGCACCAGCGACCCCGCGACGCCGACGAAATTCGAGAAACACCCCACCAGGACCATCCGGTTCACGCCGTACCGCGTGGCAAAGGCCCCCGTGATCGCATTGCCGGCCATATAGCCGATGGCAGGCGCACCAAACACCAGCCCCAGCATCGAAGGCGACATGTTGAACAGCACCGAGCCCACGAAAGGCGCGCCGCCCAGATAGGCAAAGAACGACCCCGAACAAAAGCCCGACGCCAGCGCATAGCCCCAGAACCGCGGGCTGCGCAGCAGTTCAGGGTATTCGCGGAACTGCGCGCCCAATGACTTGCCGGTGCTGGTGGCGGTTTCGCCCAGATCGGCCCAGACCACCCAAAGCGTGATCGCCCCGATGATGAAAAACGCCCAGAAGTTCGCACGCCAGCCGAACAGCTCGTCCAATACGCCGCCGATTGCGGGGCTGACCATCGGCACCACCGACATGAACATCGTCACGATGCCGATCATCGACGCGCTCTCGTTCTGGTCATAGATATCGCGGATCACCGCACGGCTCAGCACCATCGCCACGGCAACCACCGCCTGACTCATGCGGAAAAACAGAAACACCTCGGCGGTGGGCGCATAGATACAGCCCAGCGTCGCCACCAGAAACAACGCCAGCCCGCCCAGCAGGACCGGCCTGCGCCCCAGACTGTCCGAGATTGGCCCGATCAGCACCTGCATCACCGCGCTGACCCCCAGAAACAGGGCCACCGACAGCTGCATCAGCCGGTATTCGGTGTTGAAATACTCGGTCATGTTCGGCAACGAGGGCAGGAACATGTTCATCACCATCGCCGACATGCCGGCAAGCATAACGAGGGTGATCAGATGTGGCGGAGTCGAGCGTTTGAGAAAGCGCACAGTTGTTATACGTTGCATCGCGCGAAGGTAGTTCGCGTCATACCCGGTGTCCATTGCGTTTGACGCATAGCTGCCATGCGCCACAGTATGTTTTGCAGATTTGCAATTAGCAAAACAACACCGGCAAAGGATTTGCAAATATTCCACAAGATGCTTTTGTGCGCGCGCTCTCCCTGATAGCCTGCGCGAAATCGCAACAGGGGCCTGACATGAAAGACATTCTGACAGAACTGGAAGACCGTCGCGCGGATGCGCGGCTGGGCGGCGGGCAAGCCCGTATCGACGCACAGCACGCCCGTGGCAAGCTGACCGCCCGCGAGCGGCTCGAACTGCTGCTCGACGAGGACAGCTTTGAAGAGTTCGACATGTTCGTGACCCACCGTTGCACCGACTTCGGCATGGAAAAGCAAAAGCCCGCAGGCGACGGTGTCATCACCGGCTGGGGCACCATCAACGGTCGCATGGTCTATGTGTTCAGTCAGGACTTTACCGTGTTCGGCGGCTCGCTGTCCGAAACCCACGCCCAGAAGATCGTGAAAATTCAGGACATGGCGATCCAGAACGGCGCGCCTGTCATCGGCATCAACGATTCCGGCGGTGCGCGCATCCAGGAAGGTGTCGCCTCGCTCGCCGGTTACGCCGAGGTGTTCCAGCGCAACATCATGGCCTCTGGCGTGGTGCCGCAAATCAGCCTGATCATGGGCCCGTGCGCGGGCGGTGCCGTCTATTCCCCCGCGATGACCGACTTCATCTTCATGGTGCGCGACACCTCCTATATGTTCGTGACCGGCCCCGACGTGGTCAAGACCGTGACCAACGAACAGGTCACCGCCGAGGAACTGGGCGGGGCTTCGACCCACACCCGCAAATCCAGCGTCGCTGACGGTGCCTTCGAGAACGACGTCGAGGCATTGGCCGAAGTGCGCCGCCTCGTCGATTTCCTGCCGCTGAACAACCGCGAAAAGCCCCCCGTGCGCCCCTTCTTCGACGAACCGGGCCGCATCGAGGCCAGCCTCGACACGCTGATCCCCGAAAACGCCAACACCCCCTACGACATGAAGGAGTTGATCCACAAAGTCGCGGACGAGGGTGATTTCTTCGAGATACAGGAAGAGTTCGCCAAGAACATCATCACCGGCTTCATCCGCCTCGAAGGCCAGAGCGTCGGCGTCGTCGCCAACCAGCCGATGGTGCTGGCGGGCTGTCTGGACATCGACAGCAGCCGCAAGGCCGCGCGCTTCGTGCGTTTCTGCGATGCCTTCGAAATCCCGATCCTCACGCTGGTCGACGTGCCCGGCTTTCTGCCCGGCACCGGTCAGGAATTTGGCGGCGTCATCAAGCACGGCGCGAAACTGCTGTTCGCCTATGGCGAGGCGACGGTGCCCAAGGTCACCGTGATCACCCGCAAGGCCTACGGCGGTGCCTATGACGTGATGGCGTCCAAGCACCTGCGCGGCGATTTCAACTACGCATGGCCCACAGCCGAGATCGCCGTGATGGGGGCCAAGGGTGCGACCGAGATCATCCACCGCGGCGATCTGGGCGACGCGGACAAGATCGCGAAACACGCCGCAGACTACGAGGCGCGCTTTGCCAACCCCTTTGTCGCCGCCGAACGCGGCTTTATCGACGAGGTGATCATGCCCCATTCGACCCGCCGCCGGATCAGCAAGGCCTTCGCATCCCTGCGCACCAAAAAGCTGACAAACCCGTGGAAGAAACACGACAACATTCCGCTGTAATCGGCGAGGGAACGCAGATGAACCTGTGCGCGTTGGCTCCGAAAGGAGCAAGCCATGACCAAGGACCACGGCAAGTCCGTCAAGGACGACGAGACCTACGAAGCGCTGCGCGAGGATGGCGCATCGAAGCAAAAGGCTGCGCGCATCGCAAATGCGCAGGCCAACGACGATCAGCACCCGTCGCGCAAGGGCGGCAGCCAGCCCCCCTACGACGACTGGTCCAAGGAGGATCTCTACGGGCGTGCGCAGGAGCTGGATATCGACGGGCGCTCGGACATGACCATGGACGCATTGATCGACGCCCTGCGCAACCACTGACGCGGCAGGTCGCACCATGACGGCCCGCACCATGCTGCGCGCGGCCCTCGCCACGACGCTGATCTCAGGTGCAGGGCCGCTCTGGGCCTTTGACGTACCGTCCGGGCAAGCCATTGATCTCCAAGAGGTTCTGATCGACGACACCAGCGGCACCAACATGCTGCGGTTCCGCTTTCTGGCCCCCGCCATCGCCCGCGAGGGTGGCACGATGAGCTATATCGACAGCGCCCCCGACATCGAGGATCTGTGCGCCAGGATCGTCATTCCCTACATCGCCGAATACGCGCTGTCGCCAAAGGTCGTGGTGATCTCGCTGGCCGACCGCGCGGTCGAGTTCGGCCAGCCCGACGCCGACGCAACCCAGTTTTTCGACGCTTTCCGCATTGAAAACGACACCTGTATCTGGGAGGCTTTTTAGTGCCCACACAATATCTTGCGATACGACCTTCATGTGAGCGGAAAGTTGCGACTTTGGCGTCACAGCACGGCGGGTTCACGCAGACCGCATATCTTTCACATTTGGAATCCGTTATGATCGCGCCAAGGAAACCCTTTGGGACCCTTAACCCTATTGAGGCAGGGTCCGCACATCTGTGCGGACGACGCCTTGTGCAACCATACAGGAGATACAGATGTCGAAGAGCATCAAACTTTTGGCAATGTTCGGCTTTGTTGCCGTCATCGCAGCCTGCGCCCGCGAACAGGCAGATGAATTTGTCGTGGTCGACCCCGCGCCCATCTCGTCCGAGCCCGTCTACACCGGCAAGTACAAGTAATAGCATATCAGGGCAGGCCTTCGGGCCTGCTCTGGCCTCAATACCTGCCGCACCCTTGGCGCCCCACATGGCGCATGGGGGTGTCCCATGCTGAAACACCGTGGTTTCCCCGGTCGTCTCGCCAGCACCGATTTCCAATTCACCCTCCGCCGCGCCAACCCCAAGGGCGCCACACCGCTGATCCGCCGCGAGCGCAAGCGTGACCGCAAACCTGCGGACCGCCGCGCCGATCTGGGGTTCATGAAGGCCCTGTGGGAGCAGTTCGGTGACCAGCCGTTCGAGCGCGGCAACCTCGACGGCGGCCGCCTGTCATGGCTCTTTGGCCGCGAGGTGATCCCCGCACTGGATGACTTCGACCCCGCATCCTACGACGCGCTGCTGGTGATCGACGTGAACGTCGCCCGCGCGTCCTTTCCCGAAGTCTTTGGCGAGCGTTCGGCATGAACCTGCTCGCAGAACCCACCCTTGGGCAAGCATTGGCCGACGCCCGAAATGCGTCCTTGGCGGCAGCGCACCCCATGTGTCAGGTTCAACCTCAGGGTGTCGCGCTCTCTAACATTGCGGCACTTGTTTACCATCTCCATACCCCTTCCCTCTACGGGCGGCGTCCCGAAGTCATCCAGGAGCCGCCCGTCTTTTTCGGCGCAGGTCTAAGGCGGAAATCGGCGCACCACGGGGCCACCGTTCTTTTTACATTGCCGGAACCAAACAATCTGTCATGCGTTGTTCAGTCAAAGCAGGCAACACAAGGACAACAAAAATGCCCCTCAAAGCAATCATTCTCGCAGGCATCGCCTGCACAGGTCTCGTCGCATGCGGCGATACACTCGGCGAACAGGCCCTTGTCGGCGGCGCCGTCGGTGCAGGTGCAGCAGCGGTCACATCGGGCAGCGTCCTCACGGGTGCAGCAGTCGGTGTCGCGGGCAACGTTGCCTACTGCCAGGCTTACCCGAACAAGTGTAACTGATCATCCGCGTCGGGCAGGGGGGCTGCGCACGGACGTGCGCGCGCCGCTGAACCACACTCGCATTCGAAACAACCACGCAACCGCCTTGCTTACGCAGGGCGGCTTTCTGCGTTCGGCACCAACCAACGGCACCAACCAACTCAAGGACCCGAAATGTTTAAAAAGATCCTGATCGCCAACCGTGGTGAAATCGCCTGCCGTGTCATCAAGACAGCGCGCAAGATGGGTATCCAGACGGTTGCTGTCTACTCCGATGCCGACCGCAACGCGCTGCACGTGGAAATGGCCGACGAGGCGGTGCACATCGGTCCGCCACAGGCAAACCAGTCCTACATCGTCATCGACAGGGTGATGGAGGCGGTCAAATCCTCGGGCGCCGAAGCGGTCCACCCCGGCTACGGCTTTCTCTCCGAAAACTCGAAATTCGCCGAGGCGCTTCAGGCCGCCGGTGTCGCCTTTGTCGGCCCACCCGTGGGAGCCATCGAAAAGATGGGCGACAAGATCACCTCGAAAAAGATCGCCCAGGAGGCAGGCGTCAGCACCGTACCCGGCTACATGGGCCTGATCGACGACGCCGAACACGCGGTCAAGATCGCCAACGAAGTCGGCTATCCGGTGATGATCAAGGCCAGTGCGGGCGGCGGCGGCAAGGGCATGCGGATCGCGTGGAACGACGACGAGGCCCGCGAGGGGTTCCAGTCCTCCAAGAACGAGGCTGCCAGCAGCTTTGGCGACGACCGGCTTTTCATCGAGAAATTCGTGACCCAGCCGCGCCACATCGAAATTCAGGTGCTCTGCGACAGCCACGGCAACGGCATCTATCTGGGCGAACGCGAATGTTCGATCCAGCGCCGCAACCAAAAGGTCGTGGAAGAGGCCCCCAGCCCCTTCCTTGACGAGGCCACCCGCCGCGCGATGGGCGAACAGGCCGTGGCCCTCGCACAGGCCGTGGACTACGCCAGCGCAGGCACCGTGGAATTCATCGTCGACGGCGACAAGAACTTCTATTTCCTCGAAATGAACACCCGTCTGCAGGTGGAACATCCCGTCACCGAACTGATCACCGGCGTCGATCTGGTCGAACAGATGATCCGCGTCGCCAATGGCGAGGCGCTGACGATCACCCAAAGTGACGTGAAACTGAACGGCTGGGCCATCGAAAACCGGCTCTACGCCGAAGATCCCTATCGCGGCTTCCTGCCCTCCATCGGCCGCCTGACCCGCTACCGCCCCCCCGCCGAAGTCGCCGCAGGCCCGCTCTTGGACAACGACAAATGGCAAGGCGACGCCGAGGCAGGCCCCGTGGCCGTGCGCAACGACACCGGCGTCTTCGAGGGCGGCGAGATCAGCATGTACTACGACCCGATGATCGCCAAGCTGTGCACATGGGCCCCCACCCGCGCCGAAGCCATCGAGGCGATGCGTGTCGCCCTCGACAGCTTCGAGGTCGAAGGCATCGGGCACAACCTGCCGTTCCTTTCCGCCGTGATGGATCACCCGATCTTCATCGCGGGCGAGATGACAACCGCCTTCATCGCTGAACAATACCCCGACGGGTTCGAGGGCGTCGAATTGCCCGAGACCGACCTCAAACGCATCGCCGCCGCGACAGCGGCCATGCACCGTATCGGTGAAATCCGCCGCGCCCGCGTGTCGGGCCGGATGGACAACCACGAGCGCAAAGTCGGCAGCGACTGGAACGTCGCAATTCAGGGCCAGTCCTTCGATCTGGTGATCAGCGATGCCAACAGCGCCGGTGCAACCGTCACCTTCGACGGCGGCGACAGCCTGCGCGTGCAAGGCGACTGGACCCCCGGCGACCAGCTGGCCAAGATGACCGTGGGCGACGCGCCTTTGGTGCTGAAGGTCGGCAAGATCAGCGGTGGATTCCGTATCCGCACCCGTGGTGCCGACCTCAAGGTGCACGTGCGCACCCCGCGTCAGGCCGAACTGGCCCGCCTGATGCCCGAAAAACTGCCGCCCGACACGTCCAAGCTGCTGCTGTGCCCGATGCCGGGTCTGGTGGTCAAACTGAACGTGGCCGAAGGCGATCAGGTTCAGGAAGGGCAGGCGCTGTGCACCATCGAGGCGATGAAGATGGAAAACATCCTGCGCGCCGAAAAGGCAGGCACCGTGTCCAAGGTCAACGCCAGCGCGGGCGACAGCCTTGCGGTGGACGACGTCATCATGGAGTTCGAATAACCCGCCATGGCCCGTGTCGCGTCGCATAACGCCCGGACACGGGCTTCGGGTCGGGATCGGACCGGTCAGCCTTCGGGCTGGACCTTGCCGCGCAGTTCCTGCTGGCGTGTCGGTGTCTTGTCGATGCTGCGGGTGATCTCGCGCACATCCCACGGAAACGGCTTGCGCTGCATCACGTCGCCATCCTTGTCGATCACGGCCATCATGTACCCGCGCGGACGCAGTTTGCGCCGCAGCTCGGATTTGCCATCGGGATCGGTATCAAGCAGCACCACAACGTCGCGTTCCAGCAGTTCGGCGGCACGGGCGCGCAGCAGGGCCACCTGTTCGACGTATTTGGGATCGGCAGGGCTGTCCGCAAAGACGACTATGGGCCGGTTAATCCATATAAATTGGTCTAAATCCTCCTCATCCGCCGTGGCGAACAGCAGTTCGGCAGGCGTGACGATGGCGTCGTCCGCCAAGGCCGGCAAGGCTGCGAGTGCTATGAAAACAAGGGCAATAAGTCTGTTCATGGTCTCTCCTGTTGACCCTAAGATAGTCATTCGCGCGACAAATTCGATGCACAAAGTGTTCAACAGCGCGATTAAATTCTCTGTAACCGGTGCGGGCGCATGATCTGCTCGCCCCAACCTGCGTTTTTGATCGGCACCAAGGGGGGGGCGCATGTCTTGCGAAAGGACAAAAACCCCATGGACGTCATCTTGCATCTCGGCGCACATCGCACCGGTTCCACCAGCTTTCAGGACGCGTTGCGCCGCAACGGTGAACGTCTCGGCGCGGCCGGTATCGGCTTCTGGGGGCCACGGCGCACGCGCTCGGGCCTGCTGGCGGGGGCATTGCCGCAACCGGGGCTCGATCCGGTCCGTGCAGCACGCCGCGCCAGAGGCCGGATGCGGCTGCAACTGGCCCAGACAGCGGCCAGCGGTGTGCAGTCCCTGCTGATCAGCGACGAGAACATGATCGGCACGGTGCGCGCCAATATCCGCGCCCGCAGCCTCTATCCCGACATCGGCGAGCGTATGGCGCGCTATGCACAGGTCTTTGACGGGCGGGTCACGCGCATCGTGCTCAACATCCGCGCGCTTGATCTGTGGTGGTCCTCGGCCATCGCCTACGGCGTGTCGCGCGGGGTCTCGCTGCCCGGCCATCAGGCGCTGAACACCATCGCACAGTCGCGCCGCAGCTGGCGTGACGTCATCACCGATCTGGCCTGTGCCGTGCCCGACGTCGATCTGCGCATCCTGCCGTTTGAACGCTTTGCAGGCCGTGCCGGTGCCATCATGACCGCAGGCGCAGGCTGCCCCGTCACCTTGCCCGCATCCGATGTCTGGCTCAACCGCGCCCCCGACGCCGCCGCCCTGCGCCGCCTGCTGGCCGAACGCGGCACCGACGCCACGCTTGTCTGCGGCGACCAGTCTCAGGCAGGCCGCTGGACCCCCTTTACGCCCGACCAATCCGCCACCCTGCGCGCCGCCTATGCCGACGATCTGGCATGGCTCGCGGCAGGCGCGGACGGGCTTGCATCACTGACACAGGATCCGGAGCGGACAAGAGCGGGACAAACCCTGCCGTTCGCCCCACAGACACAAGGACATGAACATGACCGACAAAAAGGCGACCGACAAGAATACCGACAACACAGCAGACTGGCGCGCTCTGGCTGAGGCCGAATTGCGGGGCCGCCCCCTCGACGACCTGACGTGGAAAACGCTGGAAGGCATCGACGTCCAGCCGCTTTATACCGCTGACGACCTCAAGGATGTGACCCATCTGGGCACCATCCCCGGTGCCGCCCCCTATACGCGCGGCGTCAAGGCGACGATGTACGCAGGCCGCCCGTGGACCATCCGCCAATACGCGGGCTTTTCCACCGCCGAGGAATCCAACGCCTTCTACCGCCGCAACCTCGCCGCAGGGCAACAGGGCGTCTCGGTCGCCTTCGACCTCGCGACCCACCGTGGCTATGACAGCGACCACGAACGCGTGGTGGGCGACGTGGGCAAGGCGGGCGTTGCCATCGACAGTGTCGAGGACATGAAAATCCTCTTCGACGGCATCCCGCTCGACAAGGTCTCTGTCTCGATGACAATGAACGGCGCGGTGATCCCGATCCTCGCCAGCTTCATCGTCGCGGGCGAAGAACAGGGCCACGACCGCAAGGTGCTCTCGGGCACCATCCAGAACGACATCCTCAAGGAATTCATGGTGCGCAACACCTACATCTACCCGCCCGAACCCTCGATGCGCATCATCGGGGACATCATCGAATACACCTCCGATTTCATGCCCCGTTTCAACTCGATCTCGATCTCGGGCTACCACATGCAAGAGGCCGGCGCGAACCTGGTGCAGGAACTGGCCTTCACGCTGGCCGACGGGCGCGAATACGTGCGCACCGCCATCGCCGCAGGCATGGACGTCGACCGTTTCGCCCCCCGCCTGTCGTTCTTTTTTGCCATCGGCATGAACTTCTTCATGGAGGCTGCCAAGCTGCGCGCCGCCCGCCTTTTGTGGTCGCGGATCATGTCCGAGTTTGCCCCCAAGGACGAGAAATCCTCGATGCTGCGCACCCACTGCCAGACCTCCGGCGTCAGCCTCGCGGAACAGGACCCCTACAACAACGTCGTGCGCACCGCCTATGAGGCGATGAGCGCGGTGCTCGGCGGCACCCAGTCGCTGCACACCAACTCGCTCGACGAGGCCATCGGCCTGCCCACCGAACACTCCGCCCGCATCGCGCGCAACACCCAGCTGATCCTGCAAGAGGAAACCGGCGTGACGAACGTGGTCGATCCGCTGGCAGGCTCCTACTACGTCGAAAAGCTGACCCATGATCTGGCCGAGGCCGCATGGCAGCTGATCGAAGAGGTCGAGGACCTGGGCGGCATGACACGCGCTGTTGCCTCCGGCATGCCCAAACTGCGCATCGAAGAGGCCGCCGCCACCCGTCAGGCCAACATCGACCGTGGCGACGAGGTGATCGTGGGCGTCAACAAGTACCGCCGCGACAAGGAAGACCCGATCGACATTCTCGACGTTGACAACGTCGCCGTCCGCCTCAGCCAGATCGCGCGACTGGAACGCATCCGCGACACCCGCGACGACGCGGCCTGCACCGCCGCTCTGGAAGAACTCAGCCGCCGCGCGCAAGAGGGCGGCAACCTGTTGGACGCAGCGGTAGACGCCGCCCGAGCCCGCGCCACGGTCGGGGAAATCAGCATGGCGATGGAAAAAGTGTTCGGCCGCCACCGCGCCGAAGTCAAAACCCTGGCAGGCGTCTACGGTGCCGCCTACGAGGGCGATGCAGGCTTTGCCGCGATCCAGAAATCGGTCGAGGATTTCGCCGAGGAAGAAGGCCGCCGCCCGCGCATGCTGGTGGTCAAGATGGGTCAGGACGGCCACGACCGCGGTGCCAAGGTGATCGCGACCGCCTTTGCCGACATCGGGTTCGACGTTGACGTTGGCCCGCTGTTCCAGACCCCCGCCGAGGCGGCACAGGACGCGGTGGACAACGACGTGCACGTGATCGGCATCAGTTCACAGGCCGCAGGCCACAAGACACTGGCCCCGCAACTGGTGCAGGCGCTCAAAGACGCAGGCGCAGGCGACATCCTCGTCATCTGCGGCGGCGTGATCCCGCAACAGGACTACCAGTTCCTCTACGACGCAGGCGTCAAGGCGATCTTCGGCCCCGGCACCAACATCCCCGCCGCCGCCCAGGACATCCTGCGCCTGATCCGCGACACCCGCGTCTGATACAAAAACGGGCCGCCGCGCAGATGGGGCGGCCCCAACAGGGGATCACACAAATGATGCAGCTCGATCACATCGCGGTGGCCGCCGCCACCTTGGCCGAGGCCACAGCCCACGTCGAAGATGCGCTTGGCGTGCCCCTGCAACAGGGCGGCGAACATGCCGTTTTCCACACCCACAACACCCTGCTCGGCCTCGACGACGGGCTCTACCTCGAGGCAATCGCGATCAACCCAGATGCACCCGCACCCGACCGTGCCCGCTGGTTCGATCTGGACCGGTTTTCAGGCCCCGCGCGGCTGACCAACTGGATTTGCCGCTGCGACGACATGGACGCGCTACTGGCGCAGATGCCCGATCTGCAACCCGACGGCGCAGGCCAGCCCGTCGATCTGCAACGCGGCGATCTGCGCTGGCGCATGGCGGTCCCGCCCTCCGGCATCCTGCCATTCGACAATTGCTGGCCCGCGCTGATCCAGTGGCAGACCGCGCAGCACCCCGCCGACCGGCTGACCGCCCGTCGCGTGCGCCTGTCGCGGCTGATCGTCAGCCATCCGCAGGCCGACACCCTGCGCGCGACCCTCACGCCACTGCTCGATGACAAACGCGTGGTCTTCGACACCGGCCCCGCCGCCCTGCACGCCGAATTCGACACGCCCAATGGCAAGCGCACCCTGTAATGCACCCCGTGATCCGCGCAGCCACGCCTGATGACGCGTCGCACATCGCCGCGATCTGGAACGCGGTGATTGCCCAGCCACACATCACCTTCACCACCGACACCAAATCCGACGCGGGCGTCGCCGCGATGA
>JAGXHE010000122.1 GCA_024636445.1 Sulfitobacter sp.
GCTTCGGGCTGGCAACGGCCATTGAAGCAAGCACTTCTAGTCGCAGCTTTGTCCCGCACAGCAATCATTGGCAGCGAAGGCCCCCCTACCCCCGGATCTTCGGAAAGCTCACGCGCCAGAAGCGCCAGGACAGGGTGAGGGCGGCGCCGCCCAGGCCTACGACGAGGCCGAACCAGACGCCGACCCCGCCAAGGTCGAAGACGAAGCCCAGCAGGTAGGCTGTGGGCAGGCCGACGCCCCAGTAGCTGATTGCGGCCAGCACCATCGGCACGGAGGTGTCCTGTACACCGCGCAGCAGGCCCAGCGCTATCACCTGGACGCCGTCGACCAGCTGGAACAGGGCCGCGACTGCCAGAAGGGCGACGCCGATGACCATGATCTGCGCGCGGGCAGGCTCGTCACGCTCGATGAAGGCGGAGATCAGCATTTCGGGCCACAGCAGGAACACCGCGATGGTGACCAGCGACATGACCAGCGACAGCACGAATGCGGTGTGCGCGCCGCGCGCCATATGCGGCGCGTCGCGGCGGCCCAGCGCGTTGCCTGCGCGGATGGTGGCGGCGTTGGACAGGCCCATGTGCACCATGAACGTCAGCCCCGCCATCTGCACCGCGATGCCGTGGGCGGCCAGCGGCACCACGCCGAGCCAGCCCATCATCACGGCGGAGGCGGCGAAGAGTCCGACTTCGGACAGGTTGGTGATGCCGATGGGCAGGCCAAGGCGGAAGACCCGCGCCAGCATCTGCCAGTCGGGCCGCCACAGGCGCACGAAGATCTGGTGTTCGGGCAATGCGCGCAGGGCATAGATCACCACGCCCAGCAGGCTGACGGCCTGTGTGGCAAACGACGCGATGGCAGCACCGCGCACGCCCAGTTCGGGCGCGCCCCAGTTGCCGAAGACCAGCGCGTAGTTGGCGAGCGCATTGACCACGGCGGCGGCCAGCGTGATCCACAGCACGATCTGGGTGCGTTCGAGCGCTGCGAGGTAGGATTTCATCACCATGACCAGCAGGGCCGGCACCATGCCCCAGCCCGCGATGCCAAGGTAGAGCCCGCCGTCGCGCGCGACCTGCGGGCTTTGGCCCAGCATCAGAAGCACCGGTTCGGCCCAGAGCATCAGCGGCAGCACCGAGACGCCAAAGCCCGCCGACAGCCACAGGCCCATGCGGGTGACGCGGCGCAGCGAGACCTCGTCGTCCTCGGCGGCATAGGAGGCGACCATCGGCATCACCGCCATGGCAAAGCCGCTGCCCATCAGGAACAGCAGGAAGAAATAGGTGGAGGCAAGGGTGACGGCGGCCAGCGCCTCGACCCCGTACCAGCCCAGCATCACCGTGTCGGTCACGCCGATGGCCATCTGTGCGACGTGTCCGCCGATCAGCGGCAGGCCCAGCACCAGAATGGCGCGGGCGTGTTCGGGATATGTCATGCGCGGCGGCGCGGGGGTCAGCGAAACGGTCATCAGGGTCCTGTAGTCGCAGAGCGCCGCCTTTTAAAGAGGCGTTGTGCAAACCTGTGCGGGGGCTTTGGCATCAGTGGTGCGTTTGGGTTGCGGGATTTGTGCGCTGTCCGGGCGTGGTCAGGCTGCGGTAGGCCGGTTTTCCTGCGGTTGCGGCGCGGCTGGTTGCGATGGCTGCCGCGA
This sequence comes from Sulfitobacter sp., assembly GCA_024636445.1. Lineage (GTDB taxonomy): Bacteria > Pseudomonadota > Alphaproteobacteria > Rhodobacterales > Rhodobacteraceae > Pseudosulfitobacter. The sequence continues at coordinate 1,643 of JAGXHE010000122.1, forward strand.
ACAGGATCGGGATGCCCAGTTCGACCACTTCTTCGACGATATAGGAAGACTGCGCGGTGGATTGGGATATGGCGATCCCGAGACCGGCCAGTTTTCGGCCAAGTCCGTCTGCGGCTTCGCTGACGAAGATCAGGGCGATGCCCGACAGGGTTGCCAGCTCGCTGGGTGACCGTCTGATGACACCGGAAAGGAAACTTCTGGTTTCGCGTATCAGGATCGAGATCACCACCGCCGCTATCAGGCCGATGAGCACGAAGGACAGGGCCCGCTCGGGGAGTGCCACCTGATCGCCGATGTATTGACGCGATTTCAGCAGGCCGACCGTGAAGAGGGACTTGTCGAGATCAAGCTCGATGAAGATGAACAGGCCCATGATCGCCATGAGGGTCCAGCGTGTCTGGATCGTGGGCCACGACCACAGGAGCGCGATGCAGGCGATGCAGGCGGCGTAGCCCACGACTGTCAGCGACTGAATTGGGCCGCCTTCGATCAGCAGGTGGGTCTGGGCGTCGACGTTCAGCAGATGCAGGGCACCGATGAGGGCGGCGATGGTGGATATGGCCAGCAGCAGCGGCAGGTAAGTCTGGTGCCGTGTGCTGGAAAGTTTACCGTTTGTAATCAAGTTGCTCGTATCCTCGGTGGTGCGTTGTCAGGACCGAACGTGTGTCGAGGTGTCCGGTTCCGTTGCCGGCGGGTAAGCGGGCATTCGGGAGATGATGCCGCGCGGGGCGTTGAATTCGGGAAGGATCGTGAGGGTTGCGAGTATGAGGTGAAAGATCGGGCGCCAGCTGAGGCGTGTCGCGTTTGACGGGTCGGATTGTGGTCCGCCGCTGCCCCGAGGCTGCGACCGTTTCTGATCACGGTCGCGGGGCGTTGTCGCGGGGCGTTGAACTCAGGGCCAATCCGACATGCTGGGGCCCGTCATGCTGGGGCCCGTCATGCTGGGGCCCGTGGAAATCCAGTGGAAATCCATCGGTTTCAGGCTGGTTCGGGGCCGGGATGGTCGGTGCCTGTTTGGTCAGGCGTGATCGGTCGGGGCGTGACCTGCGCCCAAGGCGTGAACGTGTGTCGTGTGTCGGAGGTGTCGGGCGCTGCGTGCCTGACGTTTGAATGGTTGGTGTGGGCTGGTTCGGGGCCTGTTTGGTTCGGGGCCGGATGGTCGGGCCTGTTGGGCCAAGGCGTGAGGCGCTGGTGAGGGGCGCGGCCTGCGTCCAAGGCGTGAACGGGTGTCGTGTGTCGGAGGTGTTGCGCGCTGCGTGCCTGGCGTTTGGATGGTTGGTGTGGGCTGGTTCGGGGCCTGTTTGGATGGGGCCTGTTTGGACGGTGCGTGATCGGTTGGGCGTCATCGGTCGGGGCGTGATCGGTCAGCGGGTGCATGTTCGACGTCTGTTCATTCAGCGCCTGATCCTGTGGTCTATTCCTGCGGCCTGCTCGTGTGGCCTGATCGTGTGGCCTGATCCTGTGGTCTATTCGTGCGGACTATTCCTGCGGGTCGTCGCGGGCGCGGTCGAGGTAGCTGCGGATTTCGGCGAGGCGGGGCAGCATCGCTTTGATATCGCGCGGGTTCAGGTGTTTGAACATCGCGGCCATGTCGGGTTCGAGAGTGCCGATCGCGCTTTCGCGGAAGGTGCGGCCTGCGTCGGTCATGTAGACCAGCTTGGAGCGTTTGTCGGACGGGTTGGGCTGCATCTCGACCCAGCCGCGTTTTTCCAGCAGCGACAGCGTGTGGCTGAGCGTTGTCTTGGGCACCTGAAACGCGCTGGCGATCTGCAGCGGCGTGCGACCGTCCCCGACCCGGCTGAGGTGGTTGAGCACGGCGAAATGCGAGACGAGAACGCCCTTGGGCAGCCGCCCCTCGAAGAGGGTGCGGCTGAGTTGTTCGATGATGCTGATCTCGTTGAACAGCGCAAAGAACGTGCGCAGGTCCGACGTCTTGTTATCCGACAATCTTTTCCTCCAAGGGCCATCGCGGACTGGGCGGCATCTCGGGGCCGTATCCCAGTCGTGCCCACATTTGCACGGTTCCGCCACCGGGCGCCAGACGTCGGTGGATGTCGGCAAAGGGGCCGCGCATTTCGGGGTATTCCTGAAGCGCCTGGCTGAGCGGCTGGGTGCCGAGCCCTTGGGCCGTGGCGGCAAGGTTGATGCGCAGCCAGTCGCGGCCTGCGCGGATCTGGTCGGCGCGGGTGTTGGTGGGCGTGACCTGCCAGACGTAGCCCATCGCGGTGTCGGTGTTGGCGAAGACCGCCGCCAGCCCCTGCTGGTAGGCCGCCGACGCGGTGTCGAGCGCGATCTCGCGGTTGAACATGCCTGCGCGCGACAGCCCCTCGAAGATCGGGCCGGTAAAGTCGATGCCGTCGGGGTTGGCGTCGACCTCGTGGCGGCCGATGCGGAACAGATCGACGCTTTCCTTGTAGGTGCGGGGGGTTTCGATCTCGATGCGCAGGGCGTCGTGGCTGAGCAGGCGCATTTCGGCGATATCGGCGTCGGTGTTGGTGGTGCCGGTCACGCTGCCATGGATCGCGGCGGCGGCGATGGCCGTCAGGGCCGTGTCGGGCACCGGGCGGGTGGTGTCGAATGGTTCCTTGAGCGAGCGGCGCTGCGGGACAAGGTCAAAGAGCGGATCGGGGGCGGCATCGGTGGGTGCAAAGCGGCAGATCGCGACGGGGCGGGTGTCGAGCGAACGCGGGTCGGAGCCGTCGGGGAAGAGGTCGAACTGCACCTCCTGCCCGTCTTGCAATGCGGCCATGCGCAGGACTTCGAGAAAGCAGCCGAGGCCGATGGTGATCTGGCGGTTGAACGGATCGGTGTGCGGCAGCAGGCGGTCGGGATCGACGTAGAGGATCGCGGTGTCGGGCTGGCCGAGGTCCACCCTCCACGGCTGGCGGTTGTGCGGGTTGGGCGCGAGGATCGCCCACGACAGCGCCCGCATGCGCAGGTCGTCATATTGGCCGGCATTGTCCCAAGGCAGGGACGCGGTGCGGGGCATTCGGGTGATGTCATAGGCGAAGGTTGCGGTTGCGGCGAGGATGGCACCGCCACCGATGAGGGCGAGGGTCTTGCGACGGGAAAGGGTCATTTACAAATCTCCATATAATACGATATCGCATTACATATACTGCGATATCGCATTGCTTCAAGGATTATTTCGGGTCGGGTGTGTGGTTGGGTGCTTGGTGGCGGCTTGGGGGCTTTGGAATGATCTTTGCTGAAAGCCTGTCCAGCATGGCGGTCGGGCGCTGCCCCTGCCCGCGCCGTAAGGTCACGGGTTGATCGCTGTGGGGGCTGTGTCACAGTGCCGAAACATTGTGATGAGACATTCGCCAAAGCGAAACGATCACACCCCGAAGGCCACGTGCTGCTGACGGGGGAAGGACCAGACAGAGAGGGAGACTGTCATGAACACCACACTGAAATCCGTAACTCTTGGGCTTGTGGGCATCGGCGCTGCCGGGATGCTCTATGCCAATCCTATCGACCAGATCCGGCCCGATGCGCCCGAGCTTGCGCCTTATGGCGATTTTACCATCGGGGTGCAGACGCTGGAGTTTGCCCACGCGGGTCAGGTCGATATCCTGAACACCACCGCAGACGCAGCCCCCGTCTATGACCGTCCGCTGACGGTCGAGGTCTGGTATCCGGCGGCGCAGGGCACCGAAGCTGGCGGCGAATACACCGCCACCCTGCGCGACGGGTCGCGGCAGGCAACGCTGACGGGCCGTGCCGCGCGCGATGCCGCCCCTGCGGCGGATGGGCAGTTTCCGATGATCGTGATCAGCCACGGCTATCCCGGCAACCGGTTCCTGATGAGCCATCTGGGCGAGAACCTCGCCTCGAAGGGCTATGTCACCGTTTCGATCGACCACACCGACAGCACCTATTCGGATCAGGGCGCGTTCGGCTCGACGCTGTTGAACCGGCCCATCGACCAGCGGTTTGTCATCGACCAGATGGCGGCGCTCGACGGTCCGCTGGGCGCGATCATCGACGGCGAGACCGTGGGCGTGATCGGCTATTCGATGGGCGGCTATGGCGCGCTGATCTTTGGCGGGGCGGGTGTCACGCAGGCCTCGACCGAGTTCAGCTGGGGCACGCCGAACGGGTTGCTGTCGGCGCATCTGGCCGGATCGGAGAGCCACGAGGCGCTGATCGACCCGCGGGTCAAGGCGGTCATCGCCATCGGGCCCTGGGGCAACAACACCGGCTTTTGGGACGCCGAGGGGCTGTCGGGCTTTCGAAAGCCGCTGATGCTGATGGCGGGCAGTGTCGACGACGTGTCGATCTATGATGCGATCCGCGGGATATTCGACGGCACCACCGGCACCGACCGGCACCTGCTGACGTTTGAGCATGCCAACCACAATGCCGCAGCACCTATGCCTGCGCCTGCGGAAAGCTTTGAGTTTGAC
>JAGXHE010000123.1 GCA_024636445.1 Sulfitobacter sp.
CCTTTATCAGGCTGCAGTATCCTGCAAGGCCCCCCTCCCTGTCGAGCCTTTTGAAAAATCTTTCCCCTCTGCCACGGTCGAGAATTCCACAGTGCCGCCCCAGGGCCATCGGTCGATTTTCTGCTGGTGGCATCCAAGTCTATTGCCCGTGCGAAAATCCTTTGAACAAAGGAAACGCGGCGCATTCAGTTGACCGAAGCCGCGAGGCCGGAGTTGGACGACGAGCAGGCGTTCAACCAGAGTAAGGCAGTTGAAGTCAAAGAATTGGGGCTGGTTGAAACATTTAGGCTTACCAGTTGAAACACATTGGCGTTCTGCGCCTGACAGATGATGCCTGAGAAAAGCAGAATATCAGACACCAAGCTGACATCACTGAGTGAAATTGTTTGATGTCGGCTCGGAACCCAGAGCAGTCCTCGATGCAAAGTGCGGCACCTGACACTCAGGGCGGGAAACTGTCTTAAAGGTTTCTCGTTTCCTGGCACGATCTGACATCGCAATCATGTTAGTGAATCGCACAGCACAGGCTGGCCCTTAAACGCGCATCTCGCTGAACACATCCGAGACCACCTTGCGCAGCCACTTCTGGCCCGGCTCGCGTTCTGTCCGCAGATCCCAGCACAGGTCAAACGAGAATACCACTTCCTGCAACGGCAGGGGGGCCGACCGCAGGTTGTTCAGTCTTGGGTCCAGCGAAAACAGACGTTGCGGGGCAATGGCGATCAGGTCTGAGTTGGCCACGATATCCGGTATTTCAAACCAGCTTGCGACGGTCATCGCCATGTGCCGCTTCAATCCGCGCGCTGCCAGTGCGTCGTCGATGACGGTCGTGCCCGTGGCCGATTGCGACAACTTCACATGGGGCAATTCGGCATAGAGCTCGGCGGTCATCGTCTCGTCCGCGCGCGGATGGTCGCGTCGCATCAACACGACAATCTCGTCAGCCAGCAGCCGCTGGGACCGGACCATTTCCGGCTGCAGACGCCCCGGCGTCAGGCGCACCTGCATGTCGACCCGGTCCCAGACGCTTTCGGGAGAGATGGTAAAGGGCAGGATGTCGATGGACACGCCTGGCGCTTCGACCTGCAGCCGCTCGGCCAACTGCGGCAGCAGAAACGCCGAGACATAGTCCGCGACCTGCATAGTAAACACCCGCTCGGCCTTGGCGGGAACAAACTGGTGCTGCAAGGAAATGGCCGTCGAGATAAAGCCGAGACCGCGCTCGATATCGGCATAGAGCTCTCGGGCGCGATCAGTTGGTCGGACCCCGTCTGCCGTCCGAAAGAACAGCTCGTCGTTGAGCATCACCCGCAGCCGCGCCAGCGCATGGCTGACGGCGGAAGGCGACAGGCCGATCTCTTCCGCCGCCCCCGCGATCGAACCCCGATTCATGATGGCACGAAAGATAACCAGCAGGTTCAGATCAAAATTGCGCAGGTTCACCACAGCGTCACCGCAAAAGCTCCACGATTGTCAGCGTCACCTGCGGCACAAAGGCCACCAGCAGCAAGACCGCGATCATCACTCCCAGCATCGGCATCAGGGGCCGGGCGATCTGGCCGATCCTCAGCCCGCTTATCGCCGCCCCCACGAAAATCGTGTAGCCGAAGGGCGGCGTGGCCATGCCGATGGTAAAGTTGATCGCGACCATTGCACCAAACTGGACGGGGTCCATGCCCAGCTGCTCCCCGATGGGTACGAGAAACGACGCCAGGATGATCATTGCCGCAAGGTTGTCCATGACGCAGCCGATCACCAGCAAAAGCACGTTGATCATCAGCAGATACAGGGTGGGCGTGTCGGCAAACCCGTCCAGCGTTCGCGTGACCTGCCCCGGCAGTTGTTCAAACGCCATGACCCAGCCAAAGCCGTTGGCCAGCGCGATGATGAACATGACGATGGTCATGGTCTTGAGCGATCCGCGCGTGACAGGGACGATGTTCTGAAACGTCAGTTCCCGGTAGACACCGAACCCCAGAACGATCGCGAAGACGGCGGCGACGATGGCCGCTTCGGTCGGTGTGACGATGCCGCCGTATATGCCGCCCAACACGATGATCGGCCCGCACAGAGCCCACTTCGCCGCATTGAAGGCGGCCCAGACTTCGGCGCGGGTGGCCTTGGGCTGGGCTGCGATCTTGTGTTTGCGCGCGTGGTTCCAGCACAGCGCCATAAGGCCGAGCGCCAGCAGCATCCCCGGAACGATGCCAGCCAGAAACAGATCGCTGATCGATGTTTCCGACATGACACCCCAGACCACCATCGGGATCGACGGTGGCAGCATCGGCCCGATAATGCCGCCGGCGACAGCAAGGGCCGTCGCGAAGGCGCGCGAATATCCACGCTTTTCCATCTCGGGGATCATGATGGCACCGATGGCCGCCGTGGTGGCGGGGGCAGAGCCGGACAGCGCGGCAAAGAAAGCTGCGGCCAGCACGGCAACCATGCCCAGACCCCCGGTGCGATGGCGAACCAGCACGTCAGCGAACCCGACCAGACGTCGCGAAATGCCTCCCGCGGTCATCAGATCCCCCGCAAGGATGAAGAACGGAATGGCCAGCAGACTGAACGACTGCGTGCCCGACACCATGCGCTGCGCAAAGATCATCATGTCGATGTCGGCGGTCCAAAGTGCTGCGATCGTGGCAAGCCCGATGGCAAAGGCCAACGGCACGCGCAGCAACAGCATCAATGGAAGCCCAAGCGTCAGGACGAGTACGGTTGTGCTCATGCGGTTGCCTCGGCGGGGTCCGGTTGCACAAGAAGCAGGGCGGCCCCGTGCAGAATGAAAAGCGCGCCACAGACCGGCACACAAAGATAAAGCGCTTCTATGGGAATCTGCAGCGCGGCACTCTTTTGCCCCGCTGTGCGCAGCACATACTGGATGCCTGCGGTCAGCGTGACCCAGCCAAACAGAACGGCCAGGGCGGCGACCCAGCGATTGGCCCAGCCTTGCAGGCGCACGAACCGCGAAGGGATCGTCTCAATGGCGACGTGAAACCCTTCACGCAGCCCCACGGTCGCATAGAGCAGCACCAGCCAGGCAAAGAGAATGATCGCCAGTTCCTCGGTCCAGCTGGGCGGTGATCCCAGGAAATACCGCATCAAAACCTGTGTCACCAAAAGACCAAGTATCACAAAGATCAGTCCGACACATAAATTGGCCACAAGCCGCGAGATCACGCGGCTTGTGGTGTCGATCAGAGATGAGATTTTTCTCAATGGAGCAATCCAGTTGCGTCAGTTCGAGGACACGGCTTGAAGCGCGCTCTCAAGCAGGTCGCTTCCGATGGTAGGCTCGAACCGCTCGTAAACCGGCCCGACCTTGGCACGGAATGCCGCGACATCATCGATATCGTTGATCTCCATTCCTTTTTCCTGCAGGGCTGCGACCACATCAGCCTCGGCTGCCGCCACGGCCTGACGCTGCGCTGTGATCGCGGCGCGACCCGCATCCATCACCGCCTGCTGCACGTCTTCTGGCAGTCGCTCAAGGCTGCGCTCCGACATCAGCAGATGGATCGCGGAATAGGTGTGCCGGGTAAAGCTGAGGAACTTGGTCACATCGGCGTAGTTGTTGGAATTGACCACAGAAGTGGGGATTTCCAGACCGTCGACCGTGCCCTGTTGCATGGCGGTGAACACTTCACCCCAGGCCATCGGAACCGGGCTGCCGCCAAGCGACGAGAACATCTCGATGAAGACCGGGTTCTGCATGGTGCGGTATTTCACGCCTTCGACATCCTCGGGCGTCCGCACGGGCCGTGTGTTGTTGATCATGTTGCGAAACCCGCCTTCTGCGGCACCCAGAGAGACGACCCCATCGTCGCGCAGATTGGCCGCAAGCTGCGCACCCACTTCGCCATCAAGAACCATATGCGCCTGCTCGGCACTGCCAAACAGGAACGGCAGATCGACAAGCTGATAGGTTGGCTCAAGGTTGGCGACCACGGCATTGGTGATCACGCCCATGTCGATTGTGCCGAATTGCAGACCTTCTAGTATTTCCTTGTCGTCGCCCAGTTGGCGGTTGGGGAAAAGCTGCACTTCGACCCGGCCGGGCAGCGCCGCCTCAAGCTCTTTCTTGAAGGCATGGGCCGTGATTGCATAGGGGTCGGTGGGGCTGTCTGCGGTTAGCCAGGCAAGCTTCAACTCGAATTCCGCAGCGTGCGCCGCGCCCGTCAGGGCCGCTGTCGTCAGCAATGCGCCAAAAAGCCTGCGCGTCAAAGTCATGTTCATCAGGTATCCTCCCTTGGATGAATTCCGGGCCGAAATCATTCGACGCCCGAAACTTCTGCGAAAAGACTACACACGCTACAATCAATGCAAACAGTGCATAAGTCGCACACTAACCTGCATGCCATGCATCTCATAGAGTGCATCTGGTGCAGCAAGCCGTGAAAGAAATGAAGTTTTCGCAGGTCTCTTCCGACCTTATGCTGTTGTAAAACGCAGCTGCCGCGGCCGCCATGACCGGAAAAACAGGGAATACCATGTCTGAAACTGAATGCGAAAAGCTGCATTTGACGCAGGATCTATGCTGGCCGGGGGGCCGCCGGATCGCCGTCGTGTTCAACCTCGCCTACGAGATGTGGTCGCCCGGCGTCACCTCGGGTGTCGGTCCGATGGGCAACATGCTGGCAGGCGGTCTGTTCGACCCCAATGCCGACAGCTACGGGCGCTACAACGCCACCCACGGCATCCCGCGACTGGTTTCCATCCTTGAACGCCACGGCATTCCTGCCACGCTGATGACCTCCGGTCTGGTGGCCGAAGCCTTTCCAGAGCGATTGCGCGCCTATGCAGAACGGGGACACGATATCGTCGGACACGGGCTGGCTCAGAACATGGTTTTTCCAACCCTGTCCACGCAAGACGCGCTGCACTCAATCACCCGAACGACCGAACTGATCGAAGCGGCGATTGGCCGGCGTCCTGCGGGTTGGATCAGCCCTCGGGTTACGTCGTCAACCGAGATACAAGAGGTTTTGTCGGCGCAAGGCTACGCTTGGCACGCCGATGTGCTGGATGGCGACCATCCCTACGTACAGCAATTTAGAGAGGGCAACATCCTCGCCATCCCCATGTCTGTCGAGTTCAACGACCTGCCGCACGCAATGCGCTTTGGCCGAACGCCCGGACAGTTTGTCGATCTCTTCAACGAGGCCCTCGCCGGGATTCGGGCGCAACCTCCGGAAACGATCATCCTCGACATATTTGCCCACGGACACTGCTATGGTCGCCCCGCCGCGGCATGGGCCATCGACGAGATTGCAAGGATATGCCGAAACGATGAATCGGTCTGGCTAACGACCCGTTCCGAAATCTCGACACATTGCGCAGGGCTGGGCGAACGCGCTGCTTGAATACCACGGTCCAGTTTTACAGCGCGCTGAATACAACACTTCCGCACAGCGCCCAACGCCCTCC
>JAGXHE010000017.1 GCA_024636445.1 Sulfitobacter sp.
ACAAATTCCTGGGCGTCTGACGCCCTCATTTAATGACCTACAACGGAGGTGGCCCATGGCCCATCGCATCATTCAACCTCAGGGCTGGAAACCGGCCAAGGGCTATGCCAACGGCGTTCTGAGCAAATCCGGCACGCTTTACGTCGGCGGTCAGATCGGCTGGACCGCCGATCAGGTGTTCGAAGCGCATGATTTCATCGGTCAGATGCGTCAGGCGCTGAGCAACATCCGCAGCGTGGTCGAGGCGGCGGGCGGCACCTGCGAAGACATCGTGCGACTGACGTGGTATGTCACCGACAAGGCTGACTATTTGGCGCATCAGTCCGAAGTGGGCGCTGCCTACCGCGAAGTGCTGGGGCGTAATTTTCCGGCGATGACGATGGTGGTGATTGACGCATTGGTCGAAGACGAGGCTTTGCTGGAAATCGAAGCGACCGCTGAAATCGGCTAAAGTCGCGCAGCATCGGCATCAGGACAAACATATAAACAAACCGGCAGGCGGGGTTTCTACCCCGCCGCCCGATATGACCCCACGCTCTTTGCTCACCGGTGCCCGCGCCATCTGGACGCTGCGCAACATTCTTGTCAGTATGTTTTGCAAAGGGAGACCCACCGTGACTGATACCAACCGCGCCACGCCAAACGTAGACACCACCTGCGCCGCTCTCGACGGCGACCGCGCCGTTCTGCGCGCGATGATCGACAGATACGCAACCGAAACCCCCGATGCGCCCTTCGTCACCTTCTACGAGGGCGACACGTGGAACTTTCACGAACTGCGCACCCGTGTCCGTCGCCGTGCCGCGCTTCTGGCCAAGGTGGGCGTGGCGCAGGACGACAGGGTTCTGACATTTCTCGGCAACGGTCCCGACCTGCTGGTGACATGGTTCGCGATCAACTACCTGGGGGCGGTCTATGTGCCGGTGAACACGGCACTTCTGGGCGATCCTCTGGCGCATATCCTCGACGATGCGGGCGCTGCGGTGATGGTGACCCGGCCCGATCTGGCGGCACGTCTTGCGGATGTGCCTGCGGGGGCGGTCAAGACCGTTCTGCTTGCGGGCGAGGGGGCAGCGCCTGAACTGCCTGACCTCGACTGCCACAGGCTGGTCGATCCCGCAGACGACGCGGACCTGCCCGCGCTACAGCGCGCCATCGCGCCGTGGGACACGCAGGCGATCATGTACACCTCTGGCACGACGGGCAAGGCCAAGGGCGTGCTGTCGTCCTACACCCAGCTTTACACCATGGGCCCCGATGCCTTCGACGATGTCCGCCCCGATGACCGGTGCTTGATCTGCGGCCCGATCTTTCACTGCGGCTCCACGCTCTATGTCTACGCGATGCTCGCGCGCGGCTTGCCCATCGGCATGATGGCCGAGTTCAAGACCGACCGTTTCTGGGATGCGGTGCGCGAAACGGGCAGCACCTATTGCCTGCTCCTGGGCGTCATGGCGAGCTTTCTGCTCAAATCCCCCGAAACCCCGCGCGACAAGGACCATGCGCTGCGCAAGGTGTTCATCGTGCCCTTCGGTGAGGACGGCCCCGCCTTTGCCGCGCGCTTTGGCACGCAGGTCTGGACCATCTACAACATGACCGAGATCGCAAGCCCGCTGCATGCAGGGCCGGGCATCACCGACAAGGGGCTTGCCGGAACGCCGCGCGACTGGTGGGACTGCAAGGTCGTCGATGAAAACGACATCGACGTGCCGCGCGGACAGGTGGGCGAACTGGTGGTGCGCTCGTCGCGTCCCTGGGCGCTGATGCAGGGTTATCACAACGCACCCGAAGCAACGGCGCAGGCCATGCGCAATGGTTGGTTCCACACCGGAGACAGCTTTCGGCACGACCCGGACGGGCGGTTTTTCTTCGTCGACCGCTTGAAGGACGTGATCCGGCGGCGCGGCGAAAACATCTCGTCCTTTGCATTGGAGGGCCAGGTGTTGCAGCACGCGGATGTGCGCGAATGTGCGGCCATCGCGGTGCCCAGCGAACACGGCGAGGACGAGGTGATGATCTGCGTCACCCCGGTCGAAGGGCGCAGCATCGAGGCGGGCGCGGTGCTTGAGGATCTCGCTGGCCGCTTGCCCCGCTTCATGGTGCCGCGCTATCTGCGCGTGATGGACAGCCTGCCCAAAACCGCGTCGGGCAAGGTTGAAAAGCACGTCATGCGCGCCGAAGGTGTGACGGCAGACACGTTCGACAGCGCGGCAGGGCTGCGCAAGACAGGCTGAGGATGACGATGGCACACAGACCGGCGATACCTGCGGCCCAATCTGCGGCCAAGGCTGGCACCCTAGAAAAGGCTGCCAGAAAAAAGGGTCCCAGAAACAAAGGCCCCGGAAACAAAGGCCCCGGAAACAAGGGCTGGCGCAAGGATGAAATCATTTCCGCCGCTGCGGAATGCTTCATGGAGCACGGGTATCAATCGACCACCGTGGATGATGTGGCGGCGCGGCTGGGCTGTACCAAGGGGCGGATCTACCACCACTATGCGTCCAAGACCGACCTGTTCTTTGACGTGCACCGCGAAGGGATGCATCGGCTGTTCCGCGCGCTGGAACCGGCGATGGAGACCCAAGGCGACGGGCTTGCGGTGTTGCGTGCCATGTGTCTGGCCCACGGGGTTGCGATGCTGGAGCATCACACCTTCGAGAACGTCGTGGCACAGGGCGTCAACGTGCACCGGTTCAACACCGCTTCGCCCGAGTACAAGGCGACGGTGCAGGAGCTGATCGACAGCCGCGATGCGTTCGAGGGCGCGTTCAAGAATGCGATCGCGGGGGCCATCGAAGACGGCTCTCTGCGCAAGGTCGATGTCGCGGTGACGGCCAAGGTGATCTTGGGCGCATTGCAGTGGACGATCTTCTGGTACCGCCCCGCCAAGGGTGATTCTGCCAAGACCCGCGCGGCGCTTGCAGAAAGCATGGTTGACCCGTTGATCGAGGGCCTGCGCAAGCGGACGTGACGTCGCGGCGTGAATAGGCCGACCATGTTGAGGGCACTGTTGACAGTCTCAGAAGCCGACCCTAACCTTCTGAAAACATACCAGAGAGTATGGGTTTGGTCTCGGGGAGGGGGTCACAGGTTGAAACATCAATATCACCGGTACAGTGTCTTTGCGGTGCCCGCATGAGTGCCATGTTGCAGGCATCCGGACTGACCAAGGAATTCAAGGGCTTCGTTGCCGTAAACAACGTGGACCTGACGGTCGAGCGTGGCACGATCCACGCGTTGATCGGCCCGAACGGCGCAGGAAAAACCACGTTTTTCAATCTGTTGACGAAGTTTCTTCAACCGACCAGCGGCAAGATAATCTATGATGGCAAGGATATCACGTCGAAGTCTTCGGCAGATATCGCGCGGCTGGGGTTGGTGCGCTCTTTCCAGATTTCGGCGGTTTTCGACGACCTTACGGTGCTTGAGAACGTACGCATCGCCATGCAGCGTCGGCGCGGCGACTCCTATGACTTCTGGCGCTCCGAAGCGGTGCTTGGCCAATATGACGACGAAGCTCGCGGCTATGTCGAAAGCGTGGGCTTGGGCGATTTCATCAACCACCGCGCAGCCGAGCTGTCCTATGGGCGCAAGCGCGCGCTGGAGATCGCCACGACCCTGTCGCTTGAGCCGGACATGCTGCTGCTTGACGAGCCGATGGCGGGGATGGGCCAAGAGGACGTCGAGCGTATTTCGGCCCTGATCAAGCGGATCAGCGAAGGGCGCACGATCTTGATGGTCGAACACAACCTGTCGGTCGTGGCCAACCTGTCGGACCGCATCACCGTTTTGGCGCGGGGCGAGGTTCTGGCCGAAGGCGACTACGACACCGTGTCGAAGTCGCCCGAAGTGATCGAAGCCTATATCGGAGCAGGCCATGACTGATGCGCAGGCGAACACCGCCCAACACGACACTGCCAAACAAGGCAAGGCGCTGTTGCAGGTCAACGGCCTTGAGGGCTGGTACGGCGAAAGCCATGTGCTGCACGGAATGGATTTCCACGTCAACGATGGCGAGGTCGTGACACTTCTGGGCCGCAACGGCGCGGGCAAGACCACAACGATCAAGGCGATCATGGGTCTGCTGCACAAACGGCGCGGATCGGTGATGGTCGACGGCAAGGAGACGATCTCGCTTCAGGCCCGCCATATCGCGCGTCTGGGTGTTGCCATCTGCCCCGAAGAGCGCGGGATTTTTTCGTCGCTGTCCGTCGAGGAGAATATGAATCTGCCGCCGAAACTGGCGGAGGGTGGACTGTCGCTTGAGCGGATCTACGACCTGTTCCCCAATCTCAAGGAACGCCGCCGCAGTCAGGGCACCAAGCTGTCCGGCGGCGAGCAACAGATGCTGGCCATCGCGCGTATCCTGCGCACGGGGTCGAAATTTCTGCTGTTGGACGAACCGACCGAAGGCCTTGCCCCGGTGATCGTCCAGCAGATCGGGCGCACCATCGCGGCGCTCAAGCAGGAAGGGTTCACGATCGTTCTGGTGGAGCAGAACTTCCGTTTCGCAGCCTCGGTGGCCGACCGTCACTACGTGGTGGAGCAGGGCAAGATCGTGGACATGATCGAGAATGAAGCCCTCGACGCGAATATAGACAAGTTGCACGCCTACCTGGGCGTGTAGCGAAACGTGATCGGCGCGGATCAACCGCGTCACAATGGGAGGAATTGTAACATGATCAAGAGAATAGCACTTTCAACGGCTGCCGTGTCGGCACTGGTTGCGGGCCCCGCACTGGCCACCGACATCACGCTGGGCGTCCTGAACGACCAGTCCGGCATCTACGCCGACTTGTCCGGTCAGGGCTCGGTTGTCGCAGCACAGATGGCCGTGGCGGATTTCGATGCCGCTGGCAAAGGCATCAACGTCGAGATCATCTCGGCCGACCACCAGAACAAGCCCGACATCGCGTCGAACATCGCGCGCCAGTGGTATGATCAGGATGGCGTCGATGCGATCCTCGACGTGCCGACATCCTCGACGGCACTGGCCGTGGCCGATGTGACTGCCGAATTCGGCAAGGTCTTCATCAACTCGGGTGCCGCAACGTCCGACCTGACGCGTGCCAACTGCCAGCCGACCACGATCCACTGGACCTATGACACCGCAGCACTGGCCAACGGCACAGGCAAGGCCGTGACGGAATCCGGTGGCGACACATGGTTCTTCCTGACGGCGGACTATGCCTTTGGCCACGCGCTCGAGCGTGACACCACAGCCGTGGTAGAAGCCAATGGCGGCGAAGTGCTCGGCTCGGTTGCCCACCCGTTCCCCGGTACCGATTTCTCGTCCTTCCTGCTGCAGGCACAAGCCTCGGGTGCAAAGGTGATCGGTCTGGCAAATGCCGGCGCCGATACCGTGAACTCGATCAAGCAGGCGGCGGAATTCGGCATCGTCCAAGGCGGGCAAAAGCTGGCCGGTCTGCTGCTGTTCATCAATAACGTGCATTCGCTGGGCGCAGAAACCGCTCAGGGCCTGCAGATGACCACGGCGTTCTACTGGGACAAGAACGATGACACCCGCGCCTTCAGCGAACGGTTCAAGGCCGAAATGGGCTCGCCGCCCTCGATGGTGCAGGCCGGTGTTTACGCAGGCACGCTGCATTACCTCAAGGCCGTCGAAGCCGTGGGCAGTGATGACGCCACCGCGATTGTCGCCTCGATGAAGGAGATGAAGACCGACGATCCGCTCTTTGGCGAAGGCTATATCCGCAAGGACGGCCGGGTGATCCACGACATGTACCTGATGGAAGTGAAATCGCCTGAAGAATCGACAGGCGAATGGGACCTTCTGAAAGAGGTCGCGACAATTTCGGGTGAAGACGCCTTCCTTCCGATGGAAGATGGCGGCTGCGCATTCGCACTGGCCGACTAAACTGATCCAAGGGGGCGCGGCGGCAATGACCGCCGTGCCCTGTTCTTCGAGCTGACAGGGAATCACATGTTCGAACTTCTGGGCATACCGCCACAAGTCCTTCTGGGGCAGCTGCTGATCGGGCTGATCAACGGTTCGTTCTACGCTGTGCTCTCGCTGGGGCTGGCCGTGATCTTCGGCCTGCTCAACATCATCAACTTTGCCCACGGCGCGCAGTACATGATGGGTGCCTTCGTGGCTTGGATGTTGCTGAACTACGGCGGCATCGGCTACTGGCCTGCTCTGCTCCTCGCACCGGTCATCGTCGGGATCATCGGCATTGCGCTCGAACGCGTGCTGATCGCGCGATTGTACAAGCTCGACCATCTGTACGGCCTGCTGCTGACATTCGGTCTGGCGCTGATCATTCAGGGTCTGTTCCGCAACTACTACGGGGTCAGCGGGCTGCCCTATCAAATTCCTTCGGCATTGCAGGGAGGCCAGAACCTCGGCTTCATGTTCTTGCCGAACTATCGCGGCTGGGTCATCGTCGCTTCGGTCATCGTGTGTTTCGGCACATGGTTCATGATTGAAAAGACCCGACTGGGCGCGAACCTGCGCGCCGCGACCGAAAACCCTGAACTGGTGGGTGCATTCGGCATCAACGTGCCGCGGATGATCACGCTGACCTACGGGTTCGGCGTGGCACTTGCGGCCTTTGCCGGTGTGCTGGCGGCTCCGATCTATTCGGTGAACCCCAACATGGGCGCTGACCTGATCATCGTGGTCTTCGCCGTGGTGGTGATCGGCGGCATGGGCTCGATCATGGGCTCGATCCTCACCGGCTTCGGTCTTGGCGTGATCGAAGGCCTGACGCGGGTGTTCTACCCCGAAGGCTCCGCCGTCGTCATCTTCGTGATCATGGCCATCGTGCTGATGATCAAACCCGAAGGTCTGTTTGGAAAGTCTGCCTGATGTCCACCAATGAGAATACCAACACAGCAACTCCGGCCATGAACAGGTCCGTCGGTATGCCCGGACACATGAAGATCATCTTCGTGGTCCTGCTGGCCGTGCTGATCGCGCTGCCGTTCATGGTCTATCCGGTCTTTGCGATGAAGGTGATGTGCTTTGCGCTCTTTGCCTGTGCGTTCAACCTGTTGCTGGGCTTCGGCGGCCTGCTGAGCTTTGGCCACGCGGCCTATTTCGGCATGGCAAGCTATGTCTGCGCCCACGCGGCCAAGGTCTGGGGGCTGACGCCGGAACTCGCGATCCTTGCGGGCACCGTCACGGCGGCGCTGCTGGGTCTGCTGATCGGGTCGCTGGCGATCCGGCGGCAGGGCATCTATTTCGCGATGGTCACGCTGGCCTTTGCGCAGATGGTCTATTTCTTCGCGCTTCAGGCCGAGTTCACGGGCGGCGAAGACGGCATCCAGACGGTGCCGCGCAATGATCTGCTGGGCCTGTTCCCGATGGGCGACGACATCGTGTTCTACTTCTTCGTGCTGTTCGTCACCTTCGGCGGCATCCTCTTTATCTACCGCATCACCCATTCGCCCTTTGGTCAGGTGCTCAAGGCAATCCGCGAGAACGAGCCGCGTGCAATCTCGCTGGGCTATCACGTGAACCGCTACAAGCTGACGGTCTTCGTGCTGTCCGCCACCTTTGCCGGTCTGGCAGGGGCCACGAAAAGTCAGGTGTTCCATCTGGCCTCGCTGACCGATGTCCACTGGTCGATGTCGGGCGAAGTGGTGCTGATGACGTTGCTTGGCGGCATGGGTACCGTGCTGGGCCCCATCGTCGGCGCGGTCATCGTGGTGACGATGCAAAACTACCTTGCCTATCTCGGGGCCTGGGTCACGGTCATTCAGGGTTGCATCTTCGTGATTGGTGTTCTGATGTTCCGCGAAGGGATCATCGGCGTGCTGTCGAAGATTTTCAAAAAGCCGCTCTAAAGCGTTGACGCGAAACATATGGCAGCGCCCGACCGCGGGCGGGCGCTGCCTCTCACACATTGCAAAGCAATGTGTTGCCGGCAGGTCTTC
This sequence comes from Sulfitobacter sp., assembly GCA_024636445.1. Lineage (GTDB taxonomy): Bacteria > Pseudomonadota > Alphaproteobacteria > Rhodobacterales > Rhodobacteraceae > Pseudosulfitobacter. The sequence goes on from JAGXHE010000017.1 coordinate 7,900, forward strand.
GCTTTGCGAACACCGAGAGACCGGCGGCACTACGTGCGTCGATTCCGGGCCAGGTGATTGTCAGAAACCTCGACAATCTACGCCCAACACCCAACATTTCCCCACAAAACCGCCCGTGCACCTGTCCATGCAGATGCGCGGGTTTTTTTGTTGTCCGAGTTAACGCTTGACGCAAAAAACATACTGAATAGTATGTTTTTTGATACTAGGGGAGGACGCCACATGCACCAATTTACCCAAACGATGCCGCACCGATGACCCGCGTCCTGATCACCGGCGGGGCCGGGTTTCTGGGCCAACGGCTTGCGCGGGCACTGATCAAAGCGGGCGAACTGACGGGCAGCGACGGCGAGCGCCGCAAGATCGCGCAGATCTGCCTGACCGATATCGCACCAGCCCCGCTGCCGCCTTCGGATGGGCCGGAAATCAGCCGGCGGCAG
>JAGXHE010000124.1 GCA_024636445.1 Sulfitobacter sp.
CTGGAAGAACGCCGCGAAAAAGCCCGTCGCCAATGCCGAGCTGTGGCAGCGACTGGATCTGGCGCAAGCGCGCCACGACGTGACGTGGAAATGGGTCAAGGGCCACGCAGGACATCCTGAAAACGAACGCGCCGACGCGCTCGCGCGCGCAGGCATGGCCCCGTTCAAACCCAAGTCGAAATGAAACAAGTTGCTTGCCCAGTGGCCCTGCACCCGGACGGCGCGCCGCGCAAGCTGGCTGTCGCTATACACCCGCTGACAGCACTGGTGCACTGCGATTTGCCCGCAGGCACCCGCCCCGAAGCGGCGGCGGCACAAGCCCTCTACGCCATCGGCGGGCTGGAAACACGCGCCGCCCTTCTGTTGGGCACATCGGACGATATCGTCGCAGGCGAGCGCTGGCACTTTGCGCTGTGTCGCACCGTGCCACCGGTGCGCGACCGCTGGCAAAACGCTGGCCCCGACGGGCAATTGCAACGCTTCGGCTGGCTGGCGCTGGACGACGCAGCCCCGCACGACATCGCCCAAGCCCACCAACGCGCCCTCGAATGGATCAGGGCCGCGCTATGAGCTGGCTCGCACTTCTTGATTTCGGCTCGGTGATGATCTTTGCCCTGACCGGCGCGCTGGTCGCCAGCCGCGCCCAGATGGACCCCGTCGGGTTCCTGTTCATCGCCTGCCTGACCGCAATGGGCGGCGGCACCCTGCGCGATGTGCTTCTGGACCGGAATCCGGTGTTCTGGATCGCCCAGCCCACCTATATCGCGGTCGCCTGCGGGGCTGCCATCGTGGTGTTCTTCACAGCGCACCTGCTGGAAAGCCGCCTGCGCACGCTGGTCTGGCTGGACAGCTTTGCGCTGGCCATCGCCGTACCTGCGGGAGCCGGTGTCGCGCTGGAGCTTGGCGCACCGGCGCCTATCGTGATCCTGATGGGCATGATCACCGGCTGCATGGGCGGGCTGATGCGCGACGTGGTCGTGGGCGACGTGCCCGTGGTGCTCAAACAAGGCGAGCTGTATGTCTCGGCGGCCTTTGGCGGCGCGCTGGCGCTGTGGCTGACGTCGACCTATTTCGCCCCCGACCTGCCCGCGCTTGCGGCAGGGGCCGCTATCACATGGGCCCTGCGCGCAGGATCGCTGGCCTTTGGCTGGCAGTTGCCCACCTACCGCTCGACCCCGCCAAAATCCTGAAATTCAGGCGTTATCTGCGCCAGTGGGTCGGCACAATGATCAACGCACCGATGCTGGAAACAATCGCGTTCAGCCCGGCACTGTTGAACCCGAACCCGAACATCAGCCGCACGAAATAGAACACGAACGCCCCGCCCACGCATATGATGATGCTCTGCAAGATACCATTATGGGTGAACCCCGAGCGTTCGGACACATAGCCCACGATACCCGCGATAACCACGGTGCCGATCAAGACGGGAAACATCGTGCTTCTCCTAAAGCTGTGTGCCTGCAGGCAATGCCGTGCCGCGCAGGAACTCGGTTGCATCCTGCGCGCCCCGCCCTGCCTTTTGCAAGCGTGTCAGTTGCACAGCGCCGCTTCCGCAAGCAACAGTTAACGCGTCGTTCAGCACCACGCCCGCAGGTCCCTGCCCTTCGGCCAACCGACTGCCCAGCACCTTGATCCGCACGCCACCGTGTTCAAACCACGCGCCCGGAAACGGCGAAAGCCCCCGGATCTGGCGATCTACCTCGACCGCATCGCGCGACCAGTCCAGCGCCGCCTCTGATTTGTCGATCTTGTGGGCATAGGTCACGCCAGCGTCGGGCTGCACCTGCGGCGTCAGGGCATCCAGTTGCGCAAGCGCGCTCACGATGGCCACAGCGCCCAGCGCGCGCAGCCTGTCGTGCAACTCTGCTGTGGTCTCGGTCGCACCAATTGGCGTCGCCTCGCGCAGCAGCACCAGCCCTGTATCCAGACCCGCCTCCATTTGCATGATGCAAACACCCGTTTCGACATCCCCCGCCATGATCGCACGGTGGATTGGTGCCGCCCCGCGCCAACGCGGCAACAGGCTTGCGTGGATGTTCAAACAGCCGCGTTTCGGCGCGTCCAGAATGGCTTGCGGCAGGATCAGACCATAGGCCACAACCACCGCAATCTCTGCCTGCAACGCCGCAAATTCCGCCTGCGCCTCGGATGATTTCAGCGACACCGGGTGCCGAACCTCCAGCCCCAGCGCCTCGGCGCGGGCGTGCACAGGCGTTGGGCGGTCTTTCTTGCCACGTCCTGCAGGGCGGGGCGGCTGGCAATAGACGGCGGCAATCTCGTGGCCTGCACCCACCAGCGCGTCCAGCACTGGCACCGAAAAATCAGGTGTGCCCATAAAGATGATACGCATCGGGTGTCCTTTCCTGAGGGGCCGTGACTAGCGCGCTTTGCGCGCCTTGCGGATCAGCATATCCCGCTTCACGCGGCCCAGATTGTCGAAATACATCCGCCCCGCCAGATGGTCGATCTGGTGCTGCACCGATCGCGCCTCCAGCCCTTCGAAATCGCGCCTGTCAATCACGCCCTGCGCATTCAAAAACCGCACGGTCACCTTTTTGGGGCGGGTGATCTCGGCATGCACACCGGGCAGGTTGGGCGAGGCTTCGGTGCCCGCCTCGACCTCGTCCGACGCCTGAATAACCGTCGGATTCGCCAGCAAAATACGGCGGCTGCGGTCCGGCGTGGCATCGACCACCGCCACTTGCAGCATCACCCCGATCTGCGGCGCGGCCAGCCCGACACCGGGCATCGCGTCCATCGTCTCGACCATATCAGCCCACAGCGTGTGGATCTCGTCCGTGATCGCCGCGACGGGCGCGCAGCCCGTGCGCAGGCGCTTGTCCGGCCAGGGCACGAACGGGCGCACGGTCACGCAGCGCCGCCTTCGTAGTCGGTCAGCAGGGTCGCCCGCGCCTCCGCGTCGATCCGGTCGAATGTCAGCACACCGTCCAGATGATCGTATTCATGCTGCGCGCAAACCGCATCAAACCCCGTCATCTCGCGGCTCACCCGCGCCCCGTCCATCGCCGTATAGGACAACCGCACAGCCGAAGGCCGCGATACTTCCGCCGCCACGCCGGGAATAGACAGGCACGCCTCGGAATGTGTCGCAGGTGTCTCGTCCACAACCTCGATCTGCGGATCGATGCACACCAGCGGATCGGGCGTGCCCTCTTTCCAGCCAGTGTCCATGACGAAAATCCGCTGCATCACACCGATCTGCGAGCCTGCCAGCCCGCGCCCCTGTGCGGCATACATCGTTTCCAGCATATCGGCTGCCAGTATCTGCACATCTGCCGTCACAGCACCCACCGAAGCACAGGGCTGCGTCAGGCGCGCATCGGGCCATTTCAGGATCGGGCGTGTGCTCATGCCTTATCCCGCGCAATCTCGCGTTTCAGCTTGGTCATCTTGCGGGTGATCATCTGACGCCGCAAAGGCTTGAGATAGTCGATGAACAGCTTGCCGTCCAAATGGTCGATCTCGTGTTGCACGCAGGTGGCCCAAAGCCCGCCCATCTCTTCGTTGTGTTCGCGGCCATCACGGTCCACCCAGCGCACCTGCACTTCGGCAGGGCGGGTCACATCGGCGAAATGATCGGGGATTGACAGGCACCCTTCCTCGAACACGCTCGTTTCTTCCGACGACGCGATGATCTCGGGGTTGAACATGATCAGCGGGCGCGGCGTCTCGCCCTCGACCTTGACGCAGTCCAGCACGATCAGCCGCTCCGGCACGTTCACCTGCGGCGCTGCCAGCCCGATGCCCGGCGCGTCGTACATCGTGGCCAGCATGTCGTCGCCCAAGCTGCGCAAATCGTCCGTCATATCAGTGACAGGCGCGCAATGCTTTTTAAGCCGTGGATCGGGGTGCAACAGGATAGGACGTTTCATGGCAGCCGATGTAAGACAACACGGGCGGCTGTGCAACGGCCCCTTGCGCTTGACCGTGGGGGCGTTAGCAATACGTGCACATACACAGGAGAGACCCCCCATGAGCTTTGACGACATCATCGACCGCCGCGGCACCCATTGCGCAAAATGGGACATGATGGAGAAACTCTATGGTGTCTCTGCCGACGACGGGCTGGCGATGTGGGTCGCGGACATGGATTTCAAACCGCCCCAGTGCGTGATCGACGCGCTTCAGGCGCGGGTCGATCACGGGATGTTTGGCTATTTCGGCGACGACAGCAAATACCGCGCCGCGATCCAGTGGTGGATGAAAGAGCGTCACGGCTGGGACATCGACCCGTCGTGGATATTCACCACGCACGGTCTGGTCAACGGCACGGGCATGTGCGTCGACGCCTACACCAAACCCGGCGACGGCGTGGTGTTGTTCACCCCAATATATCACGCCTTCGCCCGCGTGATCGAAGCCGCCGACCGCCGCGTGGTGGAATGTCCGCTGGCGGTGAAAGGTGGCCGTCACGAGATGGATTTCGACGCATGGGACGCGCAGATGGACGGCAGCGAAAAGCTGTTGGTCCTGTGCAGCCCGCACAATCCCGGTGGCCGTGTCTGGACCCGGTCCGAACTGGAAGGCGTCGCAGATTTCGCCAAGCGGCACGATCTGATAGTGGTCTCGGACGAGATCCACCATGATCTGGTGATGCCGGGACAGACTCACATCCCGATGGCCAGGATCGAAGGAATCACCGACCGCCTGGTGATGATGTCCGCCACGACCAAGACGTTCTCGATTGCAGGTGCCCACGTGGGCAACGTGATCATCGAGGACGAGACCCTGCGCAAAACCTTCGAGAAACGCATGAACGCGCTGGGATTGTCGCCCAACGCCTTCGGTCTGTTCATGGCCACGGCGGCCTATTCGCCCGAAGGGGCCGCGTGGGTCGATGACCTGATGGCATATCTGGCCGAGAATGCGCGGATTTTCGATGCGGGCGTGAACGCCATTCCGGGACTGAAATCGATGCCGCTTGAAGCCACATACCTCAGCTGGGTCGACTTTTCCGGCACCGGCATGTCGCGCGAAGAGTTCACCCGCCGTGTCGAGAAGGATGCCGAGATCGCTGCGAACTACGGACCAACCTTCGGCACCGGCGGCGAAACTTACCTGCGTTTCAACATCGCAACGCAGCGCAGCAGGGTGGAAGAGGCCGTGACGCGACTGACCAAATCCTTTGGTGACTTGCAGTAGGCTCTGCTCCGCTAGAAAACGCCTTTTCCGCCGCCAAGGCGGAGGGGCGCGCACCCGTCAAGTATCAGACAGATCACATATCGACGACAGGCTCGTCCATCAACAGCGCAACAGGTGCATCCGCCGCCTGCTCAAAATCCAGCGCGGGTTTGTCTGCGACAGCCGTCGCGCGTTTGAACTCATAGATCATCTCGCCCGCCTCTTCGTCGGTGGCAATGATCAGACACTGAAACAGATGGATCGCACCATCGTAAACATCGACATAGCCACGCAGATAGGGCGACGTCGCCGCATCTACCGAAAATCCGGTCTTCCACATGCGCAGCACCGGATGGGTCGCCCCGTCGATATTCACGCGCAGGCGCGATGCCTTTTTCAGGCTGGACAAACGGGCGCTGTCCAGACCGGCCTGAACCTCTTTTGGCAGAAATGTCGTCATGGTATTCCCCAATCTCCTTACCTTCCAAAATCAGCTTAACTCTACGCAGCATCAAGTGAATTTAATGTGAATTTATAATTGCTGCGCTGCGGCTGTTGCAGAAATGTGCGTCTGCGCAGGGGGGCTGCGCGGCGACGGGTGATGTGCCTTGGCACCTGCGCGCCCTAGGTTTGGGTAAATGATTACAGGAGATACACATGGGTTTGCTCGTAGACGGCGAATGGCAGGACAAATGGTACGACACGGACAAAACCGGGGGGAAATTCGAACGCTCGCAGTCCGAATTTCGCAACTGGATCACCGCGGGCGGCGCGGCGGGCCCGTCCGGTGATGAAGGCTTTGCTGCAGAATCGGGGCGCTACCACCTCTACGTCTCGCTGGCCTGCCCGTGGGCGCACCGCGCGCTGATCTTTCGCAAGCTCAAAGGGCTGGAAGACCACATAGGTCTGTCCGTGGTGCATCCCGAAATGCTGGGCGACGGCTGGACGTTCGATACCGATTACGAGGGGGCCACGGGCGATACGCTCTTCGACCTTCCCTTCGCCCGCGACATCTACACCCGCGCCGATCCAACGTTTACCGGCCGCGTGACCGTGCCGATCCTCTGGGACAAACAGCGCGAAACCATCGTCAGCAATGAAAGCTCGGAAATCATCCGCATGCTGAACAGCGCCTTTGACGAGATCACGGGCAACACGGACGACCACTGGCCTACGAACCTGCGCGACGCCATCGCGCCGGTCAACGACCGCATCTACGACACGTTGAACAACGGCGTCTACAAATCCGGCTTTGCCACTTCGCAAGAAGCCTACGACGAGGCTGTGCACCCGCTGTTCGACACGCTCGACTGGCTGGAGGACCGCCTGGGCAAGAACCGCTATCTGATGGGCGACCAGATCACCGAGGCAGACTGGCGGCTGTTCACCACGCTGATCCGCTTCGACAAGGTGTATCACACCCATTTCAAATGCAATCGCGCGCGGATCACCGACTATCCCAATCTGTGGGCCTATACCCGCGAGTTGTACCAGTGGGACGGTGTGGCAGAGACGGTCAACTTCGACCATATCGTACACCACTATTACTACAGCCACGACAACATCAATCCGCACCGGATCATCCCGATCAATCCCGAACCGGACTACACCGCGCCTCACGGGCGTGGCTAATCAGGCGATCCGCGCCGGAGGTCTGGCCGCGTAATATTCGATCATCGCGGCCAGATCGTCGGGAGGGGTCTCGCTCTGGACAAAGGCACAGGCGTTTTGCGCATGGGCAAAGATCGACCCGTCCGAGAAAAACGACGTGTCGGTGACAAAGATCACCTGCGTGTCAGGGCTGCGGTAACTCGCAAAATCCGAAACCGCCAGCGCGCTGCCGTTTGCCAAGACCAGATCAAGAATCATGATCTCGGGGTATGTCTGCGCAATCTGCCGCGTGGCCTCTGCCTGTGTGGTCGCCACACGCACGTCCATGTTCAGGCGCTGCAAATGCCTGCACCACAGCCCCGCCAACTCTGGCTCGCTTTCCACGATCAGAACTCTCATAAGCCACCCCGCAATGCTGCCTTGAACTTCCTCTCAGAGGTGTCTGCCCAAAATATTAACAAAAAGTTAACCGCTGGGGTAAAACCCTAACGAGTCGTGGAAACCGCCAAAAGCGGCTTGTTTTCGCTGTTGGCGCGGTGTGAATCGGGCGATAATCAGCCCAAGTTGGCAAAGGATATCAGCGTGGCGCAAAACAGGGATCACGGCGGCAACCTCGATACGGCAATCGCACGCTTTGGCGGGGTGCGCGCCGACTGGGTCGACCTGTCCACCGGGATCAACCCTGTGCCCTATCCGGTGCCCTCCCTGCACGCCGATGCCTGGACCGCCCTGCCCGACGCCACCGCTACTGCAAGGATAGAGACCGCCGCGCGCAGCTTCTGGAACGTGCCTGACGATGCCGATGTATTGGCAGCACCCGGCGCATCGGCCCTGATCGCACAGATACCGCGTCTGGCCAAACCGGGCAGCGTCGCCATCGCAGGCCCCACCTATAACGAACACGCCGCCGCCTTTCAGACCCACGGCTGGGACGTGAGACTGCATGGTGAAGCACAGGTGCTCGTCAACCCGAACAATCCCGACGGCCGGATTTGGGCCGCCAGTGACCTGAACTGCGCATTGCGGGTGATCGACGAAAGCTTTTGCGACGTGGTCCCACAGGCATCGTTGATGGCGCAGGCCACCAGACCGGGCACCGTGATCCTGAAAAGCTTCGGCAAGTTCTGGGGGCTGGCGGGCCTGCGTCTGGGTTTCGCGATTGGCGATCCGGCTCTGATCGCCACATTGCGAGAGATGCTGGGGCCCTGGCCGGTGTCCGGCGTGGCACTGGCAACAGGCACCGCCGCACTAAGCGATCCGGACTGGGCAAGGCAAACACGGGCGAGACTGGCACAGGATGCGGCCCGTCTGGATGATGTCATGACAACCAAGGGCGCGGCAATCGTCGGCGGCACCGATCTATTCCGCCTCTACGAAGTCGACGACGCGACAGCATGGCGCGACCGTCTGGCCAAGGCCCACGTCTGGAGCCGTATCTTCCCCTACTCCGACAACTGGCTGCGTCTGGGCCTGCCCGCCCCCGACCGCTGGGCACAGGTCGAGGCCGCCTGATGGACACTCCCCTGTTGTTGATCATGGCGCTGCTGCTCGACGCCGCCCTGGGCGAGCCGAAATGGCTTTGGGCCCGGCTGCCCCACCCCGCCGTGCTGATGGGCCGCGCGGTCGCCGCACTTGACCAGCGGCTGAACCACGGCCCCGACCGCAAATGGCGCGGTGTCGCAGCCCTTGTGATACTGGTGCTGGGCGGCACCGTGATCGGTGCGGTGCTGTCGCTGTTCGGTCCCGTGGTCATAACCCTCGCCGCCGCGATCCTGCTCGCGCAGCGGTCGCTGGTCCAGCACGTCAGGGCCGTGGCCGACGGCTTGCGCATGTCGCTGGCCCAAGGCCGCCGCAACGTCGCGATGATCGTCAGCCGCGACACCAGCGAGATGGACACCAGCGCCACCGCCCGCGCCGCCATCGAAAGCGCTGCCGAGAACCTCAGCGACGGTGTCATCGCGCCCGCCTTCTGGTTCCTGATCGGCGGCCTGCCCGGTCTGGTGATCTACAAGGTGGTAAACACCGCCGACAGCATGATCGGCTACCGCACCGAGAAGTATCTCGATTTTGGCTGGGCCGCAGCACGGGCAGACGATGTGCTGAACTGGGTGCCTGCCCGCATGACCGCGTGCATGATCGCCGCGCTCTCCGGCGGCCTGCATCAATGGTCCGACATCGTGACCGACGCCCGCCGCCATCGCAGCCCCAACGCAGGCTGGCCCGAAGCGGCGATGGCCCGCGCCCTGAATATCGCAGTGGCAGGCCCGCGCAGCTACGACGGCACGATCCAGCCACTTGCGTGGGTCAACGCAGGCGGACGTGTGCCGCTGAAACCGGCAGACATTGACGCCGCCTGTGCGATACTGTGGAAGACATGGGGTGTTTTTCTGGGCCTCGCCGCCCTTCTCCTCTTGCTCTGAACTGGACCTCACATGCTGCGCTTTGCTTTTCTTGCCCTTTCACTGACCTTGCCGGTGGCAGGTTTCGCCCAATGCGGCGGCGCGTTCTCCGACTTCAAGGCAGGCCTGAAAACCGAAGCCGTCAGCATGGGCATCTCTCCCGCCTCTGCCGATACGTTTCTGTCCGGCATACGTCAGGACCCCGCAGTGATCAGGGCCGATCAGGCACAAGGCGTGTTTCAAAAGCCGTTCATCGAATTCTCGCGGCATCTGATCTCGTCGCAACGCCTCGACAAGGGGCAGCAACTGGCCCGGCAATACGACAGCCTCTTCGACCAGATCGAGGCGACCTATGGCGTTGACCGCACCGTGCTGCTGGCCTTCTGGGCGTTCGAGACGGATTACGGCGCGTTTCAGGGGGATTTCAACACCGCCAACGCGCTGGCGACGCTGGCCCATGACTGCCGCCGCCCCGAATTGTTCCGCCCGCAGGTGCTGGCCGCAATGCGCCTGCACGCAGATGGCGATTTCGATCCGCGCACCACGACGGGTGCATGGGCGGGTGAAATAGGCATGGTGCAAATGCTGCCGAAGGACATCATCGAAAACGGTGTCGATGCCGATGGCAACGGGCGCGTAGACCTCAAGACCTCGCCCCCCGATGCCCTGAATTCGGGCGGCAAGATGCTGCAGCATCTGGGGTGGCAGCCAAGCCAGCCGTGGCTGCAGGAAGTCAGCGTGCCAGCCGCGATGGACTGGTCACAAAGCGGGCTGGAGACGGTGAAATCCACCGCCGACTGGCAGGCACTGGGCGTCACGGCGCGCACTGGCGCGCTGGCCGATCTGCCCGCCTCGCTGATCCTGCCGCAAGGGCACAAGGGGCCCGCGTTCCTCGCCTATCCCAACCTCAACGTCTATTTCGAATGGAACCAGTCGTTCACCTATGTGCTTACTGCGGCCTACTTCGCGACCCGTCTGGGCGGCGCGCCCATCTATGATGCAGGCAATCCCGACGTGGGCCTCGACAGCAACCAGATGAAGCGCCTGCAACAGCGCCTGCAAGACAAGGGCTATGATGTCGGGGACATTGACGGCATTCTGGGCGCAGGCACGCGCGCTGCCGTCAAGGCCGAACAACAGCGCCTTGGCCTGCCCGCCGACGCATGGCCGACACCGGCGCTGCTAAACCAGATCTAAAGGATACCCGCCCAATGGCTCTCAAGAAAACCAGCGCCCAGATGGTCGCCGACGCCCGCACCCGCATCGAGGAAATCGAAACCGCCGAGCTGATCGCGATGGTCGATGATCCGAGCGTGCAGATCGTCGATCTGCGCGACCCGCGCGAACGCGAGCGCACCGGCTTCATCCCCGGCAGCTTTCACTGCCCGCGCGGAATGCTGGAGTTCTGGGTCGATCCCGACAGCCCCTACTTCAAGGACATCTTCGCCGAAGACCGCAAATTTGTCTTCCATTGTGCATCCGGTTGGCGCTCGGCCATCTCTGTCGACACCTTGAACGACATGGGGTTCCAGGCCGCCCATCTGAAGGACGGCTTCTCCGATTGGGTGAAACTGGGCGGACCCGTCGAAACCAAAGCCTGACGCGGCTTTCCGCCGATACAGGCGGCTTCCCGCTCTGCTTGCCGGTCATCGCGGCAACTGCGGGAACCAGTCTCACGTATCGGCGTTCTCCTGACACAAGCTTTCCAGATCAGGAGGATCAAATGAAAAATTTCCTAGCAACCACCGCAGCGGCGGCCCTTATGGCCACGTCAGCTTACGCCCAAACCCAAATGCAGTCGCCTTTCGTCGATTCCAATGTCGAAACAGTCGCAGACGCACAGACCGTGCGCGCGTCAGAGTTGATCGGCAAATCAGTCTACGTGACCCAGACAGAAGTCACCGGCCAGGAGATCGACACAGACGCGATCGAATGGGAACGGGTCGGCCAAGTGGGCGATCTTATCATGAGCCCCGATGGCGAAGTGAACGCTGTCCTGTTGGACATCGGTGGCTTTCTCGGCATGGGCGCACGCAATGTCGCACTCAGCATTGACCAGGTTAAACTGGTCAGCGGCATGAACGATGGCACAGAGTATTACGTCGTCTTCAACGGCTCGGCTGAAACTCTGGAAACCGCCCCCGAGTATGACAGCGCCGCAATCGGCATGTGGGCCGAAGACAGCCAAGCCGATGTTGCCGCGACAGATGGCGCAGCGATCGACCCGGCGATGACCCAGACGGACACCGCCAACACCGGTACCGAAACGACCGCTGATGCAGAGCTGCAAACCAACGATCCCGCGATGGCCGAGACGGACACCGAGGTCACAGAGACGGACACCGCAGAGGTTGATGCGGATGCCGAGGTCGTCGACACTGACACTGCAAACGTCGACACGGAAACGAATGCAGATGCAGAGCTGCAGGTAACCGACCCGGCGATGGCCGAAAATGATACCGCGGTCACCGAAGAAATGTCGTCGGACACCGAAGTCGTCACTACAAACGATGACGCACCCATGGCCGAAGGCGCAGAAGACAACTTCTACGCAGCGGCACCGCCGAACGTGGCAGTCGATGGCTGGTCGCAAGTTCAGTTCGACGAACTGACAACCGAAGATCTGACCGGCGCCGTCCTGCTTGACGCCAACATGGAGAACATCGGCGAAGTGGCCGAACTTTATGTTTCGGCTGATGGCAAACTGACAGGCGCACGTCTGGATATCGGTGGCTTCCTGGGCGTCGGCGAAGATCACGTCCGCGTGGACATGGACAGCCTGAACATCCAGCGTCAGGCAGATGCAGGCGAATTGCGGGTCTATGTCGACATGACCGAAGACAGCCTGAAAGCGATGAAAGCGGCCAAGTAACGCGCGCTCTCAACTGTATTGCGCCCGTCCCTTAACTGGGGCGGGCGTTTTCGTGCGCGGCGGTCAGGCGACCAGCTTCGCGGCCTTTTTCAGATCTACGGAGACCAGCTGGCTGACGCCCTGCTCGCCCATCGTCACCCCGAACAGCCGGTCCATCCGCGCCATCGTCACCGCATGGTGCGTGATGATCAGAAACCGCGTGTCGGTCTGGCGGCACATCTCGTCCAGCAGATCGCAGAAGCGCGTCACGTTGGCATCATCCAGTGGTGCATCGACCTCGTCCAGCACGCAGATCGGCGCAGGGTTCGCCAGAAACACCGCAAAGATCAGCGCCATAGCCGTCAACGTCTGCTCACCGCCCGACAACAGGCTGAGCGTCGACAGCTTCTTGCCCGGCGGCTGGCACATGATCTCCAGACCGGCCTCAAGCGGATCATCCGATTCCACCATCACCAGATTGGCCTCGCCCCCGCCGAACAGATGCGTGAACAACAGCGAAAAGTTGCTGTTCACCTGCTCGAACGCGGTCAGCAGACGCTCGCGCCCCTCGCGGTTCAGACTGGCGATGCCCGACCGCAGAGTCTTGATCGCCTCTTCCAGATCGGCCTTTTCACTGACCAGCGTGTCGTGCTCTTCGCGCACCTCGCGCGCGTCTTCCTCGGCCCGCAGGTTCACCGCCCCCAAGGCTTCGCGCTGGCGTTTCAGGCGGTTCACATCGGTTTCCAGCGCATCCGAGCGCGGCATCTGGCCGGGGTCCATATCCAGCGCGGTCAGCAGCTGGTTCGGCGTCTGCTGCTGTTCCTCGGCGATACGCTCTGCCGCCGCCTGCACCATTTCACGGGCCGCCTCGGCGCGTGCCTCGGACGCGGCACGGGCCTCGCGCGCTTCGGATGCGGTGCGTTCCGCGTCACGCTCGGCCACGGTCGCCTCGCGCAATGCGCCCTCGGCCAGGCTCAGCGCATCGGTGGCTGCGGCCTTGCGATCCTCGCCCTCGGCCATCATGTCGGACAGTTCGGCACGTTTGTCGGCCAGTTCCACGGGCAGCGCCTGCGCGGCCTTCAACTCGGCCTCTGATTGCGCCTTGCGCTCGACCAATTCGGTGCTGCGCTTTTCAGCCGTTTCCAGACGGTGCCGCCAGCCCGAAAGCTCCTTGGTCACCTCTTGCGACCGACGCGTGCGCGCCTCGCCCTCGCGGCGCAACTCGTCTTGGGCAGACCGGCGTGACATCATCGTGATCCGCGCCGCCTCGACCGTCATGCGCAGGTCATCGACCGCCGCGCGCGCCTCGTCCACGTCTTCCAACTCGTCCAGCGCCCGCTGCGCTTCCAGAACGCGGGCACGCGCGGCCATCGCCTCTTCCTCGTGACGCTTCACCGCCATCGACAGCGATTCCAGACGCCCCTCGGCCAGATTGCGGTCGGCCTCTGCGCGGCTCAGCGCACGGCCTGCATCGGCAACCAGACGGTCCGCCTCGCGGCGCGCCTCGCGGGCGGCCTTGTCGGCATTGGACAGTTCCGCCAGACGCGCGGTCAGCGCCTCATGGGCCGAACGCGCGCCTTCGGCCCGCTGGCTCGCGTGCTCCAATCCTTGCTTCAATTCCTCCAGCCGGTTCAGCTGCTGCAACCGCAGCGCCGCCGCCGACGGCGCATCCTCGGCCCAGGCGCGAAATCCGTCCCAGCGCCACAGATCGCCCTCGGGCGACACCAGCCGCTGGCCCGGTTTCAACTGCTCTTGCAAGCGCCCGGCATCGTCGGCATCGCAAAGCCCGATCTGCGACATGCGCCGCGTCAGAACATCGGGAACCGACACATGCTGAGTGATCGGCGTGACGCCAACAGGCAACGGCTGATCGCTGTCATATGCGGGCAGGACGGCCCAGCCCGACGGGCCATCGCCCTCGACCTGAGGCGCGCGCAGATCATCTGCCAGCGCCGCCCCCAGCGCCTTTTCAAACCCCTTTTGCACCTGCAACCGGTCCAGAATCTGGCCACCCTCGGCCGTGTCCCGCTCGACCAGCTTGGCCAAAGCGCCGACTTCCGCGCGCAGCGCGTTCATCTCGCCCTCGGCCTCGGACCGCTCACCGCGTGCATCCGCCTCGCGGCCCTGCGCATCGGCGCGCACGGTTTCCGCTGCAGTCAGCGCCGCATCCGCCCGCAATGCTGTCTCCTCGGCCACGCGGGACGCCTGCTCCGCTGCCGTAAAATCCGTGCCCGCCTTGGTCAGTGCCGCCTGCGACGCCGCCACCGCATCGCGCGCCTTGGTCGCTTCGTATTCCGAACGTTCCTCGGTCTTGCGGTTGTCATCCAGCAGCCGCCGCGCCGATCCGTGACGCGCCGACAGCCGTGCGACATCCTCGGTCTGCACGCCCAGATCGGCCTCGCGCGATTGCAGCACCGACGCGGCCTCGTGCGCGGCATCGACGGCGGCTTCTAACCGGTCATCATGCCCTTCGGCCCCCTTGCGCAGTTCGGTCTGTTCCCACTCCAGCCGCGCGATCGTCTCGCCCGCGTCACGGTTCAAACCACCCTCGCGGTCGATATCGCGGGCCAGCTGATCAATCCGGCTGACCAGCGTTTCGATGGTGCGTTGCGCCTGCGCCTCGCGGTCGTTCAGCGTGTCGCGCTGCACGATCAGCCGCTGGACCAGAGCCGCCGCAATCGCCTCTTCCTCGCGCCGCGAAGGCAATCCCTCTTCGGCCGCACTTCGGGCGCGCATCGCGGCCTGCACGCGTGCTTCGGCCTGTGCGGCAGCAGTGACACGCGCCCGCAAAGCCTCGTCCGCGGTGGCACGCGCATCGTCGGCCTCGCGCCAGCGACGGTAGAGCAACATGCCCTCGGTCCGGCGCAATTCGGTGCCGATCTCGCGATAGCGAGCCGCCTGTCGCGCCTGCCGGGCCAGTTGCGCCAGTTGTGCGGCCAGCTGTTCCACTACGTCATCGACACGGGTCAGGTTGGCCTCGGCGCCTCTCAGCTTCAGCTCGGCCTCGTGGCGGCGCTGGTACAGACCGGAAATGCCCGCCGCCTCTTCCAATATCCTGCGGCGGCTCTTGGGCTTGGCGTTGATCAGCTCCGCGATCTGCCCCTGCCGGACCAGCGCGGGCGAATGGGCCCCGGTCGACGCATCGGCGAACAGCATCTGCACATCGCGCGCCCGCACGTCCTTGCCGCCCGCCTTGTAGGCGCTGCCGACGTCGCGGGTGATGCGGCGCACGATGTCGATATGGTCGTGGTCGTTAAAGCCCGCAGGTGCCAGACGGTCGGTGTTGTCGATGTGCAGGCTGACTTCGGCAAAATTGCGCGCAGGCCGCGTCGCGGCACCGGCAAAGATCACGTCCTCCATCCCGCCGCCACGCATCGCCGTGGGGCGGTTTTCGCCCATCACCCAGCGCAGCGCTTCCAGCAGGTTCGACTTGCCACAGCCGTTTGGCCCCACAACGCCTGTCAGACCATCGGCGATGATCAGATCGGTGGGGTCAACGAAGCTTTTGAAGCCTGTCAGTTTCAGCTTGGAAAAACGCAACTGCCTGCCTTTGGTCCGATTCCGGTGAAGCAGAGGATGAAGGAGCCTGCGGCAACCTGTCAACGACAACAGCTAGGGAAGGCGGTTTGTCACGCAGTTATCCACAAGATATTGCGGGTTTGGGTCGGCATCACGGCGTGTCGGCAGTTTTCTTGCGCGCGAAGATGCAGATCCCCTAGATCAGATCACATTGATAGCCCGTCTCGGGTCCCAAAGCAATGACAGCGTAACATTCGTAGTGCAGCCCCACCGTCATCGCCTGCTTTGGCGGCCCGCTCCCGCAATCCAGCAGGCCGGTGGCCAGAGCCTGATCCCCGCGCACTTCGGTCACCTTGCAACCCGACACCTGCTGCATCGCCACGCCCGCGCGGGTCTGGATCGGACCAAAGCGCGGTGCGTATTCGGGATTGATGCGCAGCGCCTCGGCCAGACGGTCGCGCACGCGGACGTCAAAGGTGGACCCCTCGACAGTGACACGCGTCGCAGGCAAGCCGCGAAAATGCGGCCCGGGGGTGTTGCAGGCCACCAGCAGCAGCGACATGACAATGAGCAATAAGGTACGCATTCAGCCAATATATGTACAACATCGTTAACGATCAGTGAAAGCCTGCGCAGCCTGCCCCTTTACGCCAATGGCGTCGCGGTCATATAATTTGACCAATTTCCAAAGGATGCCGGATGCCCTTTCGCCAAGTGACCCCTGAAAAACTCTCGTCCGCCGTGGTGCGCCAGATCGAAATGCTGATCCTGCGCGGCATATTGCGGCCCGGCGAACGCCTGCCTTCGGAGCGCGAACTGGCCGACCGTCTGGGCGTGTCGCGCCCATCGCTGCGCGATGCGATCGGCAGCCTGCAGGAAACCGGATTGCTGGCCGCGCGTCCCGGTGCCGGGGTCTACGTGGCCGACGTTCTGGGCTCGGCGTTTTCGCCCGCGCTGACGCAACTTTTCGCGCGCCACGACGAAGCGGTTTTCGACTACCTGTCGTTTCGCCGCGACATGGAGGGGCTGGCCGCAGAGCGCGCCGCGCGGCTCGCGTCGAACACAGACCTGCAAGTCGTGCAGGCCATCTTCGACAAGATGGAGGCGGCCCATCCCGCCCGCAACGCCGATGCCGAAAGCGCGCTGGATGCGCAGTTCCACATGGCCATCGTCGAGGCCTCGCACAATGTCATCATGCTGCATATGATGCGGTCGATGTACGATCTGCTGCGCACCGGCGTGTTCTACAACCGTCAGATCATGTTCAAACAGCGCACCACCCGCAGCGCGCTTCTGGACCAACACCGCGCGATCAACGATGCCGTGCAGGCCCGCGACCCGGTTGCCGCGCGCACGGCGGTCGAGACGCATCTGGACTATGTCGAGCGCGCCCTGCGCGACCAGCAAAAGGCCGAGCGGAACGAAGACGTGGCACGTCAGCGGCTGGATCACGAAACCCACACCTGACGCTTGGGACACGCGGACCGGCCTCACAGACGAAAAAACCCGAGGCGCAAACCTCGGGTTTCTGAATTTCCTGTATTCGCCAGCGATCAGTGCAGTTTGGCATCCACCTGCGCGATGGCGTCGTCGATCAGCTTGTTGCCTTCGTCGGCGGTCATCTGCTTGGCGATCACGTCGCGCGCAGCCTGAATGGCAATCGTTACCGCCTGGTCGCGCACTTCTTTCACGGCAGAGGCTTCTGCCGATGCGATCTGACCCTCGGCCGACGCGATGCGACGGGCGATGGATTTTTTCAGATCTTCACGCGCTTCATCCGCGGCAAGTTGTGCGTCTTGCTTGGCCGATGCGACGATGCGGTCGGCTTGCTCCTGCACTTCTTTCTGCTTGCGCTCATAGCTGGCCAGCAGGGTCTGGGCCTCTTCGCGCAGGGCGCGGGCTTCTTCCAGATCGGATTTGATACCGGTTGCGCGACTGTCCAGCATGCCTGTCAGCTTGCCGGGCACCTTCATGTACACCAGAATACCGATGAACAGGATGAACGCGAGCAGCACCACGAAGTCGGTGTTGTTCAGCGAAAAGAACGGGCCGGTCGCCGCAAAGGCAGGTGATGCAGATAGGGAAACCGACGCAACGAAGGATAGGGCGATCCGTTTTTTCATCGTCTTATCCTTTCATCCGTGCGTTGACCGCAGCTGTTACAGTGCGCGCATCTGCCTTGCCGCCCATCGCCGCGATAATTTCTTTCGCGGTGTCCTTGGCGACTTCCTTGACGGCGACAAGCGCACCTTCGCGGATTTCGGCAATGGCTTTTTCGCCTTCGGCGGCGCGTTTGGCGATCTCGGCGTCGGCCTTTGCGACTCCCGCCTCAAGATCGGCTTTCATATCGGCCTTGGCGGCGTCGATGATGCGACCTGCCTCGGCACGGGCGTCGGCCAGTGCCTTTTCATAGGCGGCTTCGGCGTCTTTCGCCTTGGCTTTCAGGTCTTCAGCCGCAGCGATGTCATTGGTGATCGTACCCTGACGTTCGGCCAGAATGGCCGCGATCCGGGGCAGAGCAACGCGTGACAGGATAAAGTAGATCACGACCAGGGTGACAAGCAGCCAGAAAATCTGGTTGCCGAACCATGCGTCACACAACTGCGGCATGCCGATGGCGCTGCCATATGCATCCGTGCAAAGTCCTGCGGCCTCAAGATCAATCGGTTCAGTTGCCATCACGGCCTCCTGTCAAACAATCAGTCCAATGGGCGACACGGCTGACCGCGCCGCCCAATGCGTAAGGAATAATCGTCAGACGCTTAGACGGCGAACATCAGCAGCAGAGCGACGAGGAACGAGAAGATCCCCAGAGCTTCTGCAAACGCGATGCCGATGAACAGTGTTGCAGTTTGACCTGCGGCAGCGGATGGGTTGCGCAGAGCGCCAGCCAAGAAGTTGCCTGCAACGTTGCCCACACCGATGGCTGCGCCACCCATGCCGAATGCTGTGAGACCTGCGCCAATAAACTGGCCCATTTGTGCGAGTTCGCCTTCCATGATTTTCTCCTTACAATGGAATGTCGATTAGATGAGGTAGTCCGGACCTTAGTGCGATGGATGCAGCGCATCCTTGAGGTACACGCAGGTCAGAATGGTAAAGACGTATGCCTGGATAAAGGACACCAGAACTTCGAGCCCGTAGATCGCGGCGATGGCAGCGATCGAAACAGGGGCCACGGCTGCCACGGCTGCGAAGGCCGCGAACACCTTGATCACCGCGTGGCCCGCCATCATGTTGCCCGCCAGACGAATGGAGTGGCTCACGGGGCGCACGAAGTACGAGATAAGCTCGATGATGGCCAGGATCGGGCGCAGCGCCAGTGGCGCCGACGATACCCAGAACAGGCCGAGGAATTTGAAACCGTTCAGCACGAAGCCCAGAATGGTGACCGCAAAGAACACCCCAAAGCCCAGAACCGCGGTGACCGCGATGTGCGATGTGGGGGTGAACGCCGTGGGCAGCAGGCCCAGGAAGTTCGCGCAGACGATGAACATGAACAGGGTCATGATATAGGGGAAGTACTTCAAGCCGTCCTTGCCGGTGATGTCCTCGACCATCTTGTAGATAAAGCCATAGGACAATTCGGCGACAGACTGGCCGCGCGACGGGATCACGGCGCGGCGCGACGTGGTCATGACCAACAGGGCGAAGATCGCCAGCACCGACAGGCCCAGCCACAGGGTCACGTTGGTGGGCGTGTACCAGAACACGGGATCACCGGCCTGACCGAAGATCGGCTTGACGATGAACTGGTCCATGGGGTGAAAGACCAGACCGCTTTGCGCACCATCGGCACCGGCTGTGACTGCAACTTCTGTTTCGCTTGCCATTCTCAGGGCCCTTCGTCTGTGCCCCTCGGGGCGTCGTCACTGCTGGCCGACTTGGCCATTCCGTCTCTCTGCATTTCGCGGGCGCTGCGTATCATCACGTTTACGCCGGCCGCAAAGCCCAGAAGCAAGAACACGATCATCAACCAGGGCGTAGTGCCCAGCAGAGTGTCGAGCCCATATCCGATCCCGAACCCGATCGCCAGACCGGAAACGAGTTCGATCACCATGCGCCAGGCCATCTGGGCCTGAGAGTGGTGCTCGTCGTAGTGGTGGACCTTGGGCGCGTCTTCGCCCTTCAGGGCTTTGATCTTGGCCTCGAGATCGCGCATGCGCTGCTGTTCTTCTGGCCCCGCCACGCGGTGTCCCCCACCTGGAAACTTGCAGGATAGCTACGGCGATGCGGGATTTGAGTCAATGGCGCGGTGTCGCTTGCGTAATTTCGCCTAACATGCTGAAATGTATATGTTTATAACACAGGCGCTCAAGGGTGTCGGCGCGCGGATTGCTATCAAAACCTTGGTCAATGATGGTTTTTCATATTCAACCAATTGGTTGATCTTTGCATTGGGCCGTTTGGCGCTTCCCCCTCCAGGACACGGTACACCCGCGCTGGTGACGCTTCTCTTCGCCGCCAAGCCCCGCTATGACAGGCCATGGCAGACGATCTGGATCAGGTATTCGCGGCACTGGCCGACCGCACGCGGCGGGCGATCCTTACGATGTTGCTTGAGGATGATATGGCGGTCACCGATGTGGCCGAGCCGTTCGAGATGTCTCTGGCGGCGATCAGCAAACACCTTTCGATCCTGACGCGCGCGGGCCTGATTGCTCAGGAAAAGCGCGGCAGGGTCAAATGGTGCAAGCTGGAGCCCGACGCGATGCGCACCGCGTCGGTCTGGATGCAGGGGTTCGGGCAGTTCGAACCGGTCAATCTGGATGCATTCGAGCGATTTCTGGCGGTTGAACTGGACAATGATGCCCAGCCCGACGCGCAGGATCTCTAGGGCTTAAACCAGACCTGCCAGTGACAGAATGACCAGAACGACGACGATGACGCCGATGATATAAAAAACGTTACGCATGACAGGTCCTTTGTTTATTCAAATTGTGAAGTGGTAACTCCGCACTTCACGCAAAGGTTCCCGAAGCTGACACTCACGCTACTTCGCCGTCATCGCGCAACAGCAGGTACAGCGCCAGTATGGTCATCCCCACTCCGATCAGGATCACCCCGCCCGGCGCGCCGTTGCCCAGCATGATTTCCCAGATGATCACCCATGAGGGCGTCAGATAGGTATAGGCCATCACCTTGGCCGACGGCAGGCGCAGTGTCGCGAATTGCAGCAACACAAAGGTTGACGCACTGGCGAAGATGGCGATGTAGACCAGCGTGATCCAGACGATCGCCGGCAGGTTCAGCCAGTCGGTCGCGCGGATGTCGGACCAGCCGTAAACGACCAGCAGCAGACAGCCCGAGATCAATGTACCCAGTGTGAACACCACGGCAGGCTCGCCCCGGTTCAGCTTGCGCACCATCGGCGTGTAAAGCGCATGAGACACGCAGCCGACGAAATAGATCGCCTCGCCCCGCCCGATCTCAAAGGCAGCGAGCGCGGCCAGATCGGCGCGGAAGATCACCCAGACCGCCCCCGCAGCGCCGATAGCCAGCGCCAGAGCCATGCGCGGTGTCGTGATCTGCCGCAGCACCAGCCAGCCGAAACCGGCGGCAAGGATCGGGGTCAGGGTGAACACCGCTGCCGCGCTGACCGCAGGCGCGGTTTTCAGCCCCTCGAACATCAGCACGAAGTAGACGCTGAACAGCCCGCCCAGCACCAGATACCGCCAGGGCGCGTGCCAGTGCACCGCGCGGGCCTTGCCCGTGGCCGCGACAATGGCACCGATAACCGCAGCCGCCAAAGCAAACCGCGCGGCATTCAGCGCGGTGGGGTCAATCGCATTGGCCGCCTTCGACCCCAGCGAGAATGACCCCGCCACCAAGGCGGAAAAGGTCAGCATCGCCAGATGCCCCTGCATGCCCACAGGCAATCTCGACATCATACTTTAAACATCCCAGTCCTTCGCCGCTTCCTTCAGGAAGGTCAGAAAGGCCTGCACCTTGGTCGTGCGGTGCAAATCGACATGCGTGACCAGCCACAAGGGTGCCGACCATTCATCATCTTGCGGGAACACTTCGATCAGATCCGGATTGGTCCGCGCCTCGAGCACGGGCATAAAGCCGATGCCCGCGCCGTTCAGAATGGCCTGTTCGATGGCACGGTCTTCCTCGCTGCGAAAGCTGAACACCACGTCCGGCACCTTGTCGCGCAGCCACTTGTTGAACGGCGCGCGGCTTTGATCGTTGTTGGTGCCCACAAACCTGTGGCCGCTGCACTCCGCCCAGTTTTTGGGCAGCCCGTGCTCGTCGGCGTAACGCTGCGACGCGAACAGACCCATCCGCTGCCGCGCGAGACTTTGCACCACGTTGTCGGGCTGCGCGGGCGGCGACCCTGCACGGATCGCCACATGCGCTTCGCCGTATTCCAGACGGAACAGGCGCGTGCCGGTCAGATAGCGGATCACCACATCGGGGTTTTCACGCTGGAACTGGGTCAGGATCGGCACCATGCGCGGCACCAGCGAGGTCAGCGAGGTCACCACCAGATCGCCCGACACGTCGGTGCCGCGTCCCTTGATCCGCCCGACCAGCTGGCTGAACTGGTCATCGGTCGCCTTGGCCACGCGCAACAGATCCTCGCCCGCTTCGGTCGCGGTATAGCCACGTGCATGGCGCTGAAACAGCTTGACGCCCAGCCGCGTTTCCAACGCATCGACGTGGCGGATGACGGTGGCGTGGTGCACGCCCAGAACCTCGGCCGCACCGCTGACGGTGCCCATGCGCGCCACCTGATAGGCGGTCTTGATCTCGTCCCAGTTGTCCATGTGGCGAAGTCCAGTTCAGAAGTGTGCGAATTTCAACAGCTGCTGTGAGTTTTGGCCAATTGCGTGTGTTTTTACAATTCCTATTTTGGACTTCAGAACACCTCCTCCTGAAAGGACCTGAAAATGGCCAAATCCATTCTGCACATTGATGCATCCGCCCGCCGCGCCACATCTGTCACCCGCGATCTCAGCAAGGATGTGGTCGCCCGTCTGGATGGCGATATCGTCACCCGCGACCTGTTCGACGCCCTGCCCCACATCGACGAAAGCTGGATCGGCGCCAACTTTACCCCCGAAGCAGACCGCTCGGATGCGCAAAAAGAGCTGTTGGCGCTGTCCGACACGCTGATCGCAGAAGTCAAAGCCGCCGACGTGCTGGTCATCGGCGTGCCGGTCTACAACTTCGGCATTCCCGTCAACCTCAAGGCATGGGTCGACATGGTCTGCCGCGCGGGCATCACATTCCGCTACACCGAAGCCGGCCCCGAAGGTCTGCTGAGCGGCAAGCGCGCCATTCTGGTTGCGGCCACAGGCGGTACGCCCGTCGGCTCAGAGATCGATTTCGCCACCAACTACATGCGCCACATCCTTGGCTTTATCGGCATCACCGATGTGCAGATCGTCGCCGCTGACCGCCTGTCGGTCGACGCCGAAGGATCGATTGCCGCAGCCAAGGCGCAGGTTGCCGATCTGGCTGCCTGATCGCGGCTTGATCCGGCACTTGCCGGACTTCCTTTGACACGAGGGACCACGCGGCCCTAGCATCCGGTGCACACCAAACGTGCGCCGGATTTTTTATGTCTATTGCAGACCTCACATCCCAAACGCGGCCCGCCCGATGAAAGTGTTGCACGACACGTCAGACCGTCTGATCCTTGACGAAACGCCGTGGGTCATGGCGCTGCTGATGGCAGGTTTCGTTCTGGCCTTTGTCGGCGCGGGCCTGTTCATCATGCTGGAAAACCTGCTGTTCGGTCTGGCCTTTGGCAGCTTTGGTGCCATTGTCGGCATCGTCATAATGGTGGCACTGGTCGAACGATTGCAGATCATCTTTGACCGGCCAGCGGGCACGGTGACGATCCGGCGCAAATCGATGTTGCGGTATTCGCAGGTTTTGCACGCGCTGGAAAACATCAGCCACGCCGAGCTGGAAACCACGCGAAACGCCAAAGGCAATACGCTGTCGCGTCCTGTCCTGGTGCTCGCCAAGGGGATGAGTGCAGGCCGTCACCCGCTGATTTCGGCCTATTCCAATTTCTCCAGCCCGCCGAAAATCGTGGCGGCGATCAATACCTGGCTTGCACAGTAGCATTTGCCCGGAGGCGCAATTTGTAGTAACCTGAACGTGTATTTTACACGTCTAGTCTCGCGTGACCCTATTTTTACGACCCTACTTTTACATCCTTTTTCCAGACCCTTTTCAATTTCACATTTCAAAAAGGAATTTTGCTATGGATGAACGCCATCTTCAAATGCTCATGGCCGCAACAGGTGACTATACCGGTGGCATCGACGGTGATCTGGGCCCCAAGTCCCGCGCCGCAATGACAGCGGTCGAGACGCGTCATAAAGACGCCTATACCTTCGATCCCACCACCACGACCGATCACCGCCGCGAGACCGCCGCTGCCCAAGCCTGCCTGAACCAGTTGGGCCACGACGCGGGCACCGTGGACGGCTGGCACGGCGTGAACACCGCCGAGGCGCTGAACGCGTTTCTGTTCAAAGCGGCCAACGGCAAGGACGAACTGATCGACCGCAAGCCGACGGCTAATTTCGCCGGTGCCGTCACGATCCCGACCCAATCACAGGTGGCATCGGTCTACGGCCAGCCCGGCGACCAGATCAAGGCGCGCCTGACCACCATCGAGCTACCGTTCGACCTGCGGATTGACTGGAACCTGCGGCAAAGAACCAGAAAGATCACCGTCCACAGCGATTGTGCCACCTCGCTTAGAGCGGCGATCATCGCTGTGCGAGACCACTATGGTGCCGCCGAAATGGAACGGCTGGGAATCGACCGCTATGCAGGCGCCTATTACCACCGCAAGATGCGCGGCGGCAGCAGTTGGTCGATGCACGCCTACGGCTGCGCCATCGACTTTTACGCGCAGCCCAACGGATTGCGGGTGAAATGCCCGCAGGCGCTGTTCTGCGGCTCTGCGTATCAGCCGTTCCTGGACATCATGGAACAACACGAATGGTTGCCTGCCGTCCGGCTCTGGGGCAAGGACGCCATGCACTTTCAGCGTGCGCGCCTCTGATCCCCCGCCCTGTTGACTCGGACCCCGCAGCGCCTTAAACGCGCCTCATCACTCCGGGAGCATCAGCCTTCCGGTCCCTGATCAATCAGGGATCGCCCTCCGTCAGCGCGTTGCGCCCACGGGGGCGCTCTTGGTTTGAACTTGGGAAATCCTTCACCGCTTCCTACATAGGGGGCAGATCGAAACGGGCACGAAAGGCGCTTGGCATGTTTGAAAATCTATCCGAACGGCTTGGCGGGGTCTTTGACCGTCTGACCAAACAGGGTTCGCTGTCCGACGAGGACGTCAAAACCGCCCTGCGCGAAGTGCGCGTCGCCCTGCTTGAGGCGGATGTTTCGCTGCCCGTGGCCCGCGATTTCGTCAAGGCGGTGCAGGACAAGGCGACCGGCCAGGCGGTGACCAAGTCGATCACCCCCGGCCAGCAGGTCGTCAAGATCGTGCACGACGCGCTGATCGCCACGCTGACCGGCGAAGGCGAACCCGGTGCGCTGAAGATCGACAACGCGCCCGCACCGATCCTGATGGTCGGCCTGCAGGGCGGCGGCAAGACTACCACCACCGCCAAGCTCGCCAAACGCCTGAAAGACCGCGAGGGCAAACGCGTGCTGATGGCCTCGCTTGACGTCAACCGACCCGCCGCGATGGAACAGCTGGCGATCCTGGGCAAGCAGATCGGTGTCGACACCCTTCCCATCGTCAAGGGCGAAGATCCCGTGGCCATCGCCAGGCGCGCCAAGACGCAGGCCAGCATGGGCGGCTATGACGTCTATATGCTGGACACCGCCGGCCGTCTGTCGATCGACGAAGAGCTGATGCAACAGGTCGAAGCGGTACGTAACGTCGTCAACCCGCGCGAAACGCTGCTGGTGGTCGACGGCCTGACGGGTCAGGATGCCGTGCACACCGCCCAGAACTTTGACGACCGCATCGGGATCACCGGCGTCGTGCTGACCCGGATGGACGGCGACGGACGCGGCGGGGCCGCCCTGTCGATGCGCGCGGTTACCGGCAAGCCGATCAAGTTCGTGGGCCTTGGCGAAAAGATGAACGCGCTCGAGACCTTCGAGCCCGAGCGCATCGCGGGCCGTATCCTTGGCATGGGCGACATCGTTTCGCTGGTCGAGCGCGCGCAGGAAACCATCGAGGCCGAACAGGCCGAGCGTATGATGAAGCGCATGGCGAAGGGGATGTTC
>JAGXHE010000125.1 GCA_024636445.1 Sulfitobacter sp.
AAGGCCTGTAAGCCGGATTTTGTCCAAAGGGTTGCCCCTTCTGGATGGCCATTCATCTTGGCACAGAGTTACCCCTGCGCCTCTAGCTGCCAACCCGGACCTGCTCGGGCCAAAGCGGCCCTGCGGCTTGCGCCACACGCGGTCCCTATTTGGCATTGCTCCCGGTGGGGCTTGCCGTGCCGGTCCGGTTGCCCGTCCCGCGGTGGTCTCTTACTCCACCGTTTCACCCTTACCCCCATGTGATGTCGGTTACCCGATCCGCATGAAGGCGGTCTGTTCTCTGTGGCGCTTTCCCTGGGGTTGCCCCCGCCGGGCGTTACCCGGCACCGTTGCCTTGTGGAGTCCGGACTTTCCTCGAGGGTGAAGGTTGCCCCCGCCCCCGCGGCCATCCAGCCTTCCGCGCTCGGGCGGCTTAGACGGTTGAGCGGGCGCGCGTCAATGGGCAAAGCGCTTTGGCGGCAGATCGGCCCTCCGGGGGGAGTTTATCGGGCAAGATGAAGGGGGACGTAGTCCTGCGGTGTCAGCGGGCCGGTGGCCTGCGGGCGGTAGCGCAGGCGCACGGCGGCGAGCAGGGCCGCGTCGGTGACATCGGCGCTGTAGCCTGCGGCGCGGGCGGCGGCGCGGAAGGTTTCGGGATCGGCGGTGCGCGGACCTGCGCCGGTGCCGCGCGGGGCCGCGAGGCCTGCGGCCTCGAGCCGGGGCCAGTCGAACTGCGGGCCGGGGTCGAACTTGCGGTCGGGGGCCATGTCGGAATGGCCGATAACGCCGCGGGGCGGGATCGACCAGCGGTCGAGGATGGCGCGCAGCAGGATCTCGAGGCTGCACATCTGCGCCTCGGCAAAGGGGCGCTGGCCGTCGTTGTCCAGCTCGATGCCAATCGAGCGGGAATTGACGTCACCGCGCCCGGCCCAATGCCCGGTGCCCGCGTGCCATGCGCGCAGGTCTTCGGGCACCAGATGGGTCACGGTGCCGTCTTCTGCGATCAGGTAGTGGGCGGAAACCTCGAAAGCCGGGTCACAGAGGCGCGCCAGCGCTGCCTGGGCGTCCTTCATGGCGGTATAGTGGATGACCACCAGTTCGGGCACCAACCCGTCCCTGCGGGGGCCGCAATTGGGGGACGGGCAGCTGCGGATGTGCATCGGTTTGGTTTAGCCCTGGGCCGCGCGCCGGTAGAGGCTGGGGTCCCAGCCGCAGGCATAGCCGTCGCCGTCGGGGTCAAGCCCCATGCGGTCACGCGACGGGCCGCCGCTGGCCAGAAAATCGGCCTGGGCATCGTCGTCGCTGGCGTATCCCGCGCAGTTGCGGGCCATTTTCGATTGACCGCCCAAGCCGAAGCGCGTGTGCACCTTGGTGCCGCGGGCATGTTTCGTCTGCAGCGCGTATTCGACCACGTTGGGGCCAGCGGCATCGCTGCGCGAGGGCAGCGCGGTGGGCTGGATAACTTCGTATTGCGCGCGGTTCTGCGCGATGCGGGCCTTGTCGCTTTCGATGGACTGGCGCGAGGCCACGGCGTCAAAGTCGTTTTCGTCCGAGATGCCGGGATTGCTGACATTCACCGGTGCAGCGTTGGAGGGGCTGGCATCGACCACCGCACGGCCCGAGACCGAAGCGGTTCCGTCGTCGTCCAGCGAGGCCGCGACTCTGGCCGCGTCAAAGCTGCCCATGGCACCGCTGCTTGCGGATGCGCCGTCCAGGGACTGGCTGGATACGGCAGGTGCCGCCGGTACGGCGGTGGCTGTGGTGGGGGCCGTGGTATTGAACCCAACCCCTGCGCCACTGTCCGGTATTGCGGGCTGGCACGCGGCCAATGCGCCAACTGTGGCTGCCATCAGGAAATATTTCATGTTCATCTCAGACCAATTGCGTGGGTCTGCGCCCACTGTTTGCAATCGTTTACCACCATTTTTCCGGTTTTGCCACAAAGCCTGCCGCCTGTTCGAGCGCATAGGCGGAAGACAGCAAGTCGGCCTCTTCCCAGGGGCGTCCGATCAGCTGCAGCCCAAGCGGCAGGCCCTGCTTGTCCAGCCCCGTCGGCACGGCGATGCCGGGCAGGCCCGCCATGTTCACCGTGACGGTGAAGACGTCGTTGAGGTACATCTGCACCGGATCGGCATCGCTCATTTCGCCCAGACCAAAGGCGGCCGATGGGGTCGCGGGTGTCAGAATCGCGTCGACACCTTGGGCGAAGACATCCTCGAAGTCTTTCTTGATCAGCGTGCGGACCTTGCGGGCGCGGTTGTAGTAGGCGTCGTAGAACCCTGCGGAGAGCACGTAGGTGCCCACCATCACGCGGCGCTGCACTTCGGCGCCG
This sequence comes from Sulfitobacter sp., assembly GCA_024636445.1. Lineage (GTDB taxonomy): Bacteria > Pseudomonadota > Alphaproteobacteria > Rhodobacterales > Rhodobacteraceae > Pseudosulfitobacter. The sequence goes on from JAGXHE010000125.1 coordinate 2,312, forward strand.
AAGCCTTCGGCGCGGGTTTTTTCGTACATCTCGGTGATGCCGTCGCCGTGGTCGAGCTTGGCGCGGTGGCCAAAGCGCACGCCGTCGTAGCGCGCAAGGTTCGAGGACGCTTCGGCGGGGGCGATCACATAGTAGGCGGGCAGCGCGTATTTGGTGTGCGGCAGGGTGATGTCGACGATCTCGGCGCCTGCGTCGCGCAGCATCGCGGCACCGTCATCCCACAGCTTTTCGATGTCTGCGGGCATGCCCTCCACGCGGTATTCGCGGGGGATGCCGATCTTCTTGCCACGGATGTCGCCGGTCAGCGCCGCCTCGAAGTCCGGCACGGGCAGGTCGGCGCTGGTGCTGTCCTTGGGGTCGTGGCCGCACATCGCGCCCAGCATGATGGCGCTGTCGCGCACGGTCTTGGTCATCGGGCCGGCCTGATCCAGCGAGGAGGCAAAGGCCACCACGCCCCAGCGCGAGCAGCGCCCGTAGGTCGGCTTGATCCCCACGATGCCGGTGAAGGCCGCAGGCTGGCGGATCGAGCCGCCGGTGTCGGTGCCGGTCGCGGCAAGGCACAGATCGGCAGCCACCGCAGAGGCCGAGCCGCCGGAGGAGCCGCCGGGGGTCAGTTGCGTGTCTGTGCCATCCCGACGCCACGGGTTTACCGCGTTGCCATAGACGGAGGTTTCATTGGACGAGCCCATGGCGAATTCGTCCATGTTGAGCTTGCCCAGCATCACGGCTCCGGCGGATTTCAACTGCGCGGTGATGGTGGATTCGTATTGCGGCAGGAAGCCTTCGAGGATGCGGCTGGCGGCCTGCGAAGGCACACCTTCGGTGCAGAACAGATCCTTGATACCGATGGGCAGGCCGCACATGTCGGGGGCGTCACCTGCGGCGATGCGTTTGTCGGCCTCGGCGGCGCGTTCCAGTGCAATCTCGGGCGTGTGGTGGACGAAGGCGTTGAGCGCCCCTGCCCCGTCGATGGCCTTCAGGCAGGCTTCGGTCAATGCCTTTGACGTCGTGTCGCCGCGGCGCAGGGCATCGCGGGCATCGGCCAGTGTCAATGTGTTGAGATCGGTCATTATTCCACCACCTTCGGCACGGCAAAAAATCCTTCGCGGGCGTCGGGGGCATTGGCCAGAACCTTTTGCTGCTGGCCGCCGTCGGTCACCACGTCTTCGCGGCGCGTCAGGCGCTGCGGGGTCACGGAGGTCATCGGCTCGACGCCGTCCACATCCACTTCGTTCAGCTGTTCGATGAAGCCGAGGATCGTGTTGAATTCAGCCGCCAGCGCCGGCAGCGCGTCTTCTTCCACCTTGATGCGGGCCAGCTTGGCCACGCGGGCCGCCGTGCTTTGGTCAATCGACATCGGAACTCTCCTTCATCTGCTTGGAAAGCGCTTTACCGCCCCGCCCGCCACGCTGCAAGGGGCGCGCAGCCGCGTCCCCGCCCCCTGATTGGGAATGATCGGAAAAAATATGCACCCGAGGCTGCCCAACGCGGGCACATGCGCTACCATCGGGGGCGAAAAGGGGAGAAGACTTATGAATATCATCTGGCTGGGCCACGGATCATTCCGCATCGAAATCGAAGATCAGGTGCTGCTGATCGACCCATGGCTGACCGGCAATCCGATGCTGGACGACGGTGCCGCGCGCGAGGCCTGCGTAGGGGCCACGCAAATTCTGGTGACCCACGGGCATTTCGACCACACGCAGGATGTCGCGGCGTTTAGCAAGGAAAGCGGCGTGCCGATTTCGGGCATTGTCGAGTTGGTCGGTTATCTGGTCTCCAAGGGCGCGGTCGAAGGCAATGCGTTCAACCGTGGTGGCACGATCCAGCTGGGCGAGGCATCGGTGACGCTGGTGCCTGCGTCACATTCCTCGTCGATCATGGATGGCGATGTGCCGCTGTACATGGGGCAGGAATGCGGGTTCATCATCCGGGGCGAGGGCAAGTGCCTCTACGTGTCGGGCGACACCGATATCATGGCCGACATGGAGTGGATGGGCGATTACTACAAACCCGACATCGGCATATTGTCGGCGGGCGGTCATTTCACCATGGACATGGCGGGGGCGGCCTATGCGGCGAAGCGGTATTTCAATTTTTCGACGGTGATCCCGTGCCATTACCGCACCTTCCCGCTGCTGGCGCAGGATGCGCAGGCGTTGATTGACGGGTTGCCGGGGGTGAACGTGATCGAGCCGCAATTGCTGGAGGCGATCGAGGTTTAGGGTTAGCACCAAAGCCCGAAATCAAGGCACGCAGTGCCGCCGGGCAGCGCCCGACCGCCCGTCACGCCGAAGGCGTGCTTTCAGCACGACGGGCGGGCGCTGCCCTGTGTTCCGCTACGCACTGGACTAGGTTGACGAAACCTACCGCCGCTCTGCAAAGAACGCCTTCAGCATCGCCTCGGCCTCACCTGCGGCGATGCCGTCGTAGACCTCTGGGCTGTGGTGGCTTTGGGGATGGGCAAAGACCCGCGCGCCCTGTGCGACGCCGCCTGATTTGGGGTCGGATGCGCCGTAATACAGTCGCCCGATGCGCGCGGCGGCAATGGCGGCGGCGCACATCGCGCAGGGTTCCAGCGTGACATAAAGATCGTATCCCACCAGCCGTTCCGACCCCGCAGCAGCGCAGGCGGCGCGGATCGCGAGGATCTCGGCATGGCCCGTGGGGTCGCACATCTCGCGGGTGCGGTTGCCTGCAATCGCCACCACCTGCCCTGCGGGATCGACGATGACGGCGCCCACGGGCACTTCGCCGCGCGCGGCGGCGGCTTTGGCGGCGTCCAGCGCGCGGTCCATGAAGCTGCGAAAACTCATGGCCTCACATGCCCCGATCACGGACGCTTTCGCAAGGTCGCGAATTGCTCTATGCCGCGTGACATGAGCACAGACACACCCCAGGGCGACCGCATCGCCAAAGTCCTCAGCCGCGCAGGCATAGCCAGCCGCCGCGAGGCCGAACGCATGATCGAAGCCGGACGGGTCACCGTCAACGGCGTTAAGATCGACAGCCCCGCGCTGAACGTCACGCCCGCCGACATGATCGTCGTCGATGGCAAACCGGTGTCCGAGCCCGAGCATGAACGGCTGTGGCTCTACCACAAGCCCGTGGGGCTGGTGGCGACTGATTCTGACGAAAAGGGCCGCAAGACCATCTTTGACGGACTGCCCGAGGACATGCCGCGCGTGATGAGCATCGGGCGGCTCGACATCAATTCGGAAGGGTTGCTGCTGCTGACCAATGACGGCGGGATCAAGCGCAAGCTGGAGCTGCCCTCGACCGGCTGGCTGCGGCGCTACCGCGTGCGGATCAACGGGCGGCCCACCGAGGACACGTTCACCCCGCTGCGCGAGGGCATCACCGCCGATGGCGAGCGATTCCAGCCGATGCAGGTGACACTGGACCGCCAGCAGGGCGCAAACGCATGGCTGACGGTCGGCCTGCGCGAAGGCAAGAACCGCGAGATCCGGCGCGCGATGGAAGAGATCGGGCTGACCGTGAACCGGCTGATCCGCGTGAGCTACGGCCCGTTCCAGCTGGGCGAGCTGAAAGCCGGTGCGGTGGAAGAAGTGCGTCGCAAGATCCTGCGCGACCAGCTGGGGCTGGAGGCGCTGGAGGTGGCACCCACCGGTACGGCTGTGCGCAAGCCCACGGTGAAACGCCCCGGCGGGCCGAAGACATCCGGCCAGCGCCCCGGCGCACCTGCGGGCCCGCGTTCGGGCGGTGGCAATTTCGCGGGTGGCAAGCCTGCGGGGCGGACGTTCAGTACTGGCAGCACTGGCAGCTCTGGCAAAGCCGGTGCTGGCAAACCTGGGGTCGGGAAACCTGGGGTCGGCAAACCCGCATCCGAGCGTTCCGAGCGACCGGAGGGCAAGCGCTTTGGCAGCAAGCCCACGGGCAGCAAGCCCACAGGCAGCGGCAAACCCACGGGCAGCGGCAAGCCGATGGGCAGCGGCAAGCCCGACAGCAGAGCTGGCGGGCAGCGCCCCGCACGCGGCAGCACTTCGGGAGCGCGCCCGACACGCGGGCCGAACACGGGCAAGCCGCCTCGGCGTTAGACGCCCCGCGCGACGCACAGGGCGCGGGGAACTTTCCCCCGCGTGTCCAGTTTATCTGTCACAGCCTGCGGCAGCCGAGCCGCGCGGCTTGATACACGTACAAACGCTGGGGACCCCATGGCCGATCACATGACACTCGAAAACCTGTTCATCCTGCTGATCGTCAGCGTCGCATTGCCGGGCGCGTTCGGTCGTGCGGCGGCACAAGCCATGCACAATGAAACGCGGGGGCAGCTTATTTCAGGTTACAAAGTCATTCCGATGTCCAAGACCGGCGCACCGGTCAAAAAACAGCGCGTTCACTGACATCTGTGCCAAGCGCACCACTGGTTAAAGTGTGGTGGTGGGCTTATGTAGGTGCCACTGTTCAACAAAGGACCCACTGGGATGTCCCGACTGATCCTGATCGCTATCCTGATTCTCGCCGTGGTGGTGGCCGCCAGTGCGGTGGCTTCGGTGTTTCGCCAAGCGCCCCGCACTGCTGCGGATGGCGCGCCCTCTGGCATGGTCCCGAAAATCTCGTTCGGTCTGCTGATGGCCGTGATGCTGGGCGTCGGCACCGGCTGGCTGGGGGTTGACTGATGGCTGAGCGTTACGGCGGCAAATACAGCCCCGATGGCGATGCGTCAGGCGGGCCAAGGGAACACGGCATCATGCCTGCGCCCGCGCAGGTCGATCCTGCGGGGTTGCGGTCGAACCTGATGTTCCTGCCGCCGCTGGCTCTGGCGCTGACGTCCTTTGGCGGGGGCGCGGTGCTGCTGGCGACCGGATTGCTGGGGGCTGCCACTTGGGCGCTGGCCGCCATACTGACCCGAGAGGGCCTGCGCGCAGAGGCTGCCTATCACGACCGCAAGATCGCGCGCCGACCCGCGCTGCCGCGCAAGCTGTTGGCCAGCTTTGGCGTGGCCGGGGGCACCTTTCTGGCGGGGATCACCCATGGGTCCGATATCATCTCTGCGGTGATCTACGGTGTGATCGCCGGGGGGCTGCATGTCGCCGCGTTCGGCATCGACCCGATGCGCGCCAAGGGCATGGAGGGCATCGACACCTTCCAGCAAGACCGCGTGGCCCGTGTGGTCGACGAGGCCGAGAGATACCTGCGCGAAATGTCCGAAGCGCTGCTGCGTGCCAAGGATCGCAAGATGGAGGCGCGGCTGGCGCAGTTTCAGTCCAAGGCCCGCACCCTGATCCGCACGGTCGAGGAAGACCCCCGCGATCTGACTGCGGCGCGGCGTTACCTGGGCGTCTACCTGATGGGCGCACGCGACGCGACGATCAAGTTCGCGGACATCTACGCGCGCACCCGCGACGCCAAGGCGCGCGCCAATTATGCTGCTTTGCTGGACGATCTGGAACAGAACTTTGACGCGCGGACCGAGGCCCTGCTATTGGACGACCGCAGCAATCTGAATGTTGAAATTGACGTATTGCGCGACCGTTTACAGCGCGAAGGGGTGCATATCGCCCCGAATAAAACTGAATAAGGTTAGGAATCACAGACATGTCCGAGACAGTGCGCCAAAAGGCCGAACAATCGCTGGCCGACGTCGACCAGATCAATGCGGTGATCCTGCCTGAGCCGAAAGCGGCGACCGAGGTCGTTGCCCTGAAGGATGCCGACGCCCCCGTCAGCGCCGAAATCCGCAAGCGCATGGACGAGATAGACATCACCGACACCCAGTCGATCGTCTATTTCGGATCGGGCGCGCAGGCCGAATTGCAGACCATTTCGCAGGCGATGCTGACGGATGTGCGCAACAAGGACGTGGGCCCTGCGGGTGACAGCCTGCGCAGTATCGTCACCGCGATCCGTGGTTTCAGCGTGTCGGAACTGGACGTGCGCCGCGACCGGTCGTGGTGGGAAAAGCTGCTGGGCCGTGCCGCCCCCTTTGCCAAGTTCACCGCCAAGTTCGAGGACGTGCAGGGGCAGATCGACAAGATCACCGACAACCTTCTGACCCACGAACACAAGCTGCTGAAAGACATCAAGTCGCTTGATATGCTGTATGAGAAGACCCTGGATTTCTATGACGAGCTGGCGCTGTATATCGCGGCAGGCGAGGCCAAGATCGACGAGATGGAAAGCGATGTGATCCCCGCCAAGGAGGCCGAAGTCTCTGCGGCCACTGAAAACGCTCAGGTGATGAAGGCGCAGGAGCTGCGCGACCTGCGCGCCGCGCGCGACGATCTGGAACGCCGGGTGCACGATCTGAAACTGACCCGTCAGGTGACGATGCAATCGCTGCCCTCGATCAGGCTGGTGCAGGAAAACGACAAGTCGCTGGTGACCAAGATCAACTCGACGCTCGTGAACACCGTGCCTTTGTGGGAAACCCAGCTGGCGCAGGCCGTGACCATGCAGCGCAGCCTTGAGGCCGCCGCCGCCGTGCGCGATGCCAACGATCTGACCAACGAATTGCTGACGTCGAACGCCAAGAACCTGCGCGACAGCAACAAGGTGATCCGCACCGAGATGGAACGCGGCGTTTTCGACATCGAAGCGGTGAAACAGGCCAATGCCGACCTGATCGGCACCATTCAGGAGAGCCTGCAGATCGCCGACGAGGGCAAGACCAAACGCGCCGCCGCCGAAGCGGACCTCAAGAAGCTGGAAGCCGAGCTGCGCGACACGCTGGCCTCGGCCAAGGCGCGCAAGGACGGCACCGGCGATGCCTCCGCCACCTCGGTTCCGCGCTGAGATCATGGATATGGCGGCGTCATTCGGATCGCGGTGGTCGAGGTTGGGAGCAAGATGGCTTGGCGTTGTGGCGCTGGGCTTTGCCGTGGCCTCCTGCGATGTGGTGGTGCCGGTCGAACCCGTTCTGACCCCGCGTGCGCGCCCCGAGCCCGCCGCAGCGCCCATTCGCGTCGCACTTCCCACATCCGAATCAAGTGCCGCCAAGCGCAGCTATCTGGTGCAGGTGCAATCGGCGCAGCTGTCCAAGGGACTGTTGCGGCAGGACGGCGGCGGGACCGATACGCCGTTCAGCGCCGACATGCTGGCGCGCAACTTCAACAATATCGTGTTTTACAACGAGTACGGCGCGGGCAGCCTTGCCTCGGGCGTGTCGGGCAACCTGCGCCGCTGGGATGGCCCTGTGCGCATGGACGTGGTTTTTGGCGGGGCGGTGCCACCGTCGCAACAACGTCAGGACCGCAGCGATGTCACCAGATTTGCAGCGAGACTGGCGCGTGCCACCGGCCATCCGGTGACGATGGGCAATGCACCGAATTTCATGGTGCTGTTCGTCTCCGAGGATGACCGCGCCGAAGTGCTGAAGACGCAAGCCACCCGTATTCCCGGCATCACCGAGGCCTCGCTGGCGCAGCTGCTGGACCTTGGCGACGACATCTATTGCGCTGTCGCCGCCTATGCCACCGGCCCCGACCGCCACACCTATACCGCCGCCGTCGCGGTGATCCGGTCCGAAAACCCCGACCTGATGCGGCTGGCCTGTATCCACGAAGAACTGGCGCAGGGTCTGGGGCTGGCCAACGACAGCCCGCACGCACGTCCCTCGATCTTTAACGACGACGACGAATTCGCGCTGCTGACCGACCACGACGAAATGCTGCTGGGGATGCTGTATGACGAGCGGCTGCGGATCGGCATGAGCCTGCCCGAAGCAGAGCCGCTGGTGCGTATTCTGGCGCGTGAAAGAACCGGCGGGCCGCTGTAGGGCGCCGTCGGCCACGTCTGATCCGGCCAAATTCCGCAGTTTTGGTGGCGGGTGCGGCCAAGCTGTGACAGGCTGCAAGACAGCACATCAAACGCGAGGGCCACATGGGCATTTTCGATTTCCTCTCCGGCGAATTCATCGACGTCATCCACTGGACCGACAACACCCGCGACACGATGGTCTGGCGGTTCGAGCGCCACGGTCACGAGATCAAGTATGGCGCAAAGCTGACCGTGCGCGAGGGTCAGGCGGCGGTGTTCGTGCACGAAGGCCAGCTGGCGGATGTGTTCACCCCCGGTCTCTACATGCTTGAGACCAACAACATGCCGATCATGACGACCTTGCAGCACTGGGATCACGGGTTCAAATCGCCGTTCAAATCCGAGGTCTATTTCGTCAACACCACCCGTTTCAACGATCTGAAATGGGGCACCAAGAACCCGATCATCGCCCGCGACCCCGAGTTTGGCCCCGTGCGTCTGCGCGCCTTCGGGACCTATTCGGTCAAGGTCTCGGACCCCGCCAAGTTCCTGCAGGAAATCGTCGGCACCGACGGCGAATTCACCATGGACGAGATCAGCTTTCAGATCCGCAATATCATCGTGCAGGAGTTTTCGCGCACGCTGGCAAGCTCGGGCATTCCGGTGATGGACATGGCCGCGAACACCCGCGAGCTGGGGCAGCTTGTCGCCAAACAGATCACGCCGATGATCGCCGAATACGGGCTGATGCTGCCCGAGCTTTACATCGAGAACATCTCGCTGCCGCCAGCGGTCGAGGCGGTGATGGACAAGCGCACCTCCATGGGCGTGGTCGGCAACCTGAACGAATACCTGCAATTCCAGACCGCCGAGGCCATGGGCCGCGAGGGTGCCGGGGCTGCGGCGATGCAGACGGGTCTGGGCGCGGGGCTTGGTATGCAGATCGGCCAGCAGGTCGCGGGCGGCGCAGGCCCGTGGGGCACCCGGCCCCAAGGGACAGCCCCCCAAGGCATGGCACCCGCCAGCGCTGCACCGCCGCCGCCGCCGGTCGAACACGTCTGGCACATCGCAGAGGGCGGCAAGACCACCGGCCCGTTCTCCAAGGCGTCGCTGGGGCGCATGGCCGCCGACGGCGCGCTGACCCGCGAGACCTATGTCTGGACCGCAGGGCAAGACGGCTGGATGCGCGCCGAGGACGTGGCCGAACTGG
>JAGXHE010000126.1 GCA_024636445.1 Sulfitobacter sp.
GCGACCTTGGTCTCGACCCCGCCTGCCCCTGAAAATCCGGTCAGCCCCTTGGCCCCCATCACGCGGTGGCACGGGATGATCACCGGAACCGGATTGCCGCCGCACGCCTGCCCCACCGACTGCGCCGATGCGCCCACTTCCTTGGCGATCTCGCCGTAAGTTCGGGTGAATCCGAAGGGAATAGCCTGCATCGCCGCACAGACCGCGCGCTGCAATTCCGACCCCGCCACGCGTACCGGCAGGTCGAACCATTCCAACGCGCCCGCATCATAGGCGCGCAGTTGCGCAGCCGCCCTGCGCAGCAGCTCCGTGTCGTCGGTGCGCCCCGACGCCTGCCATGACAACGCAGTGATCGCGCCATCGTCTTCGGTCAGACACAGGGTGCCGAATTGTGTGGGGACGTCATGCAGGTTCATCGCGTCAGGATGCGGTGAAAGCTACGATCTCTCAACCCGTAACCTGCGCATTGTTCCGACCAAAGCCAAAGCACGACACATCGCCACAGGCCGCAAATGCAAACGGCCCGCCCCTTTTGCAAAGAGCGGGCCGCGAAGATTTCAGGCGCAGAGGATGCCTTAACCCAAAGCCTCTTCACAGCGCCCGCAGACGCCCGGATGGTCATGGGTGCCCACATCCGGCAGCACCTTCCAGCAGCGCTGGCACTTCTGCCCGGCTGCCTTTTCGAACACCACGCCAATGCCCGAGACTTCCGGCAGGCGAAACGCTTCGGCCGGGGACGCGTCGGCGGTGATCGCGATGTCGGACGTGATGCACAGATCCTCGAAGGCCACCGATTGCAGGGCTGCGCGCAGGGCGTCATCCTCGACATGGACCACCGGGGCCGCTTCGAGCGACGCACCGATCACCTTGTTGGTACGCTGCACCTCGAGTGCGGCGGTCACCGCACGGCGGGCAGCACGCACGCCTGCCCATTTCGCGGCCAGCGCATCATTGCGCCAATTTGCAGGCGTGGCGGGGAAATCGGTCAGGTGCACCGAGCCGTCTGTCCCTGCGTTCCGCTCAAGCCAGACCTCTTCCATGGTGAACACCAGGATCGGTGCCAGCCATGTGGTCAGACGCTGGAACAACAGGTCCAGCACGGTCCGCGCAGCCCGACGCCGCAACGTGTCGCCATCGCAATAGAGCACATCCTTGCGCACATCGAAGTAGAACGCCGACAGATCCAGCGTGGCAAAGTTGAACACCGCCTGCCAGACACCCTGGAAATCGAACGCGGCATAGCGCATCCGCACCACCTCATCCAGTTCGGCCAGACGGTGCAGCACCCACTGCTCCAGCTCGGGCATATCGGCAGCTTCGGTACGGTCGGCTTCGGTAAAGTCCGACAGCGACCCCAACATGAACCGCATGGTGTTGCGCAGACGGCGGTAACTGTCGGCAACACCTTTCAGGATTTCCGGCCCGATCCGCTGGTCGGCGGTATAATCGGCCTGCGCCACCCACAAACGCAGGATATCGGCGCCGTACTGGCGCACCACCTCGTCCGGCACGATGGTGTTGCCGATGGATTTGGACATCTTCATGCCCTTGGCATCCAGCGTAAAGCCGTGCGTCACCACATTGCGGTAGGGCGCGTGGCCGGTGGTGCCGACCGATTGCAGCAAGGATGAGTGGAACCAGCCACGGTGCTGGTCGGTGCCTTCCATGTAGACATCGGCGATACCGTCTTCCGAGCCGTCTTCACGATCGCGCAGGGTAAAGGCGTGGGTGGACCCAGAATCGAACCACACATCGAGGATATCCGTCACCTGATTGTAGTCGTCGGGGTTGACGATCCCGCTCAGGAACCGCTCTTTCGCGCCGTCCTCGTACCAGACGTCCGCGCCATCGGCCTCAAACGCCTCGACGATGCGCGCATTCACATCCGCATTGCGCAGCAGGAAATCGGCATCGGTGGGCAGCGCACCCTTCTTGGTAAAGCAGGTCAGCGGCACGCCCCAGGCCCGTTGACGCGACAGCACCCAGTCGGGGCGTGCCTCCATCATCGAATGCAGGCGGTTGCGGCCCGATTTGGGCGTCCAGTTGACGTTGTCGATCTCGGTCAGGGCACGTTCGCGGATGGTCTTGCCGAAGGTGTCCAGCCCGTCGCCCACGGGCTTGTCGATGGCGGCAAACCACTGCGGCGTGTTGCGGTAGATCACCGGTGCCTTCGAGCGCCATGAGTGCGGATAGCTGTGCTTGATCTTGCCACGCGCCAGCAGGCCGCCGACCTCGACCAGCTTGTCGATGATGGCCGCGTTGGCGTTGCCCTCCTTGCCGTTGGGCTTGAGGATCGCCTTGCCGCCAAAGAACGGCAGATCGTCGCGGAAACGCCCGTCTTCCATGACGTTGTAGGTGATCACCTGCTCCAGCATGCCCAGATCACGGTAAAGCTCGTATTCCTCCAACCCGTGCGAGGGGGCGCAGTGCACGAAACCCGTGCCTTCGGTGTCGGTGACGAAATCGGCGGCACGGAAGTCGCGCAGGTCGTCCCATTCGCCGTTTGCGCCTTCGGCGTTGGCGAGAGGGTGCTGCAAGGACAAACCCGAGAGTTCATCTGCAGTCACACCGCGGACACGGGTCCACATTTGGTCTTCCAGCCGAGCACGGCCAAAGACATCCGCCGCCAGATTATCGGCCAGCAGGTATTTATCCCCGACATTGGCCCAACATTCATCAGGCGTCGCCGTTATTTCATATAGTCCATAGGAGATGCTTTCACCGAAAACGACTGCTTTGTTTGACGGCATCGTCCAAGGTGTGGTCGTCCAGATCACGACCTGAGAACCCAGCAAATCGCGCTGAAGCTTTGAGCCGTCGCCTGGAATCTGGTCGACAACCCGAAACTTCACCCAAACCGTAAAGCTGTCCTTGTCGTGATACTCGACCTCTGCCTCGGCCAGCGCAGTTTTCTCGACCGGAGACCACATCACCGGCTTCGACCCCTGATAGAGCGTGCCGTTCATCAGGAACTTCATGAACTCCTCGGCGATCACCCGTTCCGCATGGAAATCCATCGTCAGGTAAGGGTTCTCCCAATTGCCGGTGATCCCCAGGCGCTTGAACTCCTCGCGCTGGATATCCACCCAGCCCCGCGCGAAATCGCGGCACTCGCCCCGGAATTCGTTGATCGGCACCTGATCCTTGTCGCGGCCCTTCTTGCGGTACTGTTCTTCGATCTTCCATTCGATCGGCAGACCGTGGCAATCCCAGCCGGGAATATAGCGCGCGTCGAAACCCATCATCTGGTGGCTGCGCACGATCATGTCCTTGATCGTCTTGTTCAGCGCATGGCCGATGTGCAGATGCCCGTTGGCATAGGGGGGCCCATCATGCAGCGTGAAGGGTGCGCGCCCCTGCTTTTCGCGCAGGCGGTCATAGACACCGATCTCTTCCCAGCGCGCCAACCACTCGGGCTCGCGTTTTGGCAGGCCCGCGCGCATCGGAAAATCGGTGCGGGGCAGGTTCAGTGTGTCTTTGTATTCAGGCGTATCGGCGCACATGTCGGGCGTCCTTCGGATCAGATCGGGAATGATGTCGGTTGAGAGTCGGTGCGATGGCTCGAACACCTGTTGCCCGGCGTCTCAATGGGTCAGAGAGCCGGGGAAATAATTCGAATAATGAGCGCAGATAGCATCATCATGACCGCCTTATAAGCAGCCCAGCATAGCCCGACAAGACCCCTTCTTTTGGCCTCAAATATCCCCGGGGAGGCCGCAGGCCGGGGGCAGAGCCCCCTATTCCCCCGCAGCGGCCGGTGCCGCCGTCTTGCCCTGAGCCCAGCGGTTCAACCACGCCAGCCCCGCCAACGACAGGCCCAGCACCAGCAGTGAGAACACCCGCACCAGACCGCCCAGTCCCGATATGTCGATCACGAACACCTTGGCCACTGCCAGCCCGATCACCAGCAGACCGGCGCGCCGCATCAGCGCGGACCCCGACGCCATCGACTGATAGAACAGCACGGCACCACTCACCAGCAGCGCCACGGTATAGCTATACAGCTCACCCTGACCCATGCCGCGGCCCAGCTCCATCGCGTCCGGCCCCTGCCAGAAGTGCCGGATCACGCAGAACAGCCACAGCACGCTCAGCGCCCCTGCCAGCACCGCCATCGCGAGACGTAGCAGGCGTGGCACTGTACCGATCCGCCAGGCGCCCAAGGCCAGCACCAGTGCAGGTGCCAGATAGGCGGGTGCCAGCGTGTTGATCACCGGAGGACCCGCCACATCCGAAAACCACGAACTCAGCAGCGGCGACAACAGGATCGTCCCCAGCGCCAGTGCCACCAGACCAATGAGCGCAAAGACAGTGCCAAGCCCCGCCCGCACCCCGCGCAGTGCGCGCCGTCCGGCCATCCGCTGCACCTGCGCCAACGCCAGCGCAAACCAGATCGACGCGAACAGCCCCATCGCCCAATGCGACCCGGCGCTGTCCTCGCTCAGCGCGGCGGCAATGGTGCGGTAGACCAGCAGCGTTGCCAGTATCCCGCCGAAGGACCACGCGGCGCTGTCCAGCATCAGCGCGGCTTCGTCGCGACGCCCCTCGGCGATACGTAGACGCAGCAGCCACAGCCCAGCCAGCATCGCGGCAAAGGCGCTGCCATAGGCCAAAAGCATCTCGAACAGACCGATATCAATCGCCCAGATCAGCCCCGGATCGGCCACCAGCCGATAGCCCAGCGTCGCCACGCCCGCAGCCACAAACCAACCCATCTGCGGAAGATCGAACCGCCGGTCCAACCACGCGGCCATCACCACCGTCACCGCGATCGCCGCCGTCAGCGCAGCCAGCGACAGGATCAGCACCAGCGCAAAGGTGATGCCAGACAGCGCCGACAGCACAAAAAACGCCGTGCGCAGGCGGGCGCGCGGTCCGTCCATGCGGGCAAAGCGTTCGGCCAGCACTCCCATCATCAGCGACAGCGCCGCCGCATGCAGCGCCCAAGGATATGCACCGATGGCTTGTGTCGGTTGCCACGTGACCTCGATCAAAATCGCCAGCCCCGGAGCAATCACAGCCGCAGCTGCCGCCCAAAGCGGGGCAAACGCGCCGCCGCGCCAAGAGCGCCACGCCGTCAGCAGCGACAGCGCCGCACCGATGGCCACCAACCCGCTGACCGCCAGCGGGAATCTGGCTTCGGTCGCGTCGGTATAGGTGTTCAGGTAGTCCGACACGACCTGCGCATGATCCAGCCCGACCAGCGCCACGGCAGCGCCGAGGCCTGCGACAGGCAGTAACGTCTGATCCTGCAACGCAGGTGCGCCCACCGACCAATATGTCCACGCAGCAGCCAGCGCCGACAGCGCCAGCACCGACAACCAGAACTCGGCGACGCCGCCATGCGCAGTCATCACCAGCGACACCACGGTCACGGCCAAGCAGCCGGCCGCCAGCAGCGTCGGAAAGATCGGGCGTGCGCCCTTGCGGGTCTGGTGGACCAACGCTCCGCCGTGGTCAGGCATCAAAGACCGCGCGGGGATCAGCAGCGCCATCAGCGCCAGTGCGCAGACATACGCGATAAACGCCGCAATCGTCTGATCCGCGCCCATCACCAGCAACCAGCCCGCGACATAGGCTAGAACCACGCTCAGCACGGACACCCAGGCCCAGCGTTTCAGCGTATCAATGCCCAGACCCAGCGCTACGATGATGGCAAAATAGAAGTAGAATATCGTGGGGTCGTCCGAGGACCCGCCCACTACAAAGGGTGCTGCAAAGGCACCGATCACGCCCACAGCCGCCAGCAGAGGGCCATAGAACCAGCCCAAAACCAGCGCGATCAACGCCACCAGCACCATGCCGACCAGCGCCGTCTCGGGGCCGATCAGATCATAGAGCAACCGCGCCGACAGCACGCCGCCGAACATTGAAACGATGCCCGCACCGGAAAAGACCGATGGCAGATAGGCGGTGGCTGCGTCTTCGTCATCGCCAAAGCGGCGGCGGATGTATTCACCCGCTCCGATCAGCACCGCACCAAAGGCCAGCGCCGCCGCAACCCGTGCGGCGGGTGGCAACATGCCGTTTTCGACGCCGTATTGCACCAGAAACAGCCCCGCCAGAGCCAGAGACAGGGCCGAGACCGCGTAAAACCAGTTCTGCGCAAGCCACACGGTCAGCCGCTGCATCCACACCGACGCTTGCGAGGGTGCACGCGGGGCTTTCGGCGTGGACGCAGCCGCCGCATCGCGCGCGGCGATCACCGCAGCCGCGGGCGGAGGGCGCGTCGCAGGTTTTGCGGGTTCCGGGGCAGAGGCGGGCAAAGCCGGTTCGCGCGCAGCTGCCCGGGGCGCAGAAGGACCGGACTGCAAACGCAGCGACGCAAGCTCTTTTTCGACATCGGCAAGGCGGGCTTTCACCGCGCTGTGGCTGATCAGCAGATAGACCAACGCCACAGGGATCGCCAAGATGACCCCTCCGATCACGACCAGAAGACCGTCCATTCCTGCCCTGCCCCTACCTTTTATTCAAAGCGCACAGTAACGCTTTGGCAGGGCCGGGCAAAGCATGGAAATCCTTACCTTTCAAATCATTCTCAGGCGCCCTTCGACCCGAAAAGACCCGTCAGGCTACGTTGCACGATGCCGCGGCTGGTCGGACGCTTGCCCGGCGGGAAAGGAAGCGGGCGGCATACGTCCATCGCCGCCACGCCAACGCGGGCGGTCAGTGCGCCGTTGACCAGCCCTTCACCGAAGCGGCGCGAGAGCTTGCCCAGAAGCGATCCGCCCAGAACAGGCTCCAGCATGTCATCGCCCACCGCCACGGCACCCGTGGCCACCAGATGCGACATCACCGCACGCGTCAGCCGCCAGCTTCCGAAAAAGCCGGAGCGCCCGCCATAGACATCCGCCACGCGGCGGATCATCCGCAGATTGGCGGCCAGCGCCGTGGCGACATCGGCCAGCGCCAGCGGCACCAGTGCTGTCACGGCGGCGACCTGCCTTGCGGCGGCCTCGACCTCGCGGGATGCGGCCACGTCCAGCGGGGCCAGAAGTTCGGCGTCGGCCAGCGTCAGCAAGGCGCTCGCATCCATCTGGTCGCCGCGCAACTCTTGCAGGCGCTCGCGGCCCCAGCGGGTGTCTTCGCGCCCGGCGTAAAGTGCCACCAGCCGGTCAGTGACCTTGCGCGCCGCTGGCAGGTCTGCGGCCTCGAGTGCGGTGGCGGCCTCGTGGCGCAGATCGTCGATGCGGGTCAGCCGTGCCAGCGCCGCCAATTCGCGGATTGCTATCATGAGCAGCGTCAGCACGAACAGCGCGAACAACCCGGTGATGATCCAGCCGACGACGGGCGCGCGGGCGATCAGACCGGTGGCAAAGTCCCATGCGGCCACCGTCACCACAGCGCCGATCAGCGTGGTCGTGACCCACCAGAACAAGCGCACCAGCTTGGACGGGCGGCGCGACGCGACCCGTGCGGCGGCCATCATGGCGCGACCTTGTGGAATGTGCGCCTCTTGCGCGTCTTGCATATCGGGCACCGGCGGCGCATCGGCCACCGAAGGCGTTTCGGCGAGATCGATCAGAACCGGACCTTTGGCCATTACAGTGCCTCCTTGTTGGCGTGCCATTCATATCGGATGTCGGGCAGGCCCGCGTCATTGCCCGCTCCGTCACTGTGTTCGACAGGCCGAAAACCGGCACGCTCGTAGAACCGGTTGGCACGGGTGTTTCTGGCATAAGACCACAGCCCCAGCCGATTGCAGCGACGTTTGGCGTGGGCGAGAAGTGCAGTGCCAGCCGCACGATTCTGCGCCTCGGGAGCGACGTAGAGACCTTGAATTTCGGTGCCCTGCAACGCGAGAAACCCCACAAGGCCCTCCTCCGTGCGTGCGGTCGTTACCCACCCTGCGTCGATCATGTCGGCGGCGAACATCACCTCTTCGGCGCGGCTGTGGACCCGCGGCAACCACTCGGTCGCGTCCACATGGGCGCCAATGATCGCACCCAGGGTTCCTGCATCCAGCGGGCGGGCGGGGCAAAGTGCGACCTCGCTCACAGTTTGTCCCCGAACAGGAATTGCGCGGCACGGTCCAGCCGGATGTGGGGTGGGCCGTCGCCGGGGCGCAGGGTCAGCGTGGCAGGGGCAAAGCGCATCACCTGATAGTCGCCCGCCAGCCAGTTCTGCCCGCGCTGCGGGTTCAACAGATGCGAAGGATCGCTGGGCAGATGGCCGGGAAAGAAGGCCGCTTGCTTGCCGGTGTCCAGCAACCTGCCCTGCACCATGCCGAGGCTTTCGCCCTCATGGGGCATATCGGTTTCGGTGGTCGCGCGCAGCGACGCGATGGCCAGCGACTGGGTATCGGCACCCGCAAAGCGCGCCTTGTCGGTGGCATCGCGCACCAGCGCCTGCATGATCGCGGTCAGTTGCGCGTGCTGGCTGTGGTGCAGGTGATCGGCCTTGGTCGCGGCAAAGAGGATTTTCTCGACCCGTTTGCCCATCAGCAGCCGCGTCAGGAAAGCGTTGCGACCGGGGCGAAAGGCCTGCAGAATCTCGGTCAGCGCACCGCGCAAGTCTTCAAGGGCGGCAGGGCCGTTGTGGATGGCCCCCAAGGCATCGACCAGCACGACCTGACGGTCGATGCGGGCGAAATGGTCGCGAAAGAAAGGTTTGACCACCTGAGACTTGTACGCCTCGTAGCGGCGGTCCATCTCGCGCCGCAGCGATCCGCGCGGGGTATCACCGGCGGGCAGTGGTGCGAAAGTCAGCACCGGAGCGCCCGCCAGATCGCCGGGCAACAAAAACCGCCCCGGCGCGCAATCGGAATAGCCATTGCGCCGCGCCTCTTGCAGATAGGCGGCGAAGGTGGCGGCAAGGTCCTGTGCCAGCGGCTCGTCCAGTTTGGCGGTGCCATCGACCTGTGCTGCACAGGCACGAAAGGCTGCGGCCTCTTTGCGGCTGGCGATTGCTTTCAGTGTGGCGGCGGACCATTGCGCATAGCTCTTGTCCATCAGCGTCAGGTCCAGCAGCCATTCGCCGGGATAATCGACGATATCCACATGCACGGTGCGCGGGCCCTTTATGCCCGCAAGCAACCCTTTTGGCCGCACCCGCAGGCTGACCCTCAGTTCCGAGATGTGGCGCGTGCTGTCGGGCCAGTGTGCAGGATCGGCGGTCAGCGCGCCCAGATGGCTTTCGTAGTCAAAACGCGGGATTGTATCGTCAGGCTGCGGTTGCAGGAATGCGGCCTCGATGCGCCCTTCCGAGGCGGCCAGCAGATGCGGCATCCGGCCACGGTCCAGTAGGTTGGCGACCAGCGAGGTGATGAACACCGTCTTGCCCGACCGCGCAAGGCCGGTGACGCCAAGGCGCACGACCGGCTCGAAAAGTGTCTCGGACACCGTGTCCTGCACCGTCTCGAC
>JAGXHE010000127.1 GCA_024636445.1 Sulfitobacter sp.
CGATGCTGTCGCCCCAGACCTCCATCGACTTTGGCATGGTTGTCCGTTCGCCGATGATCGAGATCACCACAATCGGCGCGGGTGGCGGCTCCATCGCCTGGGTGGACAAGGGCGGATTGCTGAACATCGGCCCGGAAAGTGCAGGGTCCACACCCGGTCCGGTGGCCTATGGGCAGGGCAACACCCGCCCCACGGTGACTGACGCCAATGTGGTGCTGGGCCGGATCGACCCCGACAATCCCATCGGCGGCACGCTTGAGCGGCTCGACGTGGAAGCCGCCACTGACGCGATTCTGCACCATGTCGGCAAGCCGCTGGGATTGGACGCGATGGCGGCGGCCGAAGCGATCTTGCGCGTCGCCAACAGCCGCATGGCCGGCGCGCTGCGGCTGGTCTCGATCGAGCGGGGTTTCGACCCCAAGCGCTTTGCCTTCATGCCATTCGGCGGTGGCGGCGCCCTGCATGCGGGCGCGATGCTCGCGGACGTCGGTCTCGCGCTGGCAATCGTGCCGCGCTATCCCGGTGTCACGTCGGCCATGGGCTGTGTCATCGCGGACATGCGGCAGGATTTCGTCCAGACCGTCAACGCGGGCCTTGCCGGGATCAATATCGATGCGCTGGCCGGGTTCATGCAGTCTCATGTCGACAGCGGACTGGCGACACTCGACGCGGCGCGCACCCATTTCGAAGGGCGCGATACCGAATTCACGCTCGACATGGCCTATCAGGGCCAGACCCATACCGTGCCTGTCCCACTCACGATTTCGGTGATCGCAGGCAAGGTAACGCCTCCCTCAGAGCAGCAGATCGGAGAGGCTTTTGACACAGCCTACCGGGCCACCTACGGACGCCTGCTTGCGAATGGCACCCGGCGGGTGATCAACCTGCGCTCTGCCGTCACCGGGCGTCGCCCTCGGTTCGACCTCGCCACCCTCGCACCCAAAGGCGGCAGCATCGACGCCGCCTACAAGGGCAGCCGTCAGGTGCATTTCGGGAACCGTTGGCATGATACGAAACTCTATGACCGGCTTGCCCTGCCCGTGGGTGCCGAAATTCCCGGTCCGGCCATCCTCGAGCAGCCAGACACGACCGTGTTGATCGAACCCGGACTACGGGGCAAGGTCGACAGCTATGGCAATACGTTGATCGAAAGGGTCTCGACATGAAGCCAGCCAAAACCGCTTTGCTCACCATCGAT
Organism: Sulfitobacter sp.; assembly: GCA_024636445.1. Taxonomy (GTDB): domain Bacteria; phylum Pseudomonadota; class Alphaproteobacteria; order Rhodobacterales; family Rhodobacteraceae; genus Pseudosulfitobacter. The sequence continues at coordinate 1,199 of JAGXHE010000127.1, forward strand.
TTGCAGAACGATTTCCTGCATCCGGAAGGTGCCTATGGCCGGGCCGGGCAAAGCGCCGAGCCGATCCTCGCCCTGCCCGAGCGGATCGCGCCCCTGAAAGACGCCCTCACGACAGCAGGCGGCACCTATATCTCGGCACAGTTTACCCTGGTGCCGGGACGCAATGACGAGCCGCTGATCGCGGATCACCTGCGCAAGCTGCGGCCATTCCTTACAAAGGGCGATTTCGCGCCCGGCGGTTTCGGTCACGCGTTGGTCGACACCCTCTCCCCGGCGGATTTCACCATCGAAAAGGTTGCCTACTCCGCCTTCTACCAGACCCGGCTGGAATATATCCTGCGCGCCATGAAAATCGACACGCTGATCATCGGCGGCATCGTGACCAACGGTGGCGTGGCCAGCACCGTGCGCGATGCGCATTTGCGCGACATTCACACGATCCTGCTCTCTGACGGGTGTGCCGCGTTCAAGGAGGATGTCCACGCAGCCACGCTGACGTCGCTGGGCTCGGTGACCGCGGTGATGACCTGCGCCGAGGCGACCGCCTTGGTCGGAGGCAAAACATGACGCTGCGCGACCGGCTCAAAGCGCCCGAGATTCTGGTCGCTCCGGGGGTCTACGACGGGCTGACTGCGGCGCTCGCCACCGATGCGGGGTTCGAAGCGCTGTACCTGTCCGGTGCGGCGGTGGCCTACACCCGGCTTGGCCGACCCGACATCGGCCTGACCACCGCATCGGAGATGGCGGACACGATGACACTGATCGCGGACCGGACCGACCTGCCGGTCATCATGGATGCGGACACCGGTTTTGGGAATGCACTCAACGCGCGCCGCACCTTGCAAAGCTACGAACGCGCCGGGGCCGCCGCCTTGCAGGTAGAGGATCAGGGCTATCCCAAGAAATGCGGCCATCTGTCGGACAAGTCTCTGATCGCCAAGCAGGAGATGGTCGGCAAGATCGCTGCGATGGCCGACGCACGCCGCCGCGATACGCTCATCATCGCGCGGACCGATGCCATCTCGGTCGAAGGCTTCGAGGCCGCCATCGACCGGGCGGGCAGCTACATCGACGCGGGCGCGGACGTTCTGTTTATCGAAGCGCCACGCAACAGCGACGAGTTGGCAAGGATCGCACAGACCTTCAAGGGTCAGGTGCCACTGTTGGCCAATATGGTCGAAGGCGGCGCGACGCCGATTTCCTCTGCCGCCAACCTGCAGGATATGGGGTTTGACATCGTGATCTTCCCCGGTGGCATCGTTCGCGCCCTCGCGCGCACCGCCCAGGACTACTACGCCAGCCTGCGCAAAGCAGGCAGCAACACGCCCTTCGCCGACCGGATGCATGATTTCGACGGGTTGAACGAGGCCATCGGCACCAAGGATATGCTCGCTCTGGGCAAACGGTTCGATGGCAGCGCCTGACGTCGCCCCCCCGCCCGCCTCCTTCGATCTTTCGGTCGGGACGCTGATCATCGGAGCCGGAGCCTGCGGGATGATTGCGGCATTGGCCGCGCATGAAGCGGGGCAAGATGTTCTGGTGATCGAGGCGGACACGGTGCCATCGGGCTCGACCGCACTCAGCGCCGGATTGATCCCTGCCGCCGGCACGCGGTTTCAGTCAGACGCCGGGATCTCGGACGACGCGTCCCTGTTCGCTAAGGATATTCAGGCCAAGGCCCATGACGAGAACGATCCCGAGCTTGTCACCCGTTTGGCCGAGCAAGCGGCAATTGTCATAGAATGGCTGACGGACACGCATGGCCTGCCGTTCTCGCTGGTCACCGATTTCGATTACCCCGGCCACAGTCGGCGCCGTATGCACGGCCTGCCACGCAGGGCTGGGCGCGAGCTGATCGACGCGCTGCGCAACCGCATTGAGACGCTCGAGATTCCTCTGATCTGCAATCGTCGCGCCACCCGGCTTTTCACCACGAACGACCGGATCGTTGGCGCGCAGCTGACCTTGCCCGACGGCAACGTTGAAACCGTAAGCTGCGAGCGTCTGATCCTCGCCTGCAACGGCTTCGGGGGCAACCGCGAGATGGTCTCGCAACACATGCCCGACATCGCCGATGCGGTCTGGTTCGGCCATGACGGCAACCGAGGCGAGGCGATCGATTGGGGCGATGCATTGGGTGCAGCCACCCGTCACCTCGGTTCCTATCAGGGACACGGCAATGTCGCACACCCGCATGGCATACTGATCACTTGGGCGACAATCACCCAAGGCGGGTTTCAGGTGAACGCGCAGGGGCACAGGTTCTGGGATGAAAGCCAAGGCTACTCAGAAGCCGCCCGTGCGGTTCTGGCCCAGCCCGGAGGGACTGTCTGGACCATCTTCGACGCCCGCATCGCATCGATTGCGCGTCAATTCGATGACTTCAAACAGGCCGAGCAGCAAGGCGCAATCCTGGAAGCTGACAGCCTCGAAGCACTGGCAGGGCGCACAGGCATCCCGACCGATGCCCTGCTGAAGACGTGCGCCGCGCTCCAAGAAACCGGAACCGATGGTTTTGGCCGATCCTGGCACACATTGCCGCTTGCCCCGCCCTATCACGCGGTAAAAGTCACGGGTGCGCTTTTTCATACGCAAGGCGGGCTCGACATCGACCCGGTTACTGCACGGGTCCGCAAGAAAGCGGGTGGCACCTTCGCCAATTTCTTCGCCGCCGGCGGTGCTGCTTGCGGCGTGTCGGGCATGGGCGACAGCGGTTATCTGTCGGGCAACGGCCTGCTGGCTGCCACAGCGCTCGGCTATATCGCGGGGCGCGCCTCGTAAAACCGGGTAACGCAGGCTGAAAGCAAAGGGACACCCAACCTCTCAGGGGTAAACTGCTTGGGGGCTACACATCGCCATCCGCTTTCAAACCAGCCCTTGCATCACATTCTTGAAAACTGCGCGGTGATCTTCGCAAAGGAACCTTTGGAGGGGTGACCGGTGGCCCATTGCTGCACTAGCGTTCTGTCAAGACCAAAATGGAGCCTCAACAGTGCCGCGCGAATACCTCAAAAAAGCGATTAAAACAGCCCATAGCGGCGCTGCTGATGTGTCCAAGACCGTTGCGGACATCCTGGCCGATATTGAACAGGGCGGCGAAGCGGCAGCGCAGCGTTATGCCAGACAGTTCGACGGCTACGACGGCCCCGCGGTTCTGAGCGCCGATGCCATCGCCGAAGCCTGCGCCCTTGTCCCGCAATCCCTGCGCGACGACATCGCTTTTGCGCACGACAACGTCCGCCGCTTTGCCGAGGCGCAAAAGCAATCGGTGCGCGACGTCCAGACCGAAGTGGTCCCCGGCCTGATCGCGGGACAAAAGACCATCCCCTGCAACGCTGCGGGCTGCTACATTCCGGGCGGGCGTTATTCGCACGTCGCATCGGCCATCATGACGGTCACCACCGCCAAGGTCGCCGGTGTCAGCCACATCGCCGCCTGCTCGCCTCCACGCCCCGGCATCGGATTGCCGCCCGCGATCATCTTTGCAGCAAACCTGTGCGGCGCCGACAGCATTCTGGCGATGGGCGGCGTGCAGGGCATTGCCGCCATGACCTTCGGGCTGTTCGGATTGCCCCGCGCCGACATCCTTGCAGGCCCCGGCAACCAATATGTCGCCGAAGCGAAACGCATCCTCTATGGCCGCGTCGGCATCGACATGGTCGCAGGACCGACCGACAGCCTGATCCTGGCCGATGCCTCTGCCGATGCGCATATCGTCGCCACCGATCTGGTCAGCCAGGCCGAGCACGGCTACAATTCGCCCGTCTGGCTGGTCACCGACGATCGCGCCCTGGCAATGGACGTCGCTGCCCGCGTCCCCGCACTGATCGCAGCCCTGCCCACGCTGAACCGCGAAAGCGCCGAAGCGGCATGGCGCGATTATGCCGAGATCATCCTGTGCGACGACCGCGAGGATATGGCCGCCTGTTCCGACGCCTATGCCCCCGAACACCTGACCGTGCAGGCCACCGATCTGGACTGGTGGCTGGACCGGCTGACCTGCTACGGCTCACTGTTTCTGGGTGAAGAGACCACCGTTTCCTACGGCGACAAGGCTACGGGCACCAACCATGTCTTGCCGACTTCGGGCGCGGCAAAGTACACTGGTGGCCTGAGCGTTCACAAATACATGAAAGTCGTCACATGGCAGCGCGCCACCCGTGCCGGATCGAAATCCGTGGCCATCGCCACCGCCCGCATCAGCCGCGTCGAAGGCATGGAAGGCCACGCCCGCAGCGCCGATGTACGCCTTGCCAAATACTTCCCCGACGAGGTCTTTGACCTTGCAGCCCAAATCTGAGCTACTTCGATCTGACCTGAATAAACCCGACCAAACAGGGAGCCTCCAAATGACCATATCTGAACAGATCGTCGGCGATTTGGTGGCCAATGATATTGCCTTTGTCACCACCGTGCCGTGCAAACAGCTGGGCGGCGTGATCGAAGCGGTCGACGCGCACCCCGACATCATGCACGTCCCCGCCAACAAGGAAGACGAGGGCATGGGCCTGTGTGCAGGCGCATGGATGGGCGGCAAGCGCCCGATGATCATCATGCAGAACACCGCCATCGGCGTGACGATCAACACGCTGGTAACGCTGACCCAATTCTACCGGATGCCGCTGCCGATGCTGATCTCGTATCGCGGCGAGCTCAAGGAACCTGTCGCCTGTCAGGCCGAAATGGCCGTCCACACCAAGGCGCTGCTGGCCCAGCTGAACATCCCCACCTACCACTTTCACAAAAAGTCGGACGCGGACGAACTGGACGCGATCCTGAAATACACCTTCATGTGCAACAAACCCGTCGCAATACTGACCGACGCAACATTCTGGGGGGGCTACTGATGAACCGTTCCGACATCCTGCGCGATATAGCACCTGTGATCCGCGACCATCTGGTGGTGTGCAACATCGGCCTGCCCAGCCAAGAGTTGCACATGATCGACGACCAGCCGACCAACTTCTATATGCTGGGCACGATGGGGCTGGCGTCGTCGATCGGTCTGGGCGTGGCCTTGGCGCAAGACAAACAGGTCATCGCGATCGACGGCGACGGCTCGGTGCTGACCAATCTGGGCACGCTGCCGACCATCGCAAACAACGTGGCCGACAACTTCATCCTGCTGATCATCGACAACGGCAGCTACGGCTCGACCGGCGATCAGCCGACCTATGCGGGCAAGAAAACCTCGCTGACGGCGGTCGCGCGGGCCTGCGGCTGTGACAACGTGGTGGAAGTCGTGGCCAAGGACGTAGCCCAGGCGCTGACCGATGCGCTGGCAGCCAAACGCATGACCGTGATCGTCGCCAAATGCGTCAGCGGCAACATCAAGGTGCCCGTGATCACCAAGGACCCGGTGGCGATCCGCGACCGGTTCATGGCTGCGATCCAATCCTGACACCCGGCCTGTAAATCGGGCCAGAATTTCGGGCAGCGACCCGCCGCCCCGCCTTGACCTTCCAGCGTTAACACGTCTTCATGTGGGACGCTGAAAAAAGGGGCACAAAATGTACACACCGGCGATCACGGGCACAGGCGTCTTCACACCCTCGCAGACCATCACCAACGCCGAACTGGTCAAGGCCTTCAACGCCTATGCCGACCTGTACAATGCCGAACACGCAGACGAGATCGCCGCTGGCACACGGACGGCCAAGGATCATTCGTCGGAAGAGTTCATATTCAAGGCCTCGGGCATCGAACAGCGCTACGTGATGGTCAAGGACGGCATCCTGGACCCGACGGTGATGTACCCCCAAATGCGTCAGCGCAGCGATGAAGAGCCGTCGATCATGGCCGAAATGGCATTGAAAGCCGCCAATATCGCGCTGGAGAACGCAGGCAAGACCGCCGCCGACGTGGGCGCGGTGATCTGTGCTGCCTCGAACATCGAGCGCGCCTATCCCGCCGTCGCCATCGAAATTCAGGATCTTCTGGGCATTCAGGGCTTTGCCTTCGACATGAACGTCGCCTGCTCGTCCGCGACCTTTGGCATCCAGGCCGCCGCCGACATGATCCGCTCGGGCTCGATCCGCTCGGCGCTGGTGATCAACCCCGAAATCTGCTCGGCCCACATCGAATGGCGCGACCGCGATTGCCACTTCATCTTTGGCGACGTCGCCACCGCGACCCTGCTGGAACGCGAGGAAGACGCCAAAGGCCCCTACTTCGCCATCAAATCCACCCGCTGCGCCACCAGCTATTCAAACAACATCCGCAACAACAACGGCTTTTTGCGCCGCTCGCGCCCCGACGGCATGAAAGACCGCCGCGACATGCAGTTCATGCAGAACGGTCGCAAGGTGTTCAAAGAGGTCGTCCCGATGGTTTCGCAACACATCACCGACCACATGGCGGATGAAAACCTTGGCGCAGGTGACATCAAGCGTCTGTGGCTGCATCAGGCCAACAAAGGCATGAACGATATGATCGGCAAAAAGGTTCTGGGCCGCACACCCGAGCCGCATGAACAGCCCAACATCCTGCAAGACTACGCCAACACGTCCTCGGCGGGATCGATCATCACCTTCGCCAAACACTCAGCCGACCTCAAAGACGGCGATCACGGTCTGATCTGCTCATTCGGCGCAGGCTACTCGGTCGGCAGCGTTCTGGTCGAAAAACACGGCTGACGCTTTCTTTTGGCCTGAAATATCCCGGGGGGCCAGGGGGCGGAGCCCCCAAATAGAGGTCTGGGCGGAGCCGCCAACCGCTATTTCTCGGAAACCCTCTGGTGCACAGCCTCAACCGATTCAACCCGCTCGGAATACCTGTCCACCAGATAATCCGCACGTCCGCGCACCAGCCATGTAAACTTTACCAGCTCTTCCATCACATCGACGATCCGGCGATAAAACGGCCCCTCAGGCAGCCGTCCGTCCTGAAACTCCAGCCACGCTTTGGGGATGGACGACTGGTTGGGAATGGTCACCATCCGCATCCAGCGCCCAAGAATACGCATCTGGTTGACCGCATTGAACGACTGCGACCCGCCCGACACCTGCATGACCGCCAGCGTCTTGCCTTGGGTTGGGCGAATGCCGCCCTTCATCGACAGCGGCAGCCAGTCGATCTGGGTTTTCATCAGCCCGGTCATGGCCCCATGCCGTTCGGGCGACGACCAGACCATGCCTTCGGCCCAGACGGCCAGTTCGCGCAGTTCGACCACCTTGGGGTGCTCTTCGGACATATCATCGACCAGCGGCAGGCCCGCAGGATCGAACATCCGCGTTTCGCAGCCCAGGTGGCGCAGCACCCGCGCTGCTTCCTCTGCGGCGCGGCGCGAATAGCTGACGTCGCGCAGCGATCCGTACAGCAACAGAATACGCGGCGGATGCCGCGGATCATCCGCAGCCGCCAGCCCGTCGATATCTATCTCGGGCAGAGCGCTCACAATAAGGGCGTCGTTGAATTCAGACACGTGTCAGCAACTTTCTTCTTCCAGATGTGGGTTCTTGTCGACCGGATCACGCAGGCGCGTACCCTCTCGATACTGTCCAACGCGGCCGTGTGATGTTCAAGCGCTCATCCGCGCACTGCGAAAACCGGCGCTGCTCCTGCTGCGCTCACTTGTCTGCCCGCGCCCCTTGGCGTAACTCTGCGGCCCATGGCAAAGCTCTATTTTCACTACTCCACCATGAACGCCGGCAAATCGACGGTGCTGTTGCAAGCGGCGCACAATTACCGCGAACGCGGAATGCAGTGCTATCTGATCACAGCGCAATTCGACAACCGCGCCGGTCAGGGCCGCATCGCCAGCCGCATCGGGATCGGGCAGGATGCAGACACCTTTAGTCTCGAAGAAGACCTCTTTGCCAAGATCAAGACGCAGCTCGCCACCGCACAGATCGCCTGCATCTTCATCGACGAAGCGCAGTTTCTAACCGAAGCGCAAGTCTGGCAACTGGCCCGCGCGGTGGATGATCTGAAGGTTCCGATCATGTGCTACGGGCTGCGGGTCGATTTTCAGGGCAAGCTTTTCCCCGGCTCAGCCACGCTTTTGGCACTTGCGGACGAAATGCGCGAAGTGCGCACCATCTGCCACTGCGGCAAGAAGGCGTCGATGGTCGTGCGCCAAGATGCCCAAGGCAACGTGGTCAAGGATGGCGCGCAGGTGCAGATCGGCGGCAACGAGACCTACGTCAGCCTGTGTCGCCGCCATTGGCGCAAGGCGACGGGCGACAGCGCCTAGAATCTACACCGCGTTCGGCGCGTCCTGCCCGTCGATCAGCACAGCCCGCAGATTGCGCAGCGCCATCATCCCCATATCGTTACGCACTTCCAATGCAGCCGTGCCCAGATGCGGCAGCAGCACCACGTTGTCCAAATCGACCAGCGCCTCGGGCACGTTCGGTTCGCGCGCGTACACATCCAGACCCGCGCCACCGATAGAACCGCTCTGCAATGCGGCAATCAGTGCGTCCTCGTCCACCACATCACCGCGCGCGATGTTGATCAGATGCGCGTGGCTTTGCATCGCGGCCAGCACGCTTTCGTCGATCAGATGCCGCGTTTCGGCCCCGCCCGGCACCGCCAGCACCAGCACATCTACCGCAGCGGCCAGCTTTGACAGATCGTCATAAGGCGTCGCATCAAACTCCATATCCTTGGGCGAGCGGGTGAAATAGGCCACCGTCATGCGAAAACCGAAATGGCAGCGTCGCGCGATCGCCTGACCGATCCGGCCCATCCCAACGATTCCGACCGTCTTGCCCGACAGGTGCATCCCCAGCATTTGCGTCGGGTGCCAGCCCTCCCACTGCCCTGCGCGCAGCATACGCTCGCCTTCGCCTGCACGCCGCGCACTCATCAGCATCAGGGTCATCGCCGTGTCTGCTGTTGCGTCGGTCACAGCGCCCGGCGTGTTGCTGACGATCAGCCCCTTCGCCTTGGCCGCATCCACGTCGATATGATTATAGCCCACACCGAAGTTGGCCAGCATCACCGCACGTGGGCTCGCCTTGGCAAAGACCTCGGCGCTGAACGCATCCCCCAGCGTCGGCAGCACGGCATCGTAACCTTCAAGCGCTTCGATCATTTCACCCTGCGACAGCGGCGCGTTGCTGGCGCGCATGGTCACGTCGAAAAGCTTGCGCGCTTCGGCCTCTACATCGGCGGGCATCGGGCGCGAGATAAACAGCGTCTTCAATGCATCCGCCCCCCGTCCGGCACCGCCTGGTCGGGGCGCAGCAGGATGATCTCGCCCTTGTCATCGGGCAGGCCCAGCACCAGCACTTCGGACATGAACGGCCCGATCTGGCGCGGCGGAAAGTTCACCACCGCCGCCACCTGTTTGCCCACCAGCATCTCGGGCGTGTAATGCGCGGTGATCTGGGCGCTGGTCTTGCGCTCACCGATGTCTCCGCCAAAGTCGATCCACATCTTGATCGCGGGCTTGCGCGCCTCGGGAAAGGGTTCGGCGCGCACGACGGTGCCAACGCGAATGTCCACCTTGAGGAAGGTGTCGAAATCCAGATTGTCAGCCATCCGCCAACTCCTTTGCCCGACGTGTCGCCGCCGCCACCGCACGCGGCAGCAAGGCCGGAAATCCAGTTTCGGCGTCCATCAGCACCTCCAACGCCGCCTGCGTCGTGCCGTTGGGCGAGGTCACGTTGACGCGCAATTGTCCAGGGTCTTCGTCCGAATCCTCGGCCAGCGCGCCCGCGCCTGCGACTGTCGCCTTGGCCAGTTGCATCGCCAGTTCCGGCGAAAGCCCCTGCGCCACGCCACCCGCAGCCATCGTCTCGATCATGTGAAACACATAAGCCGGACCCGAGCCGCTGACCCCCGTCACCGCGTCGATCTGCGATTCTGCTTCCAGCCGCACCACCTGCCCCACGGCGCTCAGCAGTTCTTCGGCCACGTCCAGCGCGCCGGTGCCGGCCGCATTGGCGACGATGGCGGTGATGCCGCGGCCCACGGCGGCTGGCGTGTTCGGCATGGCCCGCACGACCGGCGTACCGGCTCCCAAGGTCTTCTCGAAATAGGAAATCGGCGTGCCTGCCGCGACGCTTACGAACACGGTCTCGCCGCCGCCCATATGTGCCATGTTCGGCACCGCGTCGCCCATCATCTGCGGCTTGACCGCGACCAGGACAATTGCCGGATGCGCAGGCAATTCGGCGTTGATGTGCACGCCACTGGCCTTCAGCCAATCCGATGGGTGCGGGTCCTGCACCCAGACCGATGTGGCGGGCAGACCGCGTTTCAGCCAGCCCGCCAGCATCGCCGACCCCATCTTGCCACAGCCCAGCAACACAAGGCCCCGCTGCGCGATCACGTCATCTTTCATGGTGTGCCCTTCCCCGAATATGGTTCAGAGCAAAGGTTTACGCGCGGCCATAGGCCTCTGCAATGGCCACATCCAAGGCTTCTTTCGGTGTCCGGTCGCCCCAGGTCAGCAATTGCAGCGCGGGATAGTAGCGCTCGGCGCTCATCACGGCGGCACTGATCATGGTATCGACCTGCTCGGGCCCTGCGACCTGACCGCCCGCCAGAACCAGCCCGTAACGGTAGACCATCAGCTTTTGCTCTGCCCAATAGGTAAAGGCACCGGCCCAGCACTGGTCGTTGATCAGGTTCAGCAAAGCATAGAGATCGCTCAGCTTTTCCTCGGGTGGCTCCATTTCGAAGGTACAGACCAGACGCAGCGTCTCGTCATAGCCGGACCATGCCAGCGTCAGCGAGTATGTCCGCCACTGGCCTTCGACGGCCATCGCGATCTGATCATCTGCGATGCGGTCGAAATCCCAGTCGTGATGTGCCGCGATGGTCTCGACAATATCGATCGGATGTATTTCGTCGTCCAGGTAATGCTCGGAAAGGGCCATTTCGATACCTCTTTTTCTCGCTGTAGCGCCGAGGCCTTGTCATGCCCCCAAGCACTAGCTGCCTGCTCTGAGTATCGGGGGTCATCCCCCGTGTCTCTACCAAATATGGTGGATGCGGGGTGGCGCTGTGGCAACCCTTTATTTGGGGATAAGTTCAATAAGTTGTGGAAAAGGTTCTGGGGCGCACAAAATGGACGCCTGATGTGGTGGCTCTGCCAGTCTGGATCGGCAGACCGGGCCATCCGCCCAACGCAAAACGTCCGCCCCAAAAGGGCAGACGTTCATGCATTATTCGTGAGGTTCGGCGCAACCTACGGGTCGCGCCACCGTTACGCCAAAGGCGTGTTTACTTGCTGTCCATCGCGTCAAGACGCGCTTTCAGCGCCCCGTTCTCTTCGCGGGCCTTTTGCGCCATCGCGCGCACCGCGTCGAATTCCTCGCGGGTGACAAAGTCGCGGTCCGCTAGCCAGCGGTCCATCAGCGACTTCATCGCGGTTTCAGCCTCGCCCTTGGCCCCCTGCGCCACGCCCATCGCATTGGTCATCAGTTGTGAAATATCGTCGAAAATCTTGCCACGCGCTTGCATGTTCATTCTCCTGTAACTGGCTTTCTTTCTATATGGGGCGACACGCCCGCGCCCGCAAGGTTGACTTCCCCCGTGCCGCACATGCATGTCGCATCCATGACCGGTTTGATCCCCTTCCCCGACATCTCTCCCGACATCTTTTCGGTGTCGATCTTTGGCATGACCATCGCCCTGCGGTGGTATGCGCTGGCCTATATCGTGGGCATCCTTGCGGGCTGGCGATTGGTGGTTATGGCCACCAGACGCCCGCAACTGTGGCGCAATGATACGCCCCCGATGACGCCCGCGCAGATCGAGGATTTGCTGACGTGGATCATCGTAGGCGTGATCCTTGGTGGGCGGCTGGGCTATGTGCTGTTTTATCAACCCGCCTATTATCTTGCCAATCCATCGGAAATATTGGCCATCTGGCAGGGCGGTATGTCGTTCCACGGCGGGCTTCTGGGCGTGGTGACGGCGGCCTACGTCTATGCGGTCAGGCAGGGCATTCCGAAAACATCCGCCGCCGACGCCATCGCTTTGGGCGTGCCGCCGGGGCTGCTGCTGGGCCGGATCTCGAACTTCATCAACGCCGAATTATGGGGCCGCCCTACTGACCTGCCATGGGGTGTCGCCTTTCCGGGCGATGCTGCGCAATATTGCCCCGATGTGGTGGGTCTGTGCGCGCGTCATCCCAGCCAGCTCTATGAGGCGCTGCTCGAAGGGCTGATTCTCGGAGCGGTCCTGCTGATCCTCGTCTGGCGGCGGGATGCACTGAAGTTTCCCGGACGGGTGGCCGGGACATTCTTCGCAGGCTACGGGCTTTCGCGGTTTGTGGTCGAGTTCGTCCGCCAGCCCGACGCGCAATTCATATCCCAAGGCAATCCTCTGGGGCTGGCATGGCACATCGGCGGCTGGGGGCTGACGATGGGGCAGATCCTGTCGTTGCCGATGATAGCACTGGGTCTATGGCTGATCATCCACGCACGCCGGAACACCGCAACCCCATGAGCCTGCTGCGGATATTGACCGGCCGGATCGCGGCCACAGGCCCGATCACCCTGGCCGACTATATGTCCGAGGCGCTGCTGCATCCGACCCACGGCTATTACTCCACCCGCGATCCTCTGGGCACCGCGGGTGATTTCACCACAGCACCCGAGATCAGCCAGATGTTCGGCGAATTGATCGGCCTGTCGCTGGCGCAAAGCTGGCTGGATCAGGGCGCGCCGCCTGCGTTCACACTGGCCGAGCTTGGGCCCGGACGCGGCACGCTGATGGCCGACATCCTGCGCGCGACCGCCGGTGTGCCGGGGTTCCACAACGCCATGCAGATCGCGCTGGTCGAAGCGTCGTCGACCCTTCGCGCCATCCAGAGCACCACGTTGCAGGCCTACGCGCCGCAATGGCTGGACGGCGCGCACGCGCTGCCCGAACAGCCGCTCTATCTGGTCGCGAATGAATTTTTCGACGCGCTGCCGGTGCATCAGTACCAACGCGATGGTGATCGCTGGCGCGAACGGATGGTCGGGGCCGACGGCGACCGCCTGCACATGGGGCTGGGCCCCGCCACACCACAGCCCGCATTGGCGCATCGGCTTGAGGACACGGCAAAAGACGACATCGTCGAGGTCTGCCCATCCGCGAGCCCGATCATCAACACCATCAGCACCCGCATCCGCGATCATGGCGGTGCGGCGCTGATCGTCGACTACGGCGACTGGCGGTCGCTGGGCGACACATTGCAGGCGATCAAGGATCACAAGGCGACCGATCCGCTGGCAGCCCCCGGCACCGCCGATCTGACCACGCATGTGGACTTCGAGGCATTGACGCAGGCTGCACGCTGCCCGTTCACCCGCATCACCCCCCAAGGCGTGTTTCTGGAGAGGCTCGGCATCACGCAGCGCGCGCAGGCACTGGCGCAAACCCTGCGCGATGCTCCGCTAGAGGCGCATGTCGCTGCACATCGCCGGTTGACGCACCCCGCAGAAATGGGAAACCTGTTCAAAGTGCTGGGCCTCTATCCAACAGGGGCCACGCCGCCACCAGGTCTGGAACCATGACGCTCAAACTGCTGACACATGACACGCTGGAACCCCTGCAACACGGGTTCTTTACCCGCGCGGGCGGTGCATCGTCGGGCGTGTTCGCCGGCCTGAACTGCGGCAACGGCAGCACCGATCAAAGCGAGATCGTCTCGATCAACCGCGCGAGGGTCGCCGCCAAGATGGATGTGCCCGCCGATCATCTGCTTGGCGTGCATCAAGTGCATTCAACCAAGGTGATCCATGTCACCGCCTCATTGCCGACCAAGCCCAAGGCCGACGCGATGGTCACTGCCACGCCGGGGCTGGCCCTGTCGGTGTTGTCGGCTGATTGCCAACCGGTGCTGTTTGCTGACCACGATGCAAAGGTGATCGGCGCCGCCCACGCAGGCTGGCGCGGCACGCTCGACGGTGTGCTGGAGGCGACAGTGGACGCGATGGAGGGCTTGGGCGCCTTGGCCGCGAACATCCACGTGGTGATCGGCCCGTCGATCAGCCAGCGCGCCTACGAAGTCGGGCCGGAGTTCTTTGAGTCCCATATGGCCGAAGACGACGCCAGCGTGCAGTTCTTTGCCAACGGCACCGGCGACAGGATGTTGTTCGACCTGCCCGGCTATGGCCTGCACCGGTTGCGCAACCGTGGCGTGGCATCCGCCGAATGGACGCGCCACTGCACCTATTCCGATCCGGTGCAGTTTTTCTCATACCGCCGTTCCGTTCACGAGCGGGCCGCCGATTATGGCCGCCTGATCGCTGCGATCAGGCTCTGAGCCATAAAATACAGGAAACAATCAAGGCAGCGACGCCTTAATTGTTCACAAATTGCCTCAATCTATCTTCAAATTGGCCTAAACCGGTCCCACACACGCCCGAAACCCCTGTCAGACATGATCTCAACAGCGGCACCAACGCCGCCAAGATGACAGAGCAAAGGGCACCGACATGAAAACCAACACACGCTTCATCAAATCCGTGGTCGCAACTGCCGCTGACGACAAGACCGTGATGCCTTGGGCTCGTGGCGCACGCCGCGCAGCATTCATCGCCAAGCGCAAAGCCGAAATGAACCGCAAGGCAGCCTGATCACACAACCAGTGATCGAATCGCTCCCGTCGTTCCGCCCGACCCGACCAGCGGGCGAAATGTGGCGAATGTGGCGCGCGATGTCATGAAAGACCTACAATCCGCCTTGCCCGAGGCGGATTGATGCGTTTAACGGCGTAAATGTCTTCTGAATTTTGACAATTCAGTACATAATTGGCGATTAGAGTTACATCAGACACGTGAACCTCAGTTCATCTGTCGTCGTCGGTGGGGGCCGACATCAGATGTGACCGACCAGATTAAGGTTAATCGCATGACCACCACTGCCGCCCTGACCGGGCATTTGCGCCACCATACCTATAATGCTCCGATGTCACGGAGTGTCGGCCTGCCTGCCTCTCGTACCTACGAGATCGCGGCGCTGCGTGCCGATGGCAGCCGTATCGTCACTCAGGTCAAGGCACCGGCCCTGCCCTTGATCGAATCCGCTTATGCCGCCTTTGCCCGCGGCACGGTGCTGGAGGGTCGCGATGGTCCCATCGCCATCGAAGACCTGCAACCCGGCGACTGGCTGCGCACCGGCAACGGCGATGCGGCACAGGCGGTCTGGATCGGGTCCACCAGTTTCGTGCCCGCAGACACTGGCCGTCGCACGCCACTGATCCGCATCATGGCCGACAGCTTTGGCCCTGCCCGCCCCGAGAGTTTTCTGACCGTCGGCCCATCCGCCCGCTTGCTGCAAACGCCACATACCCTGCGCGGAAATCTGGCGTCAGGCGCACAGATGCTGAGCCTTGCACGGGATTTTGTCGATGGCGTCAACGTGATCGAGATAACGCCGCCCACACAGGTTCGGCTGTTCCACATCTGCCTGACACGCCATGCGACGATCTATGCAGGCGGGATGCAGATGGAAACCTTCCACCCCGGCGCCCAGGCCACCCATACAGTCAGCCACGCGGTCCGAGATCTGTTTCTGGGGATGTTCCCGCGCATGTCGCACATGACGGACTTTGGCCCGCTGGCCCACCCGCATGCACCGGACCAGAGCGAAGTCGCGGCCTGATACAGTCGCCCCGCGCTTCAGGCGCGGGTCACGGCTTGCTTCAGGCAGTCTTTTTCAGGCGCTCTTCCAGAACGTCGAACGGCACGCCCGCCTCGTCCTTGGCCTGACGGATCACCAGCGATGTCTTGACGCTGGCCACGTTTGGCGTGGTCAGCAACTGACCGGTCAGAAAGCTTTGAAAGCTCGACAGATCGGGTGACACGCATTTCAGGATAAAGTCGACTTCGCCGTTCAGCATATGACATTCGCGCACCAGCGGCCAGGCACGGCAACGGTCTTCGAACACGCTCAGATCGCTTTCAGCCTGACTGGCCAGACCGACCATGGCAAATACCTGCACCTCGAAGCCCAGCACGTGCGCATCCACGTCCGCGTGGAAACCGCGAATATACCCGGATTCCTCCAGCGTACGCACACGGCGCAGACAGGGCGGCGCGGAAATACCGACGCGCTTGGCCAACTCGACGTTGGTCATGCGCCCATCTGCCTGTAGTTCTGCGAGAATCTTGCGATCAATTGGATCAAGTCGCGTATTCGCCATTTCGCCCCCGGATTTTGCGGTTGTTATAACACTGCCCGCGTCGTGCGCAATATTGTTTCGCCCCGACGCAAGAATCTTGCACTCACGGCGCCAAATTGCGCCTGTTAGCGCTGCATATCGGTCATGCAATTGCGGGGTTCAATCACAAAGCGCAGATGTCTATATCGAGGTAAGCAAACTGCCATTCACCAATGCGCCCTGACCTACTGGGGGTGCCGACAGACCAACCTAAGGGGATCATCATGGGCGAGACACGCAAAACCAAGGTACTGATCATCGGATCAGGCCCCGCAGGCTATACCGCAGGCGTCTATGCCAGCCGCGCCATGCTGGAGCCGATATTGGTTCAGGGCATCGAACCGGGCGGTCAGCTGACCACCACGACCGAAGTCGAGAACTGGCCCGGCGACAGCGAAGTGCAAGGCCCCGACCTGATGATCCGCATGGAGGCGCACGCCAAGGCAATGGGCTGCGAAGTCATCGGCGACATCATTTCGTCGGTTGATTTCTCGAAACGCCCCTTCGTCGCGCAATCCGACAGCGGCACGGTCTATGTGGCCGATGCGATCATTCTGGCCACCGGTGCACGCGCCAAATGGCTGGGCATGGCATCGGAAGAGAAATTCAAAGGCTTCGGCGTCTCTGCCTGCGCCACCTGTGACGGCTTCTTCTATCGCGGTCAGGAAATCGTGGTGATCGGCGGCGGCAACACCGCCGTGGAAGAAGCGCTGTTCCTGACCAACTTCGCCTCGAAGGTCACGCTGATCCACCGCCGCGATGAATTGCGCGCCGAAATGATCCTGCAAGACCGCCTGATGAAGAACCCCAAGATCGAAACCCTGTGGTTCCACCAGCTGGAAGAAGTCTATGGCACCGAAAGCCCGCTGGGCGTCGAAGGGGTTAAGGTTAGAAACGTGAAAACCGGCGCGATCAGCGATATCCCCGCCAAGGGCGTCTTTGTCGCCATCGGCCATGCGCCCTCGAACGAGCTGGTCAAGGACGTGCTGGAAACCCATATGGGCGGCTATGTGGTGACCAAACCCGACAGCACCGAAACCTCGATCCCCGGTGTCTTTGCCGCGGGTGATCTGACGGACCACAAGTACCGCCAGGCCGTGACATCGGCCGGCATGGGCTGCATGGCCGCGCTGGAGGCCGAACGCTGGCTGGCCGAAAACCCCGACACCGACGTGCAAAAAGACACCTCCCTGCCGCTGGGCTACGGTGCCGAAGTCAAGGAAGGCGCCTGACCCTCGGTGCCTGTCCTTCATCTTGCAAGATAAACTCCGGGGGGAAGGCCAAAGGCCTGGGGGGCTGGCCCCCCTTCCCCCGTTGACCACAGGCCCCACCTCGGGCCACTCTGCGCCAGATCAAGGAGCAGTGCATGTCAGACCTCTGGCGCGGCAACTGGGCGACCCGCGCCCGCATCGCCACTGGGCTCGCGCTCATGCTCTACGCCTTGCTGCATTTCCTGAACATCGGGCTGGGCCTGTTTTCACCCACATGGCTCCAGGCCGGACAAGATCTGCGCCAGATTTTCACCCGCAACCCGCTGGGCGAGGCGCTGCTCTACGCCGCTCTTGCCCTGCACGCAGGTCTCGCGCTGATGCGCCTGATCGAGCGGCGCAGCCTGCGGATGCCCCTTGCCGAAGCGGTGCAATACACATTCGGCTTTGCCATTCCCCTGCTGCTTCTGACACATATCACCTACACGCGCATTGCCCACGAAGTCTACGCGGTGGACGATCAGATGGGCTATCTGATGTATCTGATCTGGGGCACAAAATCAGCGCTGACCCAGACTGTGCTTTTGCTGATCGTCTGGGTGCACGGCTGTATCGGCCTGCATCTGTGGCTGCGCGGGCGGGCATGGTGGCGGCGTAATACGCATCTTTTGACCGGGCTGGCCGTGCTGGTGCCAACCTTTGCACTGGCCGGGTTTGTCACCGAAAGCCGTCACCTGCATCTGGCGGCCCAGAATGAAGACACCCGGCTGAACATGCTGGACGCCTATAATTTCCCCGACCCCGCAGAATTCGCGGATCTGATCCGCATCGACGCGGCGCTGTATTGGGGCTTTGTCGTGGTTTTGGGGGTCGCACTGACGACCCACCTTGCGCTGCGACTGAATTCGCGGCGCACCAGCGTGCGGATCACCTACACCGACGGCCCGACGATCACCGCCCGTCTGGGGCAGACCCTGTTGGAAATGTCGCGCGAGGCGAGTGTGCCGCATACCGCACTGTGCGGCGGCAAGGGGCGCTGCACCACCTGCCGCGTGATGATCGAGGGAGACGTCGAAAACCTGCCACCGCCCTCGGACGCCGAAGCAAGCAGCTTGCAGGCGGTTGGGGCTGCGCCCGGTGCGCGGCTGGCCTGTCAGTTGAAACCTGACCAACCGATGACCGTTCACCGGGTTTTTGCCAGCGGCGGCAGGGCTGCGCGCGGCCCTGCCACTCAGGGACAGGAACGCACACTCGCCATCCTGTTTCTGGATATGCGCGGCTTTACCGCGCGCACCGCAGGGCAACTGCCCTATGATGTGGTGTTTTTGCTCAACCGGTTCTTTGACGCGGTGGTGCCTGCGGTGACAGCGTCGGGCGGCAAGGTCGACAAATATCTGGGCGACGGGTTTCTGGCCCTGTTCGAGACGCACGACACGGCGTCCTCGGCGCAGGCAGGTCTAAGCGCCGCCGCAGGGATCGGACGCGCGCTGGATGCGTTCAACGCCGGGCTCGCAGCCGAAGGCGCGCCGCCCGTGGGCATCGGCATCGGGTTGCATCTGGGCAACGTCGTGCTGGGCGAAATCGGTGCCGCAGGCCACGCGCCGCGCACGCTGATCGGTGACGCGGTCAATGCCGCCAGCCGACTTGAAGCGCAGACCAAAGTGATGAAGGTCGAACTTCTGATCAGCGCCGCCGTGCTCGAGGCCGCAGGCATTGAACCTCCCGATGGGTTGGTCTCGCTTAGCTTGCGGGGCGTCAAGGAGAGCTTGGACGCGCTGCCCGTGGCCAAGGCTACCGATGCGCCCCAAAATCCGAGTTCCTGATCACCCAGTCATGAACCCAGCACATGCCCGTGCTGCAACGATCTCCAAAAACGCCATTTCCAAGCAAAATGACCCAAAATAGCCATCCAAAAGGGGAATTTGTGCCGAATTTGCGTCATATGCGATCTCGTACACGCACTGTATCTGGACGCCTCGCGCCCGGCCCGCTATTGCGCCTCAAGAGCACGCCCCTTGGGGGTCGCTACCAACCGTTGACCGAAAGTAATCTTCATGCCAATGCCGAATAATCTCGCCCCTATTCCCGAACTCTACGTTTCCTACGATTCAGCTCAAAAGCTCAAGCACGAGGCGGCCCAACTGGTCAGCCACGACATGACCCCACGTCAGATTTGCGACCTTGAATTGTTGATGAATGGTGGTTTCAACCCGCTCAAGGGCTTCTTGTCCGAAGTGGATTACAACGGCGTCGTGGAAAACATGCGCCTTGCCGATGGCAGCCTGTGGCCAATGCCAATCACCCTCGACGTCGGTGAAGCCTTTGCGGAAAAGCTGGAACTCGGACAGGATATTGCCCTGCGCGACCAGGAAGGCGTGATTCTCGCGACCATGACCGTCACCGACCGCTGGGAGCCGAACAAGGCGAACGAGGCCGAAAAGGTCTTTGGGGCTGACGACGACAAGCATCCTGCCGTGAACTACCTGCACAATCAGGCGGGCAAAATCTATCTGGGTGGTCCGATCACCGGCATCCAGCAGCCTGTTCACTACGATTTCCGCGCCCGCCGCGACACGCCCAACGAATTGCGCAGCTATTTCCGCAAGATGGGCTGGCGCAAGGTGGTTGCATTTCAAACCCGCAACCCGCTGCACCGCGCCCACCAGGAGCTGACGTTCCGCGCCGCGCGCGAGGCACAGGCCAACCTGCTGATCCACCCCGTCGTCGGTCTGACCAAACCGGGCGACGTCGATCACTTTACCCGCGTGCGCTGCTACGAGGCTGTGCTGGACAAGTACCCATCGGCCACCACATCCATGTCGCTGCTGAACCTGGCCATGCGAATGGCAGGCCCACGCGAGGCCGTATGGCACGGTCTGATCCGCAAGAACCACGGCTGCACGCATTTCATCGTCGGCCGCGACCATGCAGGCCCCGGTGCAAATTCCAAGGGCGAAGATTTCTACGGCCCCTATGATGCGCAGGACCTGTTCCGCGAGCATCAAGAGGAAATGGGCATCGAAATGGTCGATTTCAAACACATGGTCTGGGTGCAGGAACGCGCCCAGTACGAGGCCATGGACGAGATCGAAGACAAGGACGACGTCACCATCCTGAACATTTCGGGCACCGAATTGCGCCGCCGTCTGCAAGAAGGTCTGGAAATCCCCGAGTGGTTCTCCTTCCCCGAAGTGGTCAAGGAGTTGCGCCGCACCAAGCCGCCGCGGTCCAAGCAGGGCTTTACCGTGTTCTTCACCGGCTTTTCCGGCTCGGGCAAATCCACCATCGCCAACGCGCTGATGGTCAAGCTGATGGAAATGGGTGGCCGTCCCGTTACTCTGCTGGACGGCGATCTGGTGCGCAAGAACCTCAGCTCCGAGCTGGGTTTCTCGAAAGAGCACCGCGATCTGAACATCCGTCGCATCGGCTATGTGGCGTCGGAAATCACCAAGAACGGCGGTATAGCAATCTGTGCGCCGATCGCGCCCTACGGCACGACCCGCCGCGCCGTGCGTGAAGACATCGAAGCGTTCGGCGCCTTCGTCGAAGTGCACGTCGCCACCACGATCGAAGAGTGCGAGCGTCGCGACCGAAAGGGCCTGTACAAGCTGGCGCGCGAAGGCAAGATCAAGGAATTCACCGGCATCTCCGACCCCTATGACGTGCCGGAAAACCCTGAAATCCGCCTGCAGACCGAGAACATCGAGGTGGACAACTGCGCCCACCAGGTTCTGCTGAAACTTGAAAGCATGGGTCTAATCGCCGCTGATTGAGGCGCAGGCGTTCTAGCAACGCGAAAAAGGCCCCGCTGTCACCGGCGGGGCCTTTTTGTTTGGGCCAAACCAGTGCTGCGATCAGACCCCGTCACGCAGCATCTGCGCTGCGGCCTGTTCATAATCCGACCAGCCCACCGCCTGCGCCTTGGCGCGCAGCAAAGCAGGCCGCATCGCGTCATAGAGATCGGCATCAGCACGTGCGATGGCCGCCAGAATTTCGGCCTTGGTGGTGCAGACGATCATCGCGTCTGCGTCGAAATAGTCGGTGACATTCGGCGCGCCCCAGTAGATCGGCACCGTCTCACACAGCAGCGCATCGACCAGCTTTTCGCTAAAGTATCCCCCCGCCCGCATGTTCTCGATCACCACCGAAAACCGGAACGGCGCCAGTCCTTCGTGCTTGTGCTCGAACGGCGCATAACCGCGCCCCATAAGAGCTAGGCCGCTGGTGGACTCGGCCACCTCGTGACGCAGCTTGTGGCCCTCCAGATCGCGCCGGTTGGATGCAATCAGCGAAACATCGTCGGTTTTGCCTAGATCCAGCGTTTCCCATTCCGGCACCCATGTGCGCGCCGCCGTCAGGAACCGTGCATTGGGCGCGCTGCGCAACAGGCTGGGATCGTGGGTGAAAATCCGGTGATAGCGCCAGTGCGTCCAACGCAAGATCCGCAGATGGCGGGCGTGAATGGCGCGCGGCTCGACCACCATCACGCTGACTTGCGCCGTCACGCCAAAGGGCCGCAGGTGCATCGACGTCTTGGGGTAGACCAGCAGGTGATCCTCTGCGCCCAGATCAGCGACCGTTCCGCTGCTTAGCTCCGCGGGGCGGCCAACCGGCCAATGCAACATGTTCAACGGCAGATCGGCCACGCGCTTTGCGATACCGGTGCCATAGGGCAGAACCGCGATCGCGCCCTTAGTCATGCGGCAAATTCACAGTCCCAGACATCAGCACAAACCCGTCGCCCGCCACCTCGACACCGGTGATGGCGTCGCGCGGGCCCAGCACACGCACCTGCGCCTGACCCGGTCGCCCCATGCCGTGCCCCTGTTCGGCGGTTAATTCGGGCACCTCGATCAGCCCATGTGACCATAGGTAGGCGGCCATCGCACCGGTGGCCGACCCAGTGAACGGATCTTCGCGCGGGCTGGGCGGGGCCAACAGCAGCCGCGCGGCGGTGTCGCCTGCGTCAGTAAATCCGTCCAGCGCGCACCAGAACGGCTCCATCATGTCGGTGCCGGCACCCAGCGACACGGCCAGATCGGTCAGCGCCTTGGGGTTCAGCTGCAACCGCTCCAGGGTCGCGCGGTCTTTCAGGACGGTGATGACAAAGGGCAGCCCGGTGCTGACCAATTGCGGCGGGCTGACGATGTCGCCTGCCGTCACGCCGCCAACCGCAGCCACCATTTCGGGATCGACAAGCGCGCCAAACTGCGGAGCCACCTGCGTCATCGTCACCCGATTGCCCTGTACCGTCACCGGCACCAGCCCAGCGCCGGTTTCCAGCACCAACGAGCCGTCTGCGATCAGCCCGCGCGACCGCATCGCAGCCACGGTTGCAATGGTGGGATGCCCGGCAAAGGGGATTTCGCGGCTGGCGAGAAAATATCGCACCCGCACATCCGCCACGTCCGACGGGCCGGTAAACGTACATTCCACCAGTGAGGTCTCGCGCACGTAGGCCGTGCAGGTCTCAGCGCTCAGTCCCGCGCCCTGATGCACCACAGCGCAGCCATTGCCGCCAAAAGCACGGTCGGTGAACGCATCCACCCAGTCAAAATCGTAAGTCATGTCATCCCCGCCAAGATCATCTTGCACCTGAGACAGCGCTGAAGCGCTATCTCGAAGCGTACCTTAGGTGGCTGGGGGAATGTCAGAAAGACGCAAGTTGTTGACGGCGCTGCAAAACGCGTCAAAAGCGCGAACTGGCGAAATCAATAAGCCGATGCTGCCGACCCATATAGAGCCAGCAGCGCCGTTTTTTCAGTGCACCGCTTGGGGTGCCAGATCGTTTTGCCGCGCCAGCACAAAGGCCATCTTGCGGTCTGCGACCAATGCAATCTGTGTTCCTTGCGCGTCGTGGACGGCATAAAGCTGCTCAAGCCCTTCGGCCTGTTCCTGCACCTCTTCCGGCAAATCGCTTACTTCAATGGTTTTGACGTAGACGATGTTGCTTTTGGGTTCTGCGTCGAATGGCGTTTCCATGTGGTTACCCTTTCCGAATGCTGATGGTCTGAACGACTGTTTCGGGTTTGGAACGTGTCAGATCGACATGCAGCAGCCCGTTTTCGATGATCGCGTCTCCAACCTCAACGCTGTCGGCCAGCACAAAGGTCCGTTGAAATTGCCGCGCAGCGATGCCGCGATGCAAAAATACACGTCCGTCGCCGTCATCAGTCTGACGTCCTCGGATCACCAGCGTGCGGTCCTCGACCGTGATTTGCAGATCGTTCTCGGCAAATCCGGCCACCGCAAGCGTGATGCGATAGGAAAAGTCCGAAGTCTGTTCGATATTGAAAGGCGGATAGCCTTCGTTGCCGGATTTGGCCGTGCGTTCCAGCAGGCGTTCCAACTGCTCGAACCCCAACATATGCGGGTGCGAGCCGAGAGTCATTTTCGTCATTGCGACACGTCCTTATCAGATCAAGCGACAGTCATTTGCGGCCCCTTATGGCAACCGCTAGTCTAGAATATGGGAAGAATTGCGCCGCCAGACAAGAGGCCCGCGCCCCAAGAGCGTGCCGCTTTGATAAAAATGCGGCAATTTTAACGATTCAGTGTCCCTGTTCAGCACGCACTAACCCTATGCGTAGAGGGTGGCATCGCTTATGTATGAAGCTCCTCAGCCAGCCGGGAATCAACGATCCATGAATGCGCCCTCAGACCTTTCGATGAAGAACGACGACGTATTGCGCGTCGAGTTGGAAGTGTTCCGTCGCGAGCATCGCGATCTCGATGAGGCGATTACCGCAATGAACCAGCGCGGCACATCCGACCCGCTGACGCTGCAACGGCTGAAAAAGCGCAAGCTGCGACTCAAAGACATCATCGCCACGCTCGAAGACCGCCTGACGCCCGACATCCTCGCCTGAGCCTTGCCCCGCCGGATCAGGCCCTTATAAGTCCCTGACTGAACTGCAATACGCGAGGGCGCTTGATGACGGACCAATCCCCCAAAGTCGGCATTATCATGGGCAGCCAGTCCGACTGGCCGACCATGCGCGAAGCTGCACAGATGCTGGATGATCTGGGCATTGCATTTGAAACCCGCATCGTGTCGGCCCACCGCACGCCCGACCGGCTGTGGGACTACGGCAAGACCGCCGTAGATCGCGGATTGCAGGTGATCATCGCGGGTGCGGGCGGTGCGGCGCATCTGCCCGGCATGATGGCGTCAAAAACCCGTGTTCCGGTGGTCGGCGTTCCGGTCCTGACCAAGGCGCTTTCGGGCGTCGATTCGCTTTATTCCATTCTGCAGATGCCCCGCGGCTTTCCCGTGGCGACCATGGCCATCGGCGCTGCGGGTGCTGCGAACGCGGGGCTTATGGCAGCTGGTATCCTTGCCCTGAACGATCCCGCTCTGGCCGCGCGGCTGGACCAATGGCGCGCCGATCTGTCGGCCTCTATCCCGGAAGAGCCCAGCGATGACTGATGCTTTGCCCACTGGCGCCACAATCGGCATTCTTGGTGGCGGCCAATTGGGCCGCATGCTGTCGGTCGCGGCCGCGCGTCTGGGGTTCAAGACCCACATCTTTGAACCCGGTGCCAATCCGCCCGCCGCTGACGTGGCCCACGCCTGCACCACCGCGGCCTATGAAGATATCGCAGCGCTGACCGCTTTTGCGCAATCTGTCGACGTCATTACCTATGAATTCGAGAACATCCCCACAGCAGCGCTGGACATTCTCGAGGCGATCAAACCGATCCACCCCAACCGCGACGCGTTGCGGATCAGTCAGGACCGTCTGACCGAAAAGGACTTCCTGACCGGACTTGGCCTGAAAACCGCGCCCTATGCCGACATCCCCGATGCCGCAGCGCTGAACGCCGCACTGGACACCATCGGCACGCCGTCGATCCTGAAAACCCGCCGTTTCGGCTATGACGGCAAGGGACAGGCGCGGCTGGCCTCGCCCGACGACGCCGCACAGGCCATTGCCGACATGGCGGGCGCGCCTTCGCTGCTCGAAGGGTTCGTGGATTTCTCGATAGAGGTCTCGGTGATCGCCGCGCGCAGTGCTTCGGGCGATGTGGCCTGCTACGATCCCGGCGAAAACGTCCACCGGAACGGTATCCTGCACACCACCACCGTCCCTGCCCGCTTGTCCGCCAGCCTGCGCACCGATGCGGTCTTGCTGGCGGCGCGTATCCTGAACGCGCTGGACTACGTGGGCGTGATGGGGGTCGAGCTGTTCGTCTCGCCCTCGGGCCTGATCGTCAACGAAGTCGCGCCGCGCGTGCACAACTCGGGCCATTGGACCCAGAACGGCTGCGCCGTGGACCAGTTCGAACAGCACATCCGCGCCGTTGCTGGCTGGCCCTTGGGCGACGGCCAGCGGCACAGCGATGTGGTGATGGAAAACCTGATCGGCGACGACATCGACCGGGTGCCGGAACTGGCCGCGACCCGCGACACCGCGCTGCATCTTTATGGCAAGGCCGACACGAAACCGGGCCGCAAGATGGGCCACGTCAACCGCATCCTGCGCTAGGCTGGTGGCTCAGGCGACCAGCCGCGCCGCGATGTCACCGGACAGATAGCTGACCCGCCCGCCCGAGACGGTCATGGCCACGCGGTCGGCGGCGTCCAGCACCACCAGATCGGCGCGCTTGCCGGGCTGTAATATGCCACGGTCGTCCAGCCCCAGCGCCCGCGCCGGTCCCTCTGACACCAGCGCCCAGGCGGCGGCAAAATCCAGCACACCAGACCGCGCCAGCATCAGTGCTGCACGGCGGGGGCTGGGATAGTGGTAGTCCGACGCCACCGCATCGGCCAGGCCCATCGACACAACGTCCAGCGCCGAGACATTGCCCTTGTGCGATCCGCCGCGCACCAGATTGGGCGCGCCCAGAATGACCACATCGCCCGCAGCATGTGCCGCCTCGGCGGCCTCCAGCGTTTCGGGAAACTCCGACACCTTCACCCCGCGCACACGCCAGGCGGCGCGGGCCTCGGCAGTCTGGTCGTCGTGGCTGCCCATCTGCACGCCCATCTCCGCCAGTCTGGCGCAAAGCGTATCGAGCGCCGCAGGCACTTCGGCGCGGCGCGCGTGCAGGTCCAGCAGCATCTGGAAATGCACCTCCGGGTTGCGCTGCGCCTTCAACGCCTGCCCCACCAGTCGCGGCGGCTTGCGCCCTTCGGCCAGTCGCGCATGGGGCAGATGGTCGTTGAAAACCACGTAGCGCACGGCCCATTCCGCAATTCGTTCGGGCAATCCGGCGTAATTATCCAGCAGATGCGTCTCGAACCGCAGCTGCGGGCGCAGGTCCGTCACCAGCTTGCCCGCCGTGTCGCGGATCGCGGCAAAGACCTGATCCGCGAAATTCATACCGCGCAGGCCGCCCTCCCAGCTGACGAACTGCGCCAGAACGCCGGTGGTGATGCCATTGGCGGCCAGTTCTGCCTCGGCGGCGACGAGACCCTCAGCCATCTGTTTCATCGCACCGCGACGCGGGGCCAGATGCCGCTCGAACCCGTCGCCATGCACGTCGACGATACCGGGCAGCACGCGATACCCCGTCAGATCCACGCTGCGGCCCACGAGCGCATCTATGATCAACCCACCACTCAGGCTCAGCCCGTCGCGGTGAAACCCTTGGCGCCCCAGCACATCCGCGCCGGTGATATCAATCGTCAGCATTGCGCGATGATCCCCAGAACCCGCCACGTGCAACACAGTCGCCGCCGGGGCAGTCCAGTTGTTCCAGCACGGCATCTAGCCATGACAGGTCATCTTCAAACATGCCCATGCGCAGAAAATGCAGCGTCTGCGAAATCACGCGCGGGTTGTTCATGATGAACGTGTGCGTCACAGGCAACACAATATGCGCGGTCATGCCTTTGACCCGCGTCGAGGCGACACTGACCTTGCCGTCATCCTGACCCGGCAGCAGCGTCGAGAAATAGGCGTTCAGCGACTGGTTGCCCGCGATCACCCCCAGTGGAAAGTCTACCGGCGGCAAGCTGCGCGGCAGACCGTCCGGCCCGGTGCCCATCTGCATGCCCGCAGGTCCGTTCAGCCAGTCGAACGCCGCAAGATCGCCCAGCTTGTCCACCACTTCGCTGCCTTGGTTGGGCGGGGCCAGCATCACCACGCGGCCCAGTTGCGGCACATCGTGGTCGCGCAGCCATTCGCGCACCAGAATACCGCCCATCGAATGGGTCACGAAGTTGATCCTCTGATCGCCACATTCAGCCAGGGCTGCGGGCAGCGCCCCCTCGGCCAGCGCGCCGACGCGCGCCTCGGTCGAGGGATAGCCGGGGCGGACCACCTGAAACCCGTCCGCCTCCAGCGCCGCCTCCATCAGGGCGAACGACGTCTCGGTGCGGGCCAGCCCGTGCAGCAAAATTACGCAATCTGCCCGCGCGGGGGCAGCCAGCATCGCCAAAAGGGGCAGGATCAACAGGAATACTCTCATGGGGTGTGAGATAGTGCCTTGGCGCGGTATATGAAATGGACAACGCGCAATTGCTTCGGGAAAACCGCTTATGTCCAGACCGCGCCCGCCCCGCATCGCTGCCCGCGCGGTCATCGTTCACGAAGGGCGGTTGCTGCTGGTCAACGCCTTTGCAGGCAACAGCAGCCCGTTGATGTGCGCCCCCGGTGGCGGGGTCGAGGCGCACAGCAGCCTGCCCACCAATCTGGCCCGCGAGGTCTACGAGGAAACCGGCCTGCGCGTGACCGTGGGCGCGCCCTGTCTGATCAACGAATTTCACGACCGCAACCGCGACTTTCATCAGGTCGAGGTGTTCTTTCGCTGCACCCTTCAGGGCAGCGCTGACATCCCCGACAGCTGGCGCGACCCCGAGGCGGTGGTGACCAGACGCCTCTGGGTGACGGAAACTGAATTGGCAAAGGTGCCACACAAGCCGTCAAGCCTGGGGACGGTGGCTTTTGGTTCAGACGGGATCACCTATGATCCACTGGAACCTTTGGTGCGGTGACAGCCCATGCAATACCGCCCAGCACCAGTGCGGCTGCCGCCACCATCAGCCCGCTGACCGGCTCGCCCAATATCACGGCCCCCGCGACGATCGCGATGATCGGGACGCTCAGCTGCACCACCGCCGCCGTCGTCTGCGCCAGACGCGGCAGCACCGTGTACCACAGCGCATAGCCCAGCCCCGAGGTCACGGCCCCCGAGATCACCGCCAACCCGATGCCCAAGGGCCGCGCAGTCATGTCGGGGCCAATCAGAAACACCGCCAGCACCGGCAGGCACAGAACGAAATTCGCCGCTGTCGCAGGCAGCGGGTCAGGCTCGGACTTGCCGGAAATCGTGTAGACGGCCCAGCCGAGGCCCGCCACAACCATCATCAAAGCCCCCGCAGGATCGGTGCGGCTGCCCGGCCCCGGCCACAGCACCAGCAGCAGCCCGGCAAAGGCTATGCCCGCCCCCGCCATCTGCCGAGCCGTGGGGGCCGCACCCCGAAGGGCACCCCATCCGAACATGGTAATCTGCACCACCCCGAACAGGATCAGCGCGCCCATACCTGCATCAAGCACCACGTAAGACAGCGAAAACCCCGCCATATAGGCCGCCAGCGACAAGGCCCCCAAGACCCGCGCAGGGCGCAACAGCGGCAGCGGCGTGCGCCGCACGCTCAGCACCATGCACAGGATCACCACGCCCGAGATCACCCGGATCAGCGCAAAGCTGGCAGGGTCAATGCTCCCACTGCCGACAGCCGCACGGTTCAGCACCGAATTGGCGGCAAAGGCCACCATCGTCAGCGCGGTCAGAAGGGTCAGCTTCATGGTGTCAGTCCAGTTTGGCAAAGGCCTTGGGGTATTTCAGCGCCACCACTTTCGGCACATCCACTCCCGGCCCTGCAAGCATCATGTGCTCCAATGGATAGAGCGATGTCAGCCCCTGCGCACGGGCCTGAGAAAACCCGGCCCTTTCGTAGAACGCCACCTGCCCCAGCACCACGACATAAGTCTGGCTCAGCCGTGCCCATTCGGCCAGCATGCCGATCATCCGCCGTCCCAACCCGCTGCGTTGACGGTCGGGGGATACGGCCACGGGGGCCAGACACAGCCAGCCCTTGGGTGCCACCATGTAGGACAGCGCGTAATAGCCCGCGATGCGACCGTCCCACGTGGCGACACTTTCGCCCGCCATCACACCATCCTTGCGCAATGCCCTGACCAGATCTGCCTCGCCCGAGCCATCAAAGGCTTTGCGCAGAAGCGTATCGACTTCGTCTTCTTCGCCCCGGCGCAGTTCGCGGGAAAAATCCGGTCCGATCATCATGTGCCAACTCTCCGTCATACGAAAAAGGGGCCGCCCGCAGGCAGCCCCTTCTTATAGATCAAAGCGTTCGGTGAGGAACGGCAGATTACATCATGCCGCCCATGCCGCCCATGCCACCCATATCGGGCATGCCGCCGCCGCCGCCGCCGCCGTCTTTCGACGGCTTGTCGGCAACCATGGCTTCGGTAGTGATCAGCAAAGCTGCGACCGATGCTGCGTCTTGCAGTGCGGTGCGCACCACTTTGGCAGGGTCGATCACGCCGAACTTGAACATGTCGCCATATTCTTCGGTCTGCGCGTTAAAGCCGAACGTCAGGTCGCTGCTTTCACGGATCTTGCCCGCGACAACAGCGCCGTCCA
Organism: Sulfitobacter sp.; assembly: GCA_024636445.1. Lineage (GTDB taxonomy): Bacteria > Pseudomonadota > Alphaproteobacteria > Rhodobacterales > Rhodobacteraceae > Pseudosulfitobacter. Next base: position 31,136 of record JAGXHE010000127.1, read on the forward strand.
CGCCTGCGTTCTCAGCGATCTGACGCAGCGGTGCTTCCACAGCCTTGCGCACGATGCTGATGCCGACGTTCTGGTCGTTGTTCGCGCCTTCCAGACCTTCCAGCACTTTGCCGGCCTGGACCAGAGCGACACCACCACCGACGACGATACCTTCCTGAACAGCGGCACGTGTCGCGTTCAGAGCATCGTCAACGCGGTCTTTGCGTTCTTTCACTTCGATTTCCGACATGCCGCCGACGCGGATCACGGCAACACCGCCTGCCAGTTTGGCAACGCGTTCCTGCAGTTTTTCACGGTCGTAATCGGATGTGGTTTCTTCGATCTGGTTGCGGATCTGGGCAACGCGTGCTTCGATCTCGGACTTCTGACCAGCGCCATCGACGATTGTTGTTTCGTCCTTGGTGATGGTGACCTTCTTGGCCGAACCCAGCATGTCCATGGTGACGGACTCAAGCTTCATGCCCAGATCTTCCGAGATGACCTGACCGCCGGTCAGGATCGCAAGGTCTTGCAGCATCGCTTTGCGGCGATCGCCGAAACCGGGTGCTTTGACAGCAGCAATCTTCAGGCCGCCGCGCAGCTTGTTGACCACGAGTGTCGCCAGCGCTTCGCCTTCGACGTCTTCCGAGATGATCAGCAGCGGTTTTTGCGACTGGATCACTTGCTCCAGCAGCGGAACCATCGGCTGCAGGCTCGAGAGTTTCTTCTCGTGCAGCAGGATAATCGCGTCTTCCAGCTCGACGGTCATCTTGTCAGCGTTGGTGACAAAATAGGGCGACAGGTAGCCACGGTCGAACTGCATGCCTTCGACGACAACAGTTTCTGTTTCCAGACCCTTGTTCTCTTCGACGGTGATCACGCCTTCGTTGCCGACTTTTTGCATCGCATCAGCGATCTGACGACCGATTTCCGATTCGCCGTTCGCCGAGATGGTGCCGACCTGGGCGACTTCGTCGCTGTCAGTCACGTCACGTGCGGCCTTGCGGATCGCTTCAACGACTTTGGCTGTCGCCATGTCGATGCCGCGCTTGAGATCCATCGGGTTCATGCCTGCGGCAACCGATTTCATGCCTTCTTTGACGATGGCCTGGGCCAGAACAGTCGCGGTGGTTGTGCCGTCGCCTGCTTCGTCGTTGGTCCGGGAAGCAACTTCCTTGACCATTTGTGCGCCCATGTTTTCGAACTTGTCTTCCAGTTCGATTTCCTTGGCAACCGATACACCGTCTTTGGTGATGCGCGGCGCGCCAAAGGATTTGTCCAGAACAACGTTGCGACCTTTGGGGCCCAGAGTAACCTTGACGGCGTCAGCAAGAATATTGACACCTCTCAGTATTTTATTCCGGGCTTCGCTGTCAAATTTGACGTCCTTAGCAGCCATGATTTTTCTCCTTTGAGGATGAGTTGATCAAGAGGGTCAGAGCAAGCGTTTCGCTTACTCGATGATCCCCATGATGTCGGATTCTTTCATCATCAGCAGTTCTTCGCCTGCGACGGTGACTTCGGTGCCCGACCATTTGCCGAACAGAATTTTGTCGCCTGGCTTGACGGCCATATCGATCAGCTCGCCGTTGTCTTTACGGGCGCCTGTGCCAACCGATACGATTTCGCCTTCCGAGGGCTTTTCTTTCGCGCTATCGGGAATAATCAACCCGCCAGCAGTTTTCTCTTCGCTTTCCGTGCGGCGAACCAGCACGCGGTCATGAAGCGGTTTCAATGCCATCTTTGCAGCTCCTTAAGGCTCAAAGTTACTCCCTTTCAGGGCACCATGGCGCCCTGCGTTAGCACTCAGCTCTTCCGAGTGATAACGCCGCATAGCTAGGGATGTGCGACTGGCCTGTCAACAGCGCTCATTGTGAAAATTTTTCGCCATATTTCGGGCTCATGCCTTGCCTTCCCCTTGTCTTCTGCGGCGCAGCGCATAGCGTGATGAAAGCAATGACCAAAAGGCCCTGATGATGTTTCGCACCCTTGTATTCACGCTTGCCCTGACGCTCCCGCAAATGGTTGCGGCTGCCTGCAACGGCACCGACCTGCGCACCGTTCTCAGTGCGGAACAGTCCGCCGCACTGGCCACAGAGATGCAGGGCATGCCCTACCCAGATGGGAACCACTGGGTTGCACACAAGGGGGACCAGGTGATTCATCTGATCGGCACCCTTCATCTGGCCGATCCGCGCCTGCCCGCAATCGCCGCGCGGCTGGCCCCGGTGATCGCCTCTGCCGACCTGCTGATGGCCGAAGTCACCGCCACAGAAGAGGCGCAACTCAAGCACGCGGTGGCAACAAGGCCCGACATGATTGCGCAGACATCCGGCCCCACCCTGATCGAGCTGATGCCCGCAGATGATTGGGAGGTCCTTGCCCGCGCCGCGTCCGAACGCGGCATCCCGCCGTTCATGGCCGCAAAGTTTCAGCCCTGGTATCTGTCGATGGTGCTGGGCATGCCGCCCTGCGTTTTGACGTCCATGAAGGATGGCCAGCACGGTCTGGACAAGGCGCTGTTACTGATCGCCAAGGACAATGATGTGCCTGCTGTGGCGCTCGAGCCTTTCGATACGTTGTTCACGCTCATGGGTCAGGACACACTGGAACAACAGGTTGACGTCCTGCGCCTTGGCGTGACCCCGACGCCGCAATCCGAAGACATGACCGCGACACTGGTCGCGCAGTATTTCGACGAAGACCACGGCGCGATCATGCCCTTGAACCGCGTGGTCGGTAAAGATTGGGTCGACATGCCGGATGCTGAATACAATGCGCTCTTCGACGACATGCTCGACACTTTGATCATCCAGCGCAACGCCATGTGGCTGCCCAAGATCATCGCCACTGAGGGCGTTGTCGTGGTCGCTGTCGGCGCAGGCCATTTGGGCGGCAGCGACGGGCTGCTGCATCTGCTTGAACGTGAAGGATACGCCCTCAGACGCCAGCCGTTCTAACTGCCCAGCGCCACACCTGCCGCTGTCACGGCCTCGGCCCCCTTGGGTGTCAGACCGTAGATGCCCTTGTCGACCTTCTCGAACCAGCCGTAGTGATCGTCGCGCATCATTGTCGTGGCGCGCGCCACACCGGTTTCGCGGGCCACGTCCGCGCCTTTGCATGCGCCCGCCTCGTATAGATAGAGTGCGAGCTTGACCGCATCCTGACGGTAGGCCGTGACCAGACCCACCCGCGTCTGCCCACCATCGTTCGGATCGCCCTGCCGCCGCGCAAACTCGCGCAGCAACCGGCCCTCGCGTTTCTTCGACTTGCGCGGCGCAAAGGGCCCCGGATCGCAATGCACCTCGACCAGCCCGTCGCTGATGCGCACCGTCATCAGCCCCAGACCCAGCCGCCGCGCCAGCGTCGTCATCTCCTTGAGCGTGCGCGCAAACCTCTTTCCCTGTCCACGCGCCACGGCCATGTACACATCATCCGACACCGCCAGACGCGCCACGCATTGATGCACCAGCGTCAGCGAAAACCCCAACTTCAGCTCGACGATCACCGGCGGCTCGCCGCCGCGCACTGCCACCACATCGGCAGCGCCCACTTCGGCCTTGACCACATAGCCCTGCGCCTCGAGAAAGGCTTTGACGGGCAGATAAAGATCGGTTTCGCGCGCAGCACTCATGGCGCGCAGCTAACACCATTTCCCGCAGCACCCCAAGACGCTATCGTGCGGCCATGACCCGCGACGAGTTCAACGCATATTGCGCCGCCAGACCCGCCACCACCCACGTGGTGCAGTGGGGCAATGCGGACGTGTGGAAAGTCGGAGGCAAGGTCTTTGCCATCTGCGGCTGGGCCGACGACGCCCCGGCGTTTACCTTCAAGGTGACCGAACTGGCCTTCGAGGTGCTAAGTGACATGCCCGGCCTGCGCCCCGCGCCCTATCTGGCCTCACGCGGGATGAAGTGGATTCAGCACTACGACACGCCGGGGCTGAACGACGCGGAACTGGTCCGGCACATCGACGCCTCATACGACATGATCGCGGCCAAGCTGCCCCGCAAGACACGCGCCGAACTGGGGCTGTGACGCGCCCCTTTCGCAGCGCGGCAAAGCCAAATACGGCAGGTGACAATACGCATATGCCCGCCTATAAGGCCCGCAAAACCACATGCAATATCAGGACGCTTTCATGACAACCCTCGTTTTCGGCCACAAATCCCCCGACACCGACAGCACCGGCAGCCCGATCATCTGGGCGTGGTATCTCAACACGGTCCAGGGCGTCGACGCCAAGCCCGTGTTGCTGGGCGAGCCGAACACCGAAGCGGCCTTCATGCTCAAGCGCTGGAACCTCGACAAGCCGCAGATCATCACCGAAGTGTCCGACGGCACACCCGTGGTCATCGTCGATACCAACAATCCCGCCGAGCTGCCCGCAAACATCAACAAATGCGACATCACGGCGATCATCGACCATCACAAACTGGTCGGCGGTCTGGAAACGGCGGGGCCGATCCACATCGCGATGGAGCCGCTGGCCTGCACCGCGACGATCTTGTGGAAATTGATCGGCAAGCACATGGCGCAGATGCCCGACAATATCAAAGGCGCGATGCTGTCGTGCATCCTGTCCGACACGCTGGAATTCCGCAGCCCGACCACAACGCAAGAAGACAAGGCCATCGCCTATGATCTGGCCGAGCAACTGGGCGTCGATATCCCCGCCTATGCCTCGGAAATGTTCGAAGCCAAATCCGACGTATCGTCGTTCTCGGATGCCGAACTGCTGCGCATGGACAGCAAGGAATACACCGTCGACGGCAAGGAATTCCGCGTCAGCGTGCTGGAAACAACGGCGCCCAAGATCATTCTGGACCGCAAGGACAGCCTGATGGCGTCGATGATCGATGTGGCGGCCGAAGACGGTGCCGATCAGGTGCTGCTCTTCGTCGTCGATATCCTGAACGAACAGGCGACGCTGCTGGTGCCCAACGATCTGGTGAAAACCGTGGCCGAGAAAAGCTTTGGCGTGACCGTGACAGGCGACATGGTGGTTCTCCCCGGCGTGATGAGTCGCAAAAAACAGATCATCCCCAACCTCAAGGTATAAGGCCGCTTCAGGCCCACTACGTTTAGGGGCACAGGTTCTAATGAAGGCGGGCATTTGCCCGCCTTTTTCATGTCGCGACCTCCCCGCCCTTGCGCCCCGCGTGCGTTTCATGCTCGAAGCCTAAGGGACCGCAGCCAAAAGGACCGCCTCATGACCCAGATCATTTCCGCCCTTTCCGATGTCTCCGACCGTTACGACGCGTTGTTCGTTGATCTGTGGGGCTGCGTTCACAACGGTGTCGATGCGTTCCCCGATGCCATCGCCGCCTTGCAGGCCTATCGCAAGCGCGGCGGCACCGTGGTTCTGGTCACCAACGCCCCGCGCCCCCGCGCCAGCGTCACCGAACAGATCGCACGTTTCGGCATCCCCGACGACGCATGGGACACCATCGCCACCTCGGGCGACAGCGCGCGCACTGCGATGTACCGCGGCGCCGTCGGCCAAAAAGTCTTCTTCATCGGAGAAGCGCGGGACACCAACTTTTTCGACCCCATCGGCGTGGTCGAAGATCCGGTCGACATCCAGATCGTTCCGCTGGAAGAGGCCGAAGGCATCGTCTGCACCGGCCCGTTCGATCCGATGGCCGACGTTGCAGACCTGCGCCCGCAACTGCTTTTTGCCAAGCAGAAAGGGCTGAAACTGCTCTGCGCCAATCCCGATATTGTCGTGGACCGTGGCGACGTGCGCGAATGGTGCGCCGGTGCCGTGGCCAAGCTCTATACCGAAATGGGCGGCGAAAGCCTCTATACCGGCAAGCCGCATCCGCCGATCTACGATCTGGCCCGCATGCGTCTGGCCGAACTTGACCGCAAGGTCGACAGCGCATCGATTCTGGCAATAGGCGACGGCGTTCTGACCGATATCCAGGGCGCGCAGGGCGAGGATATCGATTCTCTGTTCATCTCCGGCGGGCTGGCGGCGGAAGAGACCAAAACCGACACCCAACCCGACGCGGATGCGCTGAAAACCTATCTGGACGGCGAAATGGTCAACCCCACGTATACCATCGGCTTTTTGCGGTAGTCACTTTTTCCTTGGCTTTTCTGCGCGTGCAAAGTAATTATATTGCTAGAAACTGCGAACCTACGCCAGAAAATAACCGGAGCCGTGAATGTTGGACAACCTGCCACGCGGAACGATCTGCATCGAAGACATCGAAATGGGCATGACCCGTCACCTGCGCAAAGTGGTGACGGACGAGGACATCGAGATGTTCGCCCAGGTCAGCACCGACCGCAATCCGGTGCATCTGGACGATGATTATGCCCGCGACACCATCTTTGAGGGGCGCATCGCGCACGGGATGCTGACCGCCGGTCTGATCTCTGCCGTCATCGGTGAACAGCTGCCCGGTCATGGCACCGTCTACATGGGACAAAGCCTTAAGTTTCTGGCCCCCGTGCGCCCCGGCGACATGGTCTATGCCGAGGTCAAGGTGATCGACATCGACATCGCCAAACGGCGCGTTCGTCTGGATTGCCATTGCAGCGTCGAGGGCAAGAAGGTGCTGGTCGGCGAAGCCTCGGTGCTGGCGCCATCGCGCAAATTCGACTGAGGGCCTACGACCCCGCGGCATTTGCAGCCCGAAAGGACCGGACGCGTCTTGCCTCTGGCAAAGTGCGCGGCTAGGCATTGGCCATGCGGATCATACGAGATTACCAATATATCGAGGCAGCGGATCGCGGAGCCTCTGTCGCCATCGGAAACTTCGATGGCGTCCACCTTGGCCACCGTTCGGTAATTGATCTGGCGCGCGCCGCCGCCCCCGATGCCCCCTTGGGCGTGCTGACCTTCGAGCCGCACCCGCGCGAATTCTTCGCCCCCGACGCCCCGCCCTTCCGCCTGATGAGCCCCGAGGCGCGTGCTTCGCAACTGGCCAAGCTGGGTGTCGCGCGGCTGTACCAGCTGAACTTCAACGCGCAACTGGCCAGCCTGACGCCCGAGGCCTTTGCCCGCACGGTGATCGCCGACGGGCTGGGCTTGCACCATGTGGTCGTGGGTGCCGATTTCTGCTTTGGCAAAAGTCGCGCTGGCACGGCGCAAGACATGCAGGCCTTTGGCGCCGAAATGGGCTTTGGCGTGACCGTCGCACCGCTGCTGGAAGCCAGCGATGCCACCGTATCCTCGACCGCGATCCGCAAGGCACTGACCGAAGCCCGCCCCCGCGACGCAGCCACGATGCTGGGCCACTGGCACCGGATCGAAGGCCCGGTCATCGGCGGCGAACAGCGTGGCCGCGAGCTGGGCTATCCCACCGCAAACATGTCCATCGACGGCCTGCACCCGCCCGCGTTCGGTGTCTATGCGGTGCTGGTCGACGTGCTGGAAGGGCCGCACAAAGGCCGCTACCAAGGTGCCGCATCGCTGGGCGTGCGTCCGATGTTCGGTGAAAACCGCGCGAACCTCGAAACCTTCATCTTCGACTTTTCCGGTGATCTCTACGGCACCAACGTCTCGGTGGCGCTGGTCGACCATCTGCGCGGCGAGGAAAAATTCGACAGCCTTGATGCGCTGATCACCCAGATGGACGCCGACTGCACCCGCGCCCGCACCATATTGGACGCGCTATGAGCGGCGCAAAGCTGGGCACGCGGTTCTGGGAACGCAAGAAGCTCGACCAGATGACCGCCCCCGAATGGGAAGCGCTGTGCGACGGCTGCGGCAAATGCTGCCTGAACAAACTGGAAGACGAAGACACCGGCGACGTCGCCCTGACCCGCGTTGCCTGCCGCCTGCTGGACGACGCCACCTGCCGCTGCGCGCATTACGAAAACCGCCACCAGTTCGTGCCGGACTGCATCGTGCTGAAGCCGTCGAACCTGGACACCCACGCCTACTGGATGCCGCAGACCTGCGCCTACCGTCTGCTGTGGGAGGGCAAGCCCCTGCCCGATTGGCACCCGTTGCTGACAGGCACCGCACAATCTGTACATGATGCGGGCGTCAGCGTACAAAATATGACGCTCAGCGAATTCGACGTTCCCGACGAAGATTGGGAAGACTACATCATAGAGGAACCCACATAGATGTTTTTCGCCTCTGACAATGCCGGACCCGTTCACCCCCAGATCATGAACCGCCTCGTTCACGACAACGCGGGCCACGCCATGCCCTATGGCAACGATCCGGTGATGGACGAGGTCAGACAGTCGATCCGCCGCACCTTCGAGGCACCCGAGGCTGAAGTCTACCTTGTGGCCACCGGCACCGCTGCCAATTCACTGGCGCTGGCGTGCTATGCCCAGCCCTTCGACACCATCTTTTGCAGCAACGTCGCCCACATCCACCAGGACGAATGCAACGCCCCCGAGTTCTACGCAGGCGGCGCCAAGCTGACGCTGGTGCCCGGCGGCGACAAGATGACGCCCAAAGCGCTGCACGCCACCATCGCGGGCGAGGAAAAGCGCGGCGTGCATGGGCCGCAGCGCGGGCCTGTCAGCATCACCCAGGTCACCGAGCGCGGCGAGGTCTACACGCTGGACGAATTGCGCGCCCTTGTTGCGGTCGCCAAGGAGTTCGACCTGCCGGTGCATCTGGACGGCGCGCGTTTTGCCAACGCAATCGCGGCGCTGGACTGTACGGCCGCCGAGATGACGTGGAAATCAGGCGTAGATATCGTCAGCTTCGGCGGCACCAAGAACGGCTGCATGGGCGTCGAAGCGGTCGTGATGTTCGACCCCGACAAGGCGTGGGAGTTCGAATTGCGGCGCAAACGCGGGGCGCATCTGTTCTCGAAACACCGCTATCTGTCGTCGCAGATGGCCGCCTATCTCGATGGCGAATTGTGGATGGAAACCGCAGCCGCCGCCAATGCCAATGCACAGCGTCTGGCCGCCGGTCTGCGCGACAAGGGTGCCGAGTTTCTGCACCAGCCCGACGCCAACATGATCTTTGCCGCCTTCCCCCGCGCCGCCCACCAACGGCTGCACGATGCGGGCGCGAAATACTACATCTGGGAGGGGGCGCTGGAAGGCGACGATCCCGAAGAGATGTTGGCCGCGCGTCTGGTCTGCGACTGGTCGATCTCTGACGCGCAGATCGACCAGTTTCTGAGCTACCTCTGACGCTTCAAAGACGCTTCAGACCGCGTCCAGAAAACGCCTGACCTCGGCGGCGACACGCTCGGGGTCGGTGATCGGGGCCATATGCCCCGCCCCTTCCAGCACCACGCGCTGCGCCTGCGGGACACGCCGCGCGATGGCCGTATTGGCGGCAGGGATGGTCCCGTCTGACCCGTCTCCCTCCATCAGCAGCACCGGGCATTTGATCACATCCAGCACACCGGGTTCCAAAAGCCCGATGCTGTCGCGCTGCACCGCAGGGGAAGATCCCGCGACAAAATGAATGCGGTCCGCCATGTATTGCCGCGTCTGCTCGGGTATCTCGTCCCAGGGGGTGCCATTGCCCCAGCCCCGGTTGAACGCCCGCGCGGCTTCCATCTTCTCACCTGCCTTCATCGCCGCGTCGAAATCCAGATTGCGCAGGCGGTATTCCTCGACCTTGCCCGGATCATCCGTCGCGACAAAGGCAAAGGCCACCGGTTCGATCAACGTCAGGCTGCGCACCCGCTCGGGTGCCTCTGCCGCCAGCCGCAAGGCCACTGTCGCGCCAAAGCTGTGGCCGATCACGTCCATCGGTTCCGACAACATGTCGTGGCCCCAGGCGGTCACCAGATCATGCAGATCGCCCTCGCCGTTCCAATCGGGGGATTTGCCGTGGCTGGGCATGTCGTAGGCGTTGATCGTCAGTCCCTCACCCATCGCATCCGCCATGCCGCGCCACGCCCCGGAATGTGCCAGCGTGCAATGTATCGCCAGCACCTGCCGGGGGCCGCTGCCATAACGTCTTGAATGATAGGTCATGCTCAGAGTTTGCCCGCCAGATGCAGATCCAGATCGTCCAGACGGTCCTGCCCCCAGAAGCGGTTGTCACCCTCGGCGATGTAGAACGGCGCGCCGAAAACGCCACGGTTCGCGGCCTCTTCCAGATTGGCCGCATAGGTCTCGGCCCCCTGCAACAGCCCGCTGTCGGCCAGTGACGGCGAAAAGCCGGCCTCTTCCAGACAGGCACGCACGACCGTGTCCTCGGCAATGTCCTTGTCCTCGGCCCAGACCGCGCGCAGGACCGCATGCACCAGCTTGCCCAGATCGCCACCGCCCGCATGGATCGCGGCGATGATCGCATAGGACGCAGGCGCACCATTCGTGGGCCAATGCGCAGGCTTCAGGTTAAACGCCATGTCCAGCTTTTTGGCCTGCCGCACCAGCTCCTGTGCGCGGTATTCCTGACGGCTGGGATGACGGTCCTTGGGCGGCGTGCCCCCGGTGCGACCGAACAGGGCGACCACATCCGTGGGCTTGTAGTTGATCGTGGCGCCGTGCCTGGCCGCGATCTCTTCCAGCCGTGTGCCTGCCAGATAGGTGTATGGCGACAGCACGGAAAAAAAATAGTCGATCTGGTGCATGTTATTCTCCGATAGGGGGGTGTCCCGCTTTGCCGAACGTTAAGGCCATGCTAAGCGGTGTCAACGTCACGATTCTGTCACAAGCGCCTTGGGGGGCCACAAGACATGCCACACGTTCAGGAACCCAAGCTGATCGCCGGAAACGCCAACCAGCCGCTTGCACAGGCCATCGCGCGCAGGATGTCGATGCACCGCGGCAAGAAAATGGGGCTGGTCGAGGCCCGCGTCGAACGCTTCAACGATGGCGAGATTTTCGTCGAAGTCTACGAAAACGTGCGCGGCGAGGATATGTATATCATCCAGCCCACGTCGAACCCCGCCAATGACAACCTGATGGAATTGCTGATCATGTGCGACGCGCTGCGCCGGTCGTCAGCTGCGCGCATCACCGCCGTGATCCCCTATTTCGGCTATGCCCGTCAGGACCGCCGGACCAAGGCGCGCACCCCGATCAGCGCCAAGCTGGTGGCCAACATGCTGGTCAGCGCCGGTGTCGAGCGCGTTCTGACCATGGACCTGCACGCAGCGCAAATTCAGGGGTTCTTCGACATCCCTGTCGACAACCTCTACGCCTCGCCCATCTTTGCCCTAGACATCGCCAACCAGTTTCGCGGCCGCACGGACGATCTGATGATCGTCTCGCCCGACGTGGGCGGCGTGGCCCGTGCCCGCGAGTTGGCCAAGCGTCTCAACGCGCCCCTGTCGATCGTCGACAAGCGCCGCGAGAAAGCCGGCGAGATCGCGGAAATGACCGTGATCGGCAGCGTCGAAGGCAAGGTGGCCCTGATCGTCGATGACATGTGCGACACTGCCGGAACCCTATGCAAAGCCGCCGAAGTGCTGCTGGAAAACGGCGCCAAGGAAGTCCACAGCTATATCACCCACGGCGTGATGAGCGGCCCTGCGGTCGAGCGTGTGACAAATTCGGTGATGAAATCGCTGGTGATCACCGACACGATCGCGCCCACCAAAGCGATTCTCGATGCGCCGAACATCCGCGTGGTGCCCACAGCGCCGATCTTTGCGCAGGCGATCCTGAACATCTGGAACGGCACCTCGGTCAGCTCGCTTTTCGAGCAGGACACATTGGGCCCGATCTACGACGGCATGTACGCCGCCGAATAATCTCTCCAAACCCTTCATCTTGCCAGATAAACTCCGGGGACGCGCCAAAGGCGCGGGGGCAGAGCCCCTGGCCCGGCTTCAGTACAGCTCCCAGTCCTCGGGGTCCGAGACCTCGCCTATTGCAGTCCAGCTGACCCGCACCCGTGCGACGCGGGTGTCACCCCACGTGCGAAACACCAGATCAAAGCCGTCCTGGGTGATGGCATCGGTCGAGATGTCGGCGCGGATAACCGTGGTTGCGTCCATATCCCACAGGCTGATCGCGGCCTGAACCGCTGGCGGATTGCGAAAGGTTTCCTCGAAAGTGATACGCCGCCGCCGTTCGCGCTGGCCACGGCCTGTCCACATCTCGCCACCGCCCTCGAAGTCCGAGAACAACACAGGGTCGCCCTGTTCGATGCCGATCATGTAATTTCGCAGTTTCTTCATTGCTTGCCTCGTCTGCCTGGATCATGTCCGGATTGTGGCCGAAGCATGCGAGACGTGCAGAATGCACAACAATGCGGCAGAAATGCAAGAAGGCCCCGCAAGAAATTGCAGGGCCTTTTCAACAATTTAACGTCAATTTACAGGTTGGGCTGTTTCGTGCTCAGCCCGATTTCACTGCCCATGGCGACCATGTCACCCAGAAGTTTGGCGGCGTCGTCCACGGGGCCCGGCTCGTTTTGCCAGTTTTCCTTGGCCGTCTTGTACATATTCTCGGCTTCTTTGTACATCTCGTCGAGACGTTCCTGCGTCATGTCGCTGCGCGTCAATGCGCGTTCGGCCAGAACAGTCACGCCGTCGCCGTTGATCTCGGCAAAGCCGCCGGTGACAACGTATTCGGCTGTCTTGCCGTCTGCTTCCACCCTCAGAACGCCGGGACGCAGTGTGGTGATGGCGGGCGCGTGGCCTGCCATGATGGTCATGTCCCCATCGGTGCCAGGGATCGAAACCGAGGTCGCGGGGTGCGAGGCAAGGCTGCGCTCGGGCGAGACCAGATCGAATTGCATATCTGCCATTGTGTTCCCCTTGGATCAGGCACGTCACCCGGACAGCAATTGCCGTCCGGGCTTCGTGATTGGGATTTAGGCTGCGTCAGCTGCCATTTTTTCGGCTTTGGCGATCACGTCTTCGATGCCGCCAACCATGTAAAAGGCACCTTCGGGCAGGTGATCGTATTCACCGGCCACAACCGCCTTGAACGACGAAATCGTGTCTTCCAGAGGCACCTGCACACCGTCAAAGCCGGTGAACACTTTTGCCACGTCGAAAGGCTGCGACAGGAAGCGTTCGATCTTGCGCGCACGTGCCACGGACAGTTTGTCTTCTTCCGACAGCTCGTCCATGCCCAGAATGGCGATGATGTCCTGCAGCGACTTGTAGCGTTGCAGAACCTGCTGCACGTCGGTTGCGACCTTGTAGTGTTCGTCACCGATGATCAGCGGATCGAGCAGACGCGAGGTCGAGCCCAGCGGGTCAACCGCAGGATAGATGCCTTTTTCCGAGATCGAGCGGTCCAGAACGGTTGTCGCGTCGAGGTGGGCAAAGGATGTCGCAGGCGCGGGGTCGGTCAAGTCGTCCGCAGGCACGTACACGGCCTGAACGGAGGTGATCGAGCCGTTCTTGGTCGACGAGATCCGTTCCTGCATGGTGCCCATGTCGGTCGCCAGCGTCGGCTGATAGCCCACCGCCGAAGGAATACGACCCAGCAAAGCCGACACTTCCGAACCCGCCTGGGTAAAGCGGAAGATGTTGTCGACAAAGAACAGAACGTCCGAGCCGGTGTCGTCACGGAACTGTTCCGCCAGCGACAGGCCGGTCAGAGCGATCCGCATACGTGCACCGGGAGGTTCGTTCATCTGGCCGTAGACCAATGCGATTTTCGATTCCGACAGGTTGTCGGGAACGATAACGCCGGATTCGATCATCTCGTGGTAAAGGTCGTTGCCCTCACGGGTCCGCTCGCCCACGCCAGCGAACACGGACACGCCCGAGTGCACCTTTGCGATGTTGTTGATCAGTTCCATGATCAGAACGGTCTTGCCCACACCGGCACCGCCGAAGAGGCCGATCTTGCCGCCCTTGGTGTAGGGGGCCAGCAGGTCGATCACCTTGATGCCTGTGGTCAGAATCTCGGTCGCTGTCGACTGTTGGTCGAACGCCGGCGCTTCGCCGTGGATCGAGCGGGTTTCTTTCGCGTCGACGGGGCCCTTTTCGTCAATCGGCTCGCCGGTGACGTTCAGGATGCGGCCCAACGTGCCGGGACCGACCGGCACCTGGATGGGCGCTCCGGTGTCGGTCACGCGGGAGCCGCGCACCAGACCTTCGGTGGCGTCCATCGCAATGGCGCGCACGGTGTTTTCGCCAAGGTGCTGGGCAACTTCCAGAACCAGCGGGCGGCCGTTGTTTTCGGTTGTCAGAGCGTTCAGGATCTCTGGCAGATTGTCGTCAAAGTGCACGTCAACGACGGCCCCGATGACTTGGGTGATTTTTCCGACTGCTTGTGCCATGTCGTATAACTCCGGTTTTGTCCTAGAGCGCCTCGGCGCCCGAAATGATTTCAATCAGCTCGTTGGTGATCACGGCCTGACGCGAACGGTTGTACTGAATGGTCAGCTTGTCGATCATGTCGCCTGCGTTGCGGGTGGCGTTGTCCATCGCGGACATCCGTGCGCCCTGTTCGGACGCCCCGTTTTCCAGCAGGGCCGAGAAGATCGCCGTTGCAATTGCACGCGGCAGCAGGTCGGCCAGAACGGCCTCTTCGCTGGGCTCGTAATCATACAAAGTTCCGCCATCGACATCGGCGGCCGCCTCTGGCGGCACCTCGAACGGAATGATCTGCTGCGCTGTCGGCGTCTGGCTGACCACGTTCACAAACTTCGCATAGAAGATCGTGGCGATGTCGAACTCACCCTCGTCAAAGCGGCCCAGGATATCCTTGGCGATGCCCTGCGCGTCGGGGTAGCTGACGCGCTTGACGTCGGTCAGATCGACGTGCCCGACAAAGCGCGATCCCAGATCACGTTTCATCGCGTCACGGCCTTTTTTGCCGACGGTCAGGATCTTGACGGTCTTGCCCGCAGCTTCCAGTTCCGCCGCGCGCGCCTTGGCCTTCTTTGCGATGTTCGCGTTGAAGCCGCCGCACAGGCCACGTTCCGCGGTCATGACGACCAACAGGTGGGTCTGGTCGCTGCCCGTGCCGCTGAGCAGTTTGGGCGCACTGTCAGAGCCGCCTGCAGAGGACGCCAGCCCCGCCATCACGGTGTTGAACCGCTCGGTGTAGGGACGCGACTGTTCGGCAGCTTCCTGGGCGCGGCGAAGTTTCGCCGCGGCCACCATTTGCATGGCTTTCGTGATCTTCCGAGTGTTCTTCACACTCTGGATCCGGTTTTTAAGGTCCTTGAGACTTGGCATTGCCTTATCTCCCCTTAAGCGAAGTCAGTTGCGAAGGTGTCCAGAGCTGCACGCAGCTTGTCTGCGGCATCGCCCTTGATCTTGGGATCTTCGTTGGTGATCCAATCCAGAACATCCTGCTGTTTGGAACGCATGTGCGTCAGCATGCCCGCTTCCCAGCGGCCCACGTCCTTGATTGCGACCTTGTCCAGGTAGCCGTTGGTGCCTGCAAAGATGACGCAGACGATTTCGGCGTTGGTCAGGGGCGAATACTGCGGCTGTTTCATCAGCTCGGTCAGACGCGCGCCGCGGTTCAGCAAGCGCTGGGTCGAGGCGTCGAGGTCAGAGCCGAACTGGGCAAAGGCCGCCATTTCGCGGTACTGGGCCAGCGACAGTTTCACCGGACCCGCAACGCTCGACATGGCACTGGTCTGCGCCGAAGAGCCAACCCGCGACACCGACAGACCGGTGTTCACGGCAGGGCGGATGCCTTGGTAGAACAGTTCGGTTTCCAGGAAGATCTGGCCATCGGTGATCGAGATCACGTTGGTCGGAATAAACGCGGACACGTCGCCACCTTGGGTTTCGATGATCGGCAGAGCCGTCAGCGAGCCCGAGCCGTTGTCTTCGTTCAGCTTGGCCGAACGCTCCAGCAGGCGCGAGTGCAGGTAGAAAACGTCGCCGGGATAGGCTTCGCGGCCGGGTGGGCGGCGCAGCAGCAGCGACATCTGGCGGTACGAAACCGCCTGTTTGGACAGGTCATCGTAGATGATCAGCGCGTGACGGCCGTTGTCGCGGTAGAATTCCGCCATGGCTGTCGCGGTGTAGGGGGCCAGATACTGCATCGGCGCGGGGTCCGAGGCGGTGGCGGCAACCACTGTGGTGTATTCGATGGCGCCGCTCTCTTCGAGCTTTTTCACCAGCTGGGCAACGGTCGAACGCTTCTGACCGATGGCAACATAGACGCAATAGAGCTTCTTGCTTTCATCGTCGCCGGCGGCGTCGTTGTAGGATTTCTGGTTCAGGATCGCGTCCAGGGCCACGGCAGTCTTGCCGGTCTGACGGTCACCGATGATCAGCTCGCGCTGGCCACGGCCAATCGGGATCATCGCGTCGACCGATTTCAGGCCGGTTGCCATTGGCTCATGGACCGATTTGCGCGGGATGATGCCCGGCGCCTTGACGTCGGCCACGCGACGCTCTGTGGCGTTCAGCGGGCCCTTGCCGTCGATCGGGTTGCCCAGACCGTCCAGAACGCGGCCCAGCAGTTCGTCGCCCACGGGCACGTCCACGATCGAGTTGGTGCGTTTGACAACGTCACCTTCCTTGATGTCGCGGTCGGAGCCGAAGATCACGACGCCGACGTTGTCGCTTTCGAGGTTCAGGGCCATACCCTGAATGCCACCGGGGAATTCGACCATCTCGCCGGCCTGAACATTGTCCAGACCGTAAACGCGGGCGATACCGTCACCGACGCTCAGAACGCGGCCGACTTCGGCGACTTCTGCTTCTTGACCAAAGTTCTTGATCTGGTCTTTCAGGATCGCAGAAATTTCTGCTGCTTGGATACCCATTTATCCGACCTCTTTCATTACGTTCTGGAGGGAATTGAGCTTGGAGCGGATCGACGTGTCGATCATCTTCGAGCCCACTTTGACGACAAGACCGCCGATGAGGCTTTCATCCACGGTCGCATTAATAGTCACGGTGTTGCCCATCGACGCGGTCAGCGTCTTGGCCAATTTGTCAGACTGCGCCTTGGTCAGCGCCTTGGCAGAGGTGACATCGGCGGTCACTTCGCCTTTGTCTGCGGCGATCACGTCGCGCAGGGTCTGCACCAGTTGTGGCAATACGAACAGACGGCGCTTTTGCGCCATCAGGGCCAGCGTGTTGGACATCACGTCCGACAGCTTCATCTTTTTGGCCAAGGCCGACACCGCAGCGCCTTGCTGGTCGCGGGTGTAGATCGGCGAATGGATCAGCGCATTGAAATCGTCCGACTGTGCCATCACGTCTTGCAGGGCGGTGATGTCGGTCTCAATGGCTTGCACGGAATTGGTCTCTTTGGCCAAGTCGTAAACGGCAGTCGCATAGCGTTTGGCGATGCCTGTGGAGATCGAAGCTGGTTCGGACACGTCCACCCTTCCAATGTCTGGCCTCGGTCTCCGACGCGCTTGCGCCGATAGAACGAGGGAGTTGGCGCGGGCTGATGGGCATCAATCCGCTGAAATCACGGGGGATGTATCAGACCCCCGCGCACCCCGCAACGGTGGACAGCACCGAAGGCAAAAGGCTGTTATTATTTAATTTCAGCATCTTACCCCAAGTGCGACGCTTTGCGCCGCTGAAAATGTTAAAAAACTGTGCCCCGTTGAGGCCCCTTATGGGCGATTCCGAGGCATTCACCAAAATATTATCACCCCGATCTACGCGCCCGCTTCGTGCTTCATCTTGCCCGAAAAACTCCGGGGGGCGGCCGCAGGCCGGGGGGCTGGCCCCCCTTGCGCCTTTGGCCATCTGTCGCACAGACTAGTGGTCAAAACCCGGATTTGTCCGCTTGAGCTTGCGCATCAGGCCCGGCCAGATCAGGTTGTCGCCATAGCCCGGCGTAAACGCGCGGGCGGACTGCGCCTGCACGGTGTCGGCCATCGCCTGATCTTCCTCGTGCAGATTGTCAGTGCCCGCCGCCTGCGCAAAGATCTGCGTCTTGCAGGCATTCTCGAGGAAATACATCCGCAGGAAGGCGATCGCGCAGTTCGGCCCCACGGTCAGCGTGCCGTGGTTGCGCAGCATCAGCAGCGATTTGTCACCGAGGTCATTTACGATCCGTGCGCGCTCGTCCAGTTCCAGCGCGATGCCTTCGTAGTCGTGATAGGCCAGATCGTTGTTCACGATCATCGAAAACTGGGTATAGCGGCGCAGCCCCCCGTTCTGCACCGACACCGCGACGCCGTAAGGCGTGTGCACGTGGATCACACAGCCCGCATCGTGTCGTGCCGCGTGAATGGCCGAGTGGATTGTGAAGCCCGCCGGATTGATGTTGTAGGGCGTGTCCTGACAGATGTTGCCCTCAAGGTTGATCTTGACCAGCGACGACGCGGTCATCTCGTCGAACATTACGCCGTAGGGATTGATCAGGAAACGCTCGGCCCCGTCTTCGTCGGGCAGGCGCGCCGAGATGTGGGTGAACACCAGATCGGTCCAGCCGTGCATTGCGCAGAGCCGGTAGGTGGCGGCCAGCTGGCAGCGCAGGGCCCATTCCTCTTCCGAGACCTTGCCCTTGAGCGAGGGCATCTCCATCGGATCGGGCATCTCCTTGATGTCCATGGCGGTTGGCATAGCGGTGGTGGCGGCGTCTTTCATCGGTCTCTCCTCCCAGACGAGCATCGGATTTCATGCAGCCTAGACCATTGCGTGCGTCTTTGGGAATGACGCCGCGTCCGGCACCGGCGGTTTTCGGCAGGGTGGGCAGCAGCATCGGCGGAACAGCGGAACACAGGGCAGCGCCTGACCGCGGGCCGTCATTGGGCCGTCAGCGTATACCAGTTTATTCCACGGCCTTGGCGAAAGTAAGATATGGCGCACTGCGCTGCAGAAGCGCCCGCGGGGTGAGTGCACCTAGCCCTTCGCGCGACTGGCTTTGCGACACTCATGCGACCCGACCCTCATACGACCCACTGAGCCACAGTTAAGACGCCCAGAGGCCCTTTTGGTAGATCTCGAACCCCTAAATCGGCTTGGCGCTGGGTTCGGTCAATCCGTCCAGAACGCCGACGCGCTTGCGCACACGGCTGGTGGTGCCCTTGGGCGGATAGACCAGCTTGGACGCCTCGACCATGAACGCGCCACCTGCGAACATGCCGGGCATCGAGCGTCCCACGCCTTCGAACATGCCTGCGGATTTCATCCACAATCGCTTGCCTGACGGAAACTGATAGAGCGCGCCGACATGGCGTTCAGGCAAAAACTGGTGTTTGCGCAGCTGGGTTTCCAGCTGGGACGCCGAATAGGGCCGCCCATAGCCGAACGGCGTGCGGTCCCGTCGCGACCACATGCCTGCGCGGTTGGGCACGATGAACAGCGCCTTGCCCCCCGGCCCCAGCACGCGCCAGCATTCTTCCAGCAGATCCTGCGGCCGGTCCGAGGTTTCCAGCCCATGCAACACCACCAGCTTGTCCACATGGCCGGTCTCGACCGGCCACATCGTCTCTTCTATCAGCGCCGACACATTGGGCTGCCCCGCAGGCCAGGGCATCACGCCTTGCGGTCCCGGCATCAGCGCCATCACCCGGCGCGCGTCATGCAGGTAAGGACGCAGCAGCGGCACGGCAAAGCCATAGCCCGCGACGGTCTGCCCCTTGGCCTCGGGCCACAGTTGCAGCATCCGTGCGCGCAGGGATTTCTGCGCGGCACGCCCCAGCGCACTGCGATAATAGAAATTGCGCAAGTCCTGTACGTCGAGGTGCATTGCAGCCCTTCAAAGGATCGGCCAAGCTGGCGTTTGATCCGATCCTATCAACCGTGAAGGAAATGACCATGCCTCTTGAACTCGTCACTGTGCCATGTCTCGAAGATAACTACGCATTTTTGATCCATGACGCACAAAGCGGCGATACGGCGGTGATCGACGTGCCCGAGGCCGCTCCGATCAAGGCGGCTTTGACGGAACGCGGCTGGACGCTGACCCACGTTCTGCTGACGCACCATCATTGGGATCATGTGGACGGTCTGGCCGACCTGCTGGCCGACCAGCCTGCAGATCATCCGGCAAAGGTTATCGGGGCTGCGGCGGATGCACAGCGCCTTCCGCCGCTGGATCAGGAGGTGGCCGAAGGCGACAGTTTCACCGTGGGCGGCGATACCATCGAGGTGATCGACGTCAGCGGCCACACCGTCGGGCACATCGCATTTCACGCGCCCGCGTCAAAGCTTCTGTTCACCGCCGACAGCCTGATGGCACTGGGCTGCGGTCGTCTGTTCGAAGGCACGCCCGCGCAGATGCATGAAAGCCTGACCAAGCTGGCCGCCCTGCCCGGCGACACCACCGTCTGTTCGGGTCACGAATACACCACCACCAATGCAAAATTTGCGCTCACGGTTGATCCCGACAATCGCGCACTTATATCCCGTAGCAAGGACATCGCGGACAAACGCGCCTCCAAGATGCCCACCGTGCCTTCCATGCTTCAGTTGGAAATGGACACGAACCCTTTTCTGCGCGCCTCAGATCCTGCCATTGCCAGCACTCTGGACATGACAGGCGCAACGCCACTGGACGTCTTTACCGAAATCCGCGCCCGCCGCGACCGGTTCTGATGCCTCTCATCCGCAACAATCGGCAGCGTTTCTTTGTGAATTGTCACTTTTGTGACCTGTTTGTGAAAGAAAACCCTTGAAGCTCGCTGTCGATCAACCAAACTCTAATAGTATGAGGCCATGGTTGGCAGCGGGACGCCGAAACGTCCCCACTGACCCAGATCAGAAGGAGCACGAGCGTGCCTTCATTCTCGACGACATTGGAAAAAGCAATCCATTCCGCGCTGGCGCTGGCAAACGAGCGTCGCCACGAATTCGCAACGCTGGAGCACTTGCTGTTGGCGTTGGTAGAAGAGCCCGACGCCAAGCGTGTCATGCAGGCGTGCAGCGTTGATGTGGACGAATTGCGCACCACGCTGAACGAATTTGTCGACGAGGATCTTTCAAACCTCGTAACTGACATTGACGGCAGCGAAGCGGTGCCCACGGCGGCCTTTCAACGGGTTATACAGCGTGCGGCGATCCATGTGCAGTCTTCGGGCCGCACCGAAGTGACCGGCGCCAACGTGCTGGTCGCCATCTTTGCCGAACGCGAAAGCAACGCGGCCTATTTCCTGCAGGAGCAGGACATGACGCGTTACGATGCGGTCAACTTCATTGCGCACGGCGTCGCCAAGGACCCTGCGTTCGGTGATCCGCGCCCCGTGTCGGGCGCGCCCGACCACGAGGAAGAGCCTCAGGGCGTGACCGACGGCGAGAAAAAGGATTCGGCGCTGGAGAAATACTGCGTCGATCTGAACGCCAAATCGCGCGAGGGCGACATTGATCCGCTGATCGGTCGCGATTCGGAAGTCGAGCGCTGCATTCAGGTTCTGTGCCGTCGGCGCAAGAACAACCCGCTGCTGGTGGGTGACCCCGGCGTTGGCAAGACCGCCATCGCCGAAGGGCTGGCGCGCAAGATCGTGTCCGGTGAAACACCCGAGGTCCTGTCGAAGACCACGATCTACTCGCTGGACATGGGCGCGCTGCTTGCTGGCACCCGCTATCGTGGTGATTTCGAGGAACGCCTGAAAGCCGTCGTGACCGAATTGGAAGCGCATAAGGATGCGGTTCTGTTCATCGACGAGATTCACACCGTGATCGGTGCCGGTGCCACGTCGGGCGGTGCTATGGACGCGTCAAACCTGCTGAAGCCTGCGCTTCAGGGGGGCAAATTGCGCACCATGGGCTCGACCACCTACAAGGAATTCCGCCAGCACTTTGAAAAGGACCGCGCCCTGTCGCGCCGGTTCCAGAAGATCGACGTCAGCGAACCTTCGGTCGAGGATGCAGTGAAGATCCTGCGCGGTCTGAAACCCTATTTCGAAGAGCACCATTCGGTGCGCTACACTTCGGATGCGATCAAGACCTCGGTGGAACTTGCCAGCCGGTACATCAACGACCGCAAGCTGCCCGACAGCGCCATCGACGTCATCGACGAGGCGGGTGCTGCGCAGCATCTGGTGGTCGCCAACAAGCGGCGCAAAACCATCGGGACCAAGGAAATCGAGGCTGTCGTAGCCAAGATCGCCCGCATCCCGCCGAAAAACGTGTCGAAAGACGACGCCGAAGTGCTCAAGGATCTCGAAGCCTCGCTGAAACGCGTCGTCTTCGGACAGGACAATGCGATCGAGGCACTGGCCTCGGCCATCAAACTGTCGCGTGCAGGTCTGCGCGAGCCGGAAAAACCCATCGGCAACTACCTGTTCGCAGGGCCGACCGGCGTGGGCAAAACCGAAGTGGCAAAGCAACTGGCAGATACGCTAGGCGTGCAACTGCTGCGGTTCGATATGTCGGAATACATGGAGAAACACGCGGTCAGCCGTCTGATCGGTGCTCCTCCGGGCTATGTCGGCTTTGACCAGGGTGGTTTGCTGACCGACGGCATCGACCAGCATCCGCACTGCGTTCTGCTGCTGGACGAGATGGAAAAAGCGCACCCGGATGTCTATAACATCTTGCTGCAGGTCATGGATCATGGCCGCCTGACCGATCACAACGGCCGCACGGTGGATTTCCGCAACGTGGTGCTGATCATGACCTCGAACGCCGGTGCGGCGGAACAGGCCAAGGAGGCAATCGGCTTTGGCCGCGACCGCCGCGAGGGCGAAGACACAGCCGCCATCGAGCGGACGTTCACGCCGGAATTCCGCAACCGTCTGGATGCGGTGATCAGCTTTGCGCCGCTGCCGAAAACGGTGATCATGCAAGTGGTTGAAAAGTTCGTGCTGCAACTCGAAGCACAGCTGATGGACCGTGGCGTGACCATCGAACTGACCCGCCCTGCCGCCGAATGGCTGGCCGACAAAGGCTATGACAGCAAGATGGGCGCGCGTCCTCTGGGCCGCGTGATCCAGGAGTACATCAAGAAGCCGCTGGCCGAAGAACTGCTCTTTGGCAAGCTGGCCAAGGGTGGCGTTGTCAAGGTCGGCATGAAGAACGGTGTGCTGGATCTTATCGTCGAAGGGCCGGACAAGCCGCGGATTTCGGGCAACAAGCCGCCTCTGCTGACGGCAGAATGATCCGCGCGGCCTGCGCCGCACTGACACTCACGCTCGTCGCAGGGATGCCTGCGGCGGGCGAACCTGTTTTGACGCCCCCGATTGACTGCGATCTGGGGGGCGACTGTTTCATGCAGCAATATGTCGATCACGATTCCGGCGCGGGCGCGTATGATTACCACTGCGCCCCACTAAGCTATGACGGGCACAAAGGCACCGACTTTGGCCTGCGCACCCTGCAACAGATGCAGTCCGGCGTGAACGTGTTGGCCAGCGCCCCCGGCACCGTCAAGGGCGTGCGTGACGGCATGGCCGACCGCAGCTATTCCGACGCGAATTCCGCCGAGATCGAAGGGCGCGACTGCGGCAACGGTGTGGTCATCGATCATGGCGACGGTTGGGAAACCCAATACTGCCACATGAAAGAAAACAGCCTGGGCGTGCGGGTGGGCGATGAGGTCGCACGTGGCAGTGTTCTGGGCGAAGTCGGCATCAGCGGGCGCGCACAGTTTCCGCACGTGCACCTCAGCCTGCGCCATAACGGCAAGACCATCGACCCGTTCGACCCCGATGGCACCGTCGAATGTGGCACGCCCGACCCCGAAACCATGTGGCAGGACCCGCCGCCCTACCGGCCCGGCGGCATCCTTGATGTCGGGTTCTCTGACGGTATCCCGCAATATTCGGACGTCAAATCAGGCCGCGCGGCCGAACCGTCGCTGCCGGGCAATGCGCCTGCCCTCGTGGTCTACGGCTATGCGTTCGGCAGCCAGAAGGGTGATGCATTGCGCCTGGTGCTGACCGGACCCGAGGGCACCGTCGTCGATCAGACCGAGATACTGGAAAAACAGCAGGCGCAGTTCTTTCGCGCAGTCGGCAAACGGCGCAGAGCCGCGGCATGGCCCACCGGCACCTATTCGGGCACCGTCACGCTGTCGCGGCAAGGCCGCGAGATCGACAGACGCGACGCCAGCACCACAGTACGCTAGGGCATCGTGCGTTAGGGCATTGCGAACAATCGCGGGGGCCAGCCGCTATCTCTCGGTAAACTTCAACTCGATCCGTCGGTTCTGCGCGCGCGCGTCCTCGGTGTCGGCAGTGTTCACCGGCTGGTATTGCCCGAACCCGTTGGCCGACAGACGATCCGGCGGAATAGCCAGGAAGTTCACCATATATTTGACCACCGACAGCGCGCGCGCCTGGCTGAGTTCCCAGTTGTCCGCAAAGGCGCCCTGCCCTGACAGCGGCACGTCGTCGGTGTGCCCGTCAACGCGGATTACCCAATTGATCTCGGGCGGAATCTCACTGATCACGCTGCGCAGGATCGTGGCGATCTTGGCGATCTCGCGCTGACCGTCGACAGAGATTTCAGCGGCACCGGGCGGGAACAGCACCTCGGAGGAAAACACAAAGCGGTCGCCCTCGATCCGCACACCTTCCTGATTGCCCAGAACGTCACGCAGACGCCCAAAGAATTCCGAGCGGTATTTCTCGAGATCCTGCGCCGCCGATTCCAGCCGCTTGCGCTCTTCTTCTTCCAGAATGCGGCGGCGGCGTTCCTCTGCGGCCACACGGGCCAGGGCCGTGTTCAGATCCTGCCCCAGCGACAACAGTTCGACCTGCGCCGCCTCATCGCGGGATTTTGCGCCGTCCAACAACGCCTGCAACTGCCCCAACTGGGATCGCAAGGCCGCGACCTGCTGGTTCAGCACCTCGGTCTGACGCTGGGCTGCGGCGGTTCTTTGCTCTTCCTCAGCCAGTTTCTCGCGCGCGGTCTGAAGCAAGGCGGCGCGGCGTTCGACATCTGTCATGGTCTCGTCGATCGTGTTTTCAGCGGCCAGTTTCGCAGCCAATGCTGCCGCCAGCCGCGCGCGCACTTCCTCGGCGTCGGCGTTGAACGTCTCGGCCTGGGTCTCGGCAGCCAGCTTCGCCGCCAATGCCGCCTGCAACCGGGTGCGCAAATCGGCGGTCTGCGATTGCGCCTCGGCTGCGACGTCTGTTTGCGCCTGAACGTCTGCCAAAGCGGCGGCCAGTCGTGCGCGCAGATCCTGCGTCTCGGCGCTGCCTGCGTCGATGGTCGCCGTGGCCACATCCAACTGCCCTTGCAATGCAGCAAGCTGAACTTCGAGCGCCTCTTTCTCCGTGGCCAGTGCCTGCCTCTGGTCGGCCAATTCCTGTACCGTGCTGTCAGCGCCCTCGGCCTGGCTTTGCAGCGTGTCGACCTGCAACAAGGCCGCAACCAGTTGCATGTCCAGATCCGCCTCTGCGGCCCGTGCGGCCGCAAGCAGGGTCAGCGTTTCTTCCGCCTGCCTGCGCTGTGCCTCAAGCGCGAGTGTCATCGAGGTCAGTTCGGCATCCGCAGTCTCAAGCCGTTCGCGCAACATTCTAGCTGCCACAGCCTCGGCCAGCCGTGCGGCCTCTTGCTCGCTCAGTGCCGCCTGGGTCTCGTCCAGTTGCGTGTCCAGAGCGGCCAATTGCCCCTCGGCGTCGGCGTTCCGGGCGCGCAGATCGGCGACCAATGCATCCAGCGCCTCACGCCGCGCGGCAGCCAGACGCGCCGCCTCGGTGCCTGCGTCGATCTCGTCGCGGGCCTGGGCGAGGGCAAGGTTCAGCGCCTCTTGTTCGGACAGCATCCGCGTCTGGTCGGCCTGTAAATCGGCCACTTCCGCCTGCGCCTGATCGCGGTCCGCCAACAGCGCCGCCACCTGCGCCTCGAAACTGGTAATCTGGGTTTGCGCTGCCGACAGCGCGCTGGCCTGCGCATCACGTTGCTGGGTCAGCGACGAGATCAACGCCGCCTGATCGGACACCTCTTGCTGCGCATCGCTAAGCGTCGCCGACAAGGCAGACAGCCGCGCATCCAGCCGGGTGCCGCGCTGCTCTTCCAGCCCCAAAGCCTGCGCAAGGGCCGCGACCTCACCGGCAAGCTGGTCCAGTTCGCTTTCCTGACCCGAGATGGTTTCGCGCAGTACGTATTGCACGACCATAAAGATGGTCAGCACAAACATCAAAACCAGCAGCAGCCCGGTCATCGCGTCGACAAAACCGGGCCAGATTGCCCCCTGAAAACGTGATCCGGTGCGCCGCGACAGCGCCATCAGCCGTCCCCTTTGATGTCACTTGTTCGCGCTTGGGACATGCGCGCGCTACCGGCCCGACCTGACCCGCGCGATTGCAGCAGCGCGTCGGTCAGACCGGCGATATCGGTGCGCAACTCGGCCAGGCTTTCTTGTCTGCCCGCGGAGATTTCTTCCAGAATGCGCAGCATCTGCACATCGATCGACCGCAGACGCATCCGGCTTTCGGCGTCGATCCCGTCACCTGATCCTTGGGTCTCGAAATGCGCGATCAGCCGTTCCTGCCCGGCGGCAACACGTTCCAGCGCCGAATGT
The DNA here is from genome assembly GCA_024636445.1 of Sulfitobacter sp. GTDB lineage: Bacteria > Pseudomonadota > Alphaproteobacteria > Rhodobacterales > Rhodobacteraceae > Pseudosulfitobacter. The sequence goes on from JAGXHE010000127.1 coordinate 57,332, forward strand.
TCGGGATCGCCACGCTGCATCTGGCGTGTCATGCCCGTGATCGCATCCGCCAGCGTGCCCAGTTTTTCGTCCACGACCGTGCGCGAAATATCGGATTGCACGAACATCTGTTGCAGCGCATCCATCTGCTCGGCCAGATGGTCGATCACACCCGCCATCACAGGCGCGTCGCCTGCCGCCTCATCGCCCGAGGCAAAGCTGACGCGGGTGATCGAGCTGAGCCATTCTTCCAATTCACGGTAAAACCGGTTTTGCCCGTGCCCTGCGAAAAGCTCAAGCAGGCCCACTATCAACGACCCGGCCAGACCCAGCAGCGAAGAGCCAAAGGCCACGCCCATGCCGCTCAGCTGTGAATCGAGCCCGTCCATCAGGCGGCCGAACACGTCCACGCCCGCATCGCCATCTTGCGGTGCAAGGCTGCGGATTGTATCGACCAGCGCGGGCACTGTGGTCGCCAGACCGTAGAATGTGCCCAAAAGTCCCAAGAAAATCAAAAGGTTGACGATATACCGCGTGATCTCGCGCGCCTCGTCGATGCGGGTGGCGACCGAGTCCAGAATAGACCGCGTGGAGGTCGCCGAAACCTGCATCCGCGCGCCGCGCGTCCGCAAGAGCGATGCCAGTGGCGCCAGAAGCTGCGGCGGCTTGTTGTCGCTTTCCAGCGTTTCGGCGGCAAAGCTTTCGATCCAGTGCACAGAACCGATCAGTTGCAGCACCTGCCAGAAACAGGCCACAACGCCGATCAGGAACACAAAGAAGATAAAGCCGTTCAGATAGGGGTTGGCTTCGAACACCGGCAGCACGCTGGGCGCCGCGACGAACACCATCGCAGCACTCAGGGCGATCACCACCAGCATCAGTGCGATCTGCCGCACCGGTTGGGAGAATTGTGGCCGCGCTTCGCGGTCCATTTGCGACATGCGCCCGGGTCCTTGCCCTATCATACTGCTCTGCAGCAACGATAACGAATTATTGCGATCAAGGCCAAGGGATTATGCACAGATTGCCCGCACACGCGCCGCCAGCCAGTCCAAATCGGCGTCTTGCAGGCCAATCTGGTTCAAATGATCGGCAGTATTGAACAAATACTCGGTATTCGGGCCGCGTCCGCCCACTGCCCTGGCGATGATCTGCGCCTGCTCTTCCAGCGGCAGGCCACCGCAATACTGTTCGTGCTCGGCATCAATGATATAGGCCACGGCATCCACGACGCGCCCGTCCACCAGCTGCAAAGGCACGGTCGCCTCGTAATAGGCAGACGAGATCAACTCGCGGGCGCGCAGATAGTCCAGCGTCGCCTCTTCCTCACCTCCGGCCACGGCCATCGCAATGCCTTCGCAAGAGGCAGGTGGCACCGCATCCAGCGCCAGCACCAGACCCGGCTCCTCGACAGAGCCACGATGATGGATCGAGCGCATGCAAAACGACCGCTGATAACCTTTGAGGCGCGCCACGACGCGATCTTCCACCCGAAAACCGGGGTTCCAAAGCAAACTGCCATATCCGAACACCCACATCGTCATCGCGTGCCGCTCCTTCATTTACCACTTTGCGCGGTGGTAAAGCCGATTTGAGCTGATTTTGAAAGGCCCGCGATACGAGGATTGATGTGGCGGAACCCAGATTTCTTTTGGCTTTAAATATCCCCGGCGGCAAAGCCGCCGGAACTCTAACGACAGTAAGATCCGTTGCGATAGCGGGCCGTGTCAAAGTGGAAGTGGTCGCGGTGGAACCGGTCGGAATCGGGCCCCAGAACCGTTCCGAACGGCCCGCACGCGCCTGCGTGCATGGTGCGCAGCGCAGCGCCATAGCGTGGGGCATTCCACCCTTCCAAAACGCTGACCACCTGCCCGTTGCTAAGCTGAAACCCCGAAATGTCGATCGCGCGGCCCCTGCCGTGCTCGGAGACCTTTGCGCCGGACTGGTTGTTGCGGGTCCGGCAGGTGTAATGCGCGGCGACGCGGTAAGCGGTGAGCCCGCCAAGTCGTGCCATCGCAGGTTTCGCGCTGCGGTCAGTCCATGTTTTCAATGCTTGGGCCGTGGCGCAGTCCATCACCGCCTCTTGGCTAAGCGCTATGCCCGACACCGAGCGCAGCTTGATCGCCTCGTCGATACCACAAGCCCCAATGGGTCCGGGAACCGGGCCGACATAGCTGCCTTGAAGGTCGGCATCACCGCATACCGACCCTTGGGCACGCTTGCGTTTTTTCGCCATCGCCTTCTGCTCCAGCGTCCTTGGCCGTACAAAGGGGCGCAGCACCGATTTGGGGCCGGTGAATGTCGCCGCCGAGGCCAGATGCACAGCGCTTTGGTCGGGTTGCAGCAGGGTGACCCCCGATGGGGAAAATGCAGCTTTCGCAACCACTTCGTTGACACGCGAGACCGGCCGCAGGGAACTTTCCGGCGCAGTCGCTGCCGCAGTGGTTGCCACGCCTAGGGCGATGAGAAGAACCAGAGCCACCTTCATGTCGCCTCCTTGCGCGACGAGCGGCCAAAGTCCGGGGCATCGGTGTCCTGTCCCGCCTCGATGATACTGCGGCGGATCGCGCGGGTGCGGGTGAAGTATTCGAACAGATGATCGCCGTCGCCGGTACGGATGGCGCGTTGCAGGGCGAACAGTTCTTCGGTGAAACGGCCCAGAATCTCCAGCGTCGCGTCCTTGTTGGTCAGGAACACGTCGCGCCACATGGTCGGGTCCGAGGCCGCGATGCGGGTAAAGTCGCGAAAGCCTGCGGCGGAATATTTGATGACTTCGCCATCGGTCACACGGCCCAGATCATCGGCCACGCCGACCATCGTATATGCGATCAGGTGCGGCGTGTGCGAGGTGACGGCCAGCACCAGATCGTGGTGGTCGGCGTCCATTTCTTCGACGTTTGCGCCCAGACCTTCCCACAAGGCGCGCAGTCGTGCGGTCGCTGCGGGGTCGGTGCCCTCGACCGGCACCAGCAGGCACCAGCGGTTGTCGAACAGCGTCGCGAACCCCGATTCCGGGCCCGAATGTTCGGTCCCTGCCAGCGGGTGGCCGGGGATGAAATGCACGCCCTCGGGCAGCAGCGGGCCGACGCTGTTGATCACATCGCGCTTGACCGAACCCACATCGGTGACCGTCGCACCCTGCGCCAGATGCGGTGCGATCTCGGCGGCGACCGAAGCCATAGCCCCCACGGGCACCGCCAGCACCACCAGATCGGCGCCCGCCACGGCTTCTGCGGCAGTGTCGCAGACGCGGTCGGTCAGTCCAATGCGGCGCGCGGTATCGCGGGTCGCCTGGCTGCGCGCATAGCCTGTGACTTCGCCCGCCAGACCACCGCGCTGGAGCGCCCAATACATCGACGAGGCAATCAGCCCCAGACCGATCAGCGCAATGCGGTTGTAGACAGGAGGCGTCGCGGGTGCGGTCATGCGCTTTTGCCTTCCTTGAACTGGCGGACCGCATGGACAACACGGCGGCACGCGCTTTCGTCGCCGACGGTGACCCGCAGCGCCGCGGGCAGCTTGTAGCCTGCCACCTTGCGCACGATCAGCCCTTGGGCTTGCAACCATGCGTCACAGGCGTTTGCCTCATCGGCGCTGCCAAATCGGGCCAGCACGAAGTTGGCGTGGCTTACGTCCGACGGCACGCCCAGGGCGGCCAGTCCTTCGGCCAGAATGGTGCGGCAGCGGGCGTTTTCGCTGCGGCAATGATCGGCGTAGACCGTGTCTCGCACTGCGGCCTCGGCGGTGTCGAGTGCGGCCTGACCTATGTTGAACGGCCCGCGAATGCGGTTCAGCACGTCAATCACATGCGCAGGGCCATAGCCCCAGCCGATGCGCAGGCCGCCCAACCCGTAAAGCTTGGAAAACGTGCGTGTCATCACGACATTCTGGCGGCTGTCCACCAGAGCCGCGCCGCCGTCGTAGCCTTCGACGTAGTCGGCATAGGCACCGTCCAGCACCAGAAGCGCCTGTTTGGGCAACCCATCCGCCAGTCGCGCAATCTCGGCGTCCGAGATCATCGTGCCGGTGGGGTTGTTGGGGTTGGCGATGAACACCAGCCGGGTCTTCTTGTTGCACGCCGCCAGCAGCGCGTCGATGTCGGTGACGCGGTCGGCTTCCAGCACTTCGACCGGCGTCGCACCTGCTGCCCTGGCAGAGATCGAATACATGCCAAACCCGTGTACCGTGTGCACAACCTCGGTGCCCGGTCCGGCATAGGCCTGACAGAGGAACGCGATGATCTCATCCGAGCCGTTGCCGCAAATGATCCGCTCTGCGTCCACACCGTGCACCTGCCCCAATGCCGCGCGCAGCGATGCGTGGTCGGTGGACGGATAGCGGTGCAACTGGTGCGCCGAACGGCGGAACGCCTCGATGGCCTTGTCGGACGGTCCCAGCGGGTTTTCGTTCGACGACAGCTTTACCGCGTTTTCAATACCGACCACATGACTGGTACCGCCCACGTATGGGTCGATGGTCATGATGCCGGGTTGTGGCGCTATGGCTTGGGTCATGGGTTGGCTCCTTCGCCGCATGTTTTAGCGGGGCAATCGCGCCTACGCCATGCCCTTTTGCCTATGCAGAATTTTGCCAGTGCCTGTGTGTCTTCCTGTCCTTTCTATTGCGCCCTCAGAATACAGAACATAAAGTGAACATATGGTAAAAACACTCTCAGAAAAACTTGCGATTCTCTCGGATGCCGCCCGCTACGATGCGTCTTGCGCGTCGTCCGGTGGCACAAAGCGCGGCAGCCGCGACGGATCGGGGCTGGGGTCGAACGAAGGATCGGGGATCTGTCACGCCTATACGCCCGACGGGCGCTGTATCAGTCTGCTCAAAATTCTGATGACGAATTTCTGCATTTACGACTGTGCCTATTGCGTGAACCGCGTGTCATCCAACACGGTCCGCGCCCGCTTTACCCCCGAAGAAGTCGTCTCGCTGACCATCGAGTTTTATCGCCGCAATTATATCGAGGGGCTGTTTTTGTCCTCGGGCATCATCCAGTCGCCGGACAAGACAATGGAGGATATGGTACAGATCGCCCGCCTGCTGCGCACCCGCGAGAATTTTCGCGGCTATATCCATCTCAAGACGATCCCGGATGCCTCGCCCGAACTGATCGCGGCTGCGGGGCTATATGCCGATCGTTTGTCGATCAACGTGGAGTTGCCGACCGAGGCCGCCGTGGCCGCATATGCGCCCGAGAAAAACCCCGCGACGATCCGCGCGGCGATGCAGGACGTCAAGGAGGGCCGAGCGGCGTCCAAGGAGCGGTCGCACACCGGAAAACGCCCGCCGAAGTTCGCGCCCGCAGGCCAGTCGACCCAGATGATCGTTGGTGCCGACGGGTCGAACGACGCGACCATTCTGGGGCAGGCCAACAGTCTTTACGGCAATTTCGGCCTGAAACGGGTGTATTATTCCGCCTTCTCGCCAATCCCTGACAGCAGCGCCAAGCTGCCGCTGGTGCAGCCGCCGCTTGTGCGCGAACATCGGCTGTATCAGGCGGACTGGCTGCTGCGGTTCTACGGCTTTTCGGTGGACGAGATCACCAGCGTGACACAGGCAGGCAATCTCGATCTGGAGATGGACCCGAAGCTGGCGTGGGCCATCGCGCACCGGGGGCTTTTCCCGGTGGACGTGCAAAATGCCCCGCGCGACATGCTGCTGCGCGTGCCCGGTTTCGGGGTCAAGACGGTCAACCGCATTCTGGGCACCCGACGCCAGCGCGGTCTGCGCTATGCCGACCTGCAACGCATGGGGGCGCTGTTGAAAAAGGCGCGGCCGTTCATAAGCCTGCGCGACTGGTCGCCGGGAAAGTTGATCGATACCGCCGACCTGCGGGCACGGTTCGCGCCGCCGCCCGAGCAGCTTAGCCTGTTCTGATGCGCACGGTTGCCCTGCCCCGCATCGGCACGGCGCAGGCTTGGCGGGATGCTGCGCGCGGGCTTCTGGCCGAAGGCATCCGGCCCGAGGATGTGCTGTGGTCCTTCGACGATCCCGCACAGGTCGATCTGTTTGCTGCGCCCCCGCCGGTGATGCAGGCTGCGGCCACCACATCGGTGCCAAAATCTTTTGTGGACATGGCCAATCGCGTGGTCTGGCACAGTGATGCCGACCGCTTTGCACGGCTCTTTGCGTTTCTTTGGCGTCTGCGCGACAGGCCTGCGCTGATGCAGGATCGAGGCGATGCGCAACTGGCGCATCTGCGCGGGCTGGAAAAGAACGTGAACCGCTGCGCGCACAAGATGAAGGCATTCGTGCGGTTCCGCGATCTGGCCGATGACGGCCCGCGCCGCCGCTTTGCTGCGTGGTTCGAGCCGACGCATCACACGGTCGAGCCTACCGCGAGCTTTTTCGCGCGCCGCTTTGGCGACATGGACTGGATGATCGCCACGCCGGACGTGACCGCGCATTTCCGCGACGGCGACCTCAGCTTTGCCTCGGGCGAAGCACGCCCCGACCTGCCCGAGGATGCGACAGAGGAACTTTGGGGGACGTATTTCTGCAACATCTTTAACCCTGCGCGGGTGAAGGTGCAGGCGATGACGTCGGAGATGCCAAAGAAATATTGGAAGAACATGCCAGAGACGCGCCACATCCCCCAGCTGCTGGCCAATGCCGAAGCCCGCGCCCGCGAGATGCAGGCGGCGGCCCCGACACTGCCGCCCCTGCGCGCCAAACGGATCAGCGCGGGGCTGGCGGACATGCGTGCCGTGGCCACGCGCGACAGTCTCGACAGCGTTCATGCGCAGATCAAGGCCTGCACCCGCTGCGCGCTTTGTGGTCCGGCGACGCAGGCGGTGCCCGGTGAAGGGCCGCGCGATGCGTCTCTGATGGTGGTCGGCGAACAGCCCGGCGATACCGAAGACCAGGTGGGCCGTCCCTTTGTCGGTCCGGCGGGACAAATGTTCGATCGGGTCGCGGCGCAGGCCGGTCTGGTGCGCGATCAGGCCTATGTCACCAACGCGGTCAAACACTTCAAATTCCAGCAGCGCGGCAAGCGGCGGATGCACGAGCCTGCGCACAAGACCGAAGTGATGCATTGCAAGTGCTGGCTGGAGGCCGAGGTGGCGCTGGTCAAGCCCAAGCTGATCGTGGCGATGGGCGGCACGGCGCTGCTGGCGTTGACTGGGGTCAGGGAAGGTATCCTGAAACGGCGCGGGCAGATAGAGGAGACGGCGCACGGGCCGGTGCTGGCCACGGTGCACCCGTCGTATCTGCTGCGCCTGCGCGACGAGGACGCGCGCGAAACCTATACGGCGTTGTTCCGCGAAGATCTTGAAAAGGCTGCAGAATATGTGGCGCAGATTGCATAAAGCAGGCCTGAACGCAAAAAGGCCACGCTTGGGGCGCGGCCTTTTCGTAAATCGTTGAACGGATCGAAGTGATCAGTTCTTGGCGTAGAATTCGACCACGAGGTTCGGTTCCATCATCACCGGGTACGGCACGTCGCCGAAGGCCGGTGTGCGCACGAATGTGGCGGACAGTTTCGAGTGGTCGACGTCCATGTAGTCGGGCACGTCACGCTCGGGCAGCTGTGTGGCTTCCAGGATGGCAGCCATCTGCTTGGAGCGGTCACGCACTTCGATCACGTCGCCTTCTTTGACGCGGTACGAAGGAATGTTCACTTTCTTGCCGTTCACACGCACGTGGCCGTGGTTCACGAACTGACGGGCCGCAAACACGGTCGCCACGAATTTCGCGCGGTAGACAACGGCATCGAGGCGACGCTCAAGCAGGCCGATCAAGTTTTCACCGGTGTCGCCTTTGACACGCTCGGCTTCGGCATAGATGCGGCGGAATTGTTTTTCGGTCAGGTCGCCGTAGTAGCCTTTGAGCTTCTGCTTGGCGCGCAGCTGCAGACCGAAGTCCGACAGTTTGCCCTTGCGGCGCTGGCCGTGCTGGCCGGGGCCATATTCACGACGGTTGACCGGGGATTTGGCGCGGCCCCAGATGTTTTCGCCCATGCGGCGGTCGATTTTGTACTTGGCAGACGTGCGTTTGGTCACGGCTGGTCTCCTTTATATAGGTTCATAAAGGGCGTTGTCCTCTGGTCCATGACCCGACAGGCTTCCCCTTGCAGGGACCACCAACACCAATGAAGGGGCGCTTATACGCCCGCGCGGGGCAGAGTCAACGGCCTTTCCACGGGGTTTGCGTGCCCATCTGCGCCACCGCTGCGTGACGGTGGCAGGTGGTCAGGTGATCGTTGACCAGACCGCAGGCCTCCATCCAGGCATAGACGATGGTGGGGCCGCAGAACTTGAAGCCGTCCTTCTTCATGTCTTTCGAGATTCGCGTGCTGAGCTCGGTACTGGGCGGCACCTGCGATTGGGTGGCAAAATTTGTCTGCAAAGGCGCGAAATCGACGTAGCGCCACATGTAAAGGTCAAAACCTTCGCGGTCCTCGATCCGGCACCACGCGCGGGCATTGGAAATGGCGGCGTTGATCTTGCCTCGGTGGCGGATGATGCCCGCGTCCTGCACCAGCCGGTCGATGTCGTCCGCGCCCCATTCCGCAATATCGCGCGGGTTGAAGCCATTGAAGGCTGCACGAAAATTGTCGCGCTTTTTCAAGATGGTAATCCATGACAGTCCGGCCTGAAACCCGTCCAGGATCAGCTTTTCCCACAGGGCGCGGCTGTCGTATTCGGGCAGGCCCCATTCGGTGTCGTGGTAAGTGCGGTAGATCGGCTCGGGGCCTGCCCATTCGCACCGGCTCAGGCCGTCATCGTCCGTCATTTCACCGCACATCGGATGTCTCCGCGAATAAGACTAAAATAAGAACATTAATCCATTATTAGAGAATAAGACGCCAGAGTGTAAGCAGATCCCTCAAGGCATGGAGATGGCGCGTGAACCTCAAGAAACGGCGCATTGCAGACATACCCCCCGGCATTGAAAGTCCGCTGA
>JAGXHE010000128.1 GCA_024636445.1 Sulfitobacter sp.
GACCGTTTTGAAATCCTCACTATCATATGCAAGGTGACCATGCGGCTGACCAAAGGCGGGTACGATCTGCGGCATCTCCAGCCGGAATTCGCCATTCGCGTCCGTAAGTGTCGCGCCATGGCTGTGCGGATCGCGTTCGTGACCTTCGGTTGTGTGCGCCCAGATCTGTATACGCTGGCCCGCAAGAACGGCGCCGTCTCCTGCACGACGCACGGTGCCGGTCATCCAGAAACCACCGCTTCCGATGCGCTCGACAATCGGCGCTCCGGCAATATAATTGTTGGCACCGCCGCGCATGGTCGATGTCGGGGACACACCCTGCGCGCGGGCCGGGAAAAGAAGGCCTGAAGCACCGGTTGCCACGGTCGCACCGAGCATGGCACCACCAGAAATGAGAAATTTGCGACGGTTCGATTTTCTGTGTGTCATTTCGATCTCCATTAGAACTTCATGGCTTCACTCGAAGCGATCAATGGCCCTGACCCAATGGAAAACCATAGATATCCGGGCGCGCTCGCGAGCTTGTTTCGGTAAAACATGGGATGGCTGGCGTGGGTTGAAAGACTTCCCACCTTATTGTGATGGCAATTTTACCCGTTTTACGTGGCTTGGTAGATTTGGGATAGGCGGCACCCGCAAAGATTATCAGGGGCAATGGCCGCTTTTGCGAGTCTTAGTTCTGAGTTTGCGTTCGCCGCGCAGGCGTCAATACTGCCTCCCATCGGTACCACGCATCTGCCAGGGGAGGTCCCCTCACGCACATCAAATCGATTTTCTACGAGACCGGACCGCTTTCACTCGCGTTGGCCAGCCGACTTTCCAGCAAGTCGCCTGTTTCCTCCAGAATGGGGTGGGCCACCATCGAAAACGACGTGTTGATCTGTTTCAGGGCACGAAGGGTTTCCTGATGGATATTACTGGTCGCGATGCTCTCGGCCAGGCCATCGCGCAGCCGTGTCAGGTGCTTGCGCTGCAGGTCTTGCTCGAGCCCGCGGATGTCTTCCTTTTCGGCGACAAGTTCGCGTGCTTCATCGGGGTTTTGTGTCATGATGACATGCAGAGCCAATTGCACATTCGCCAGGACACGGTCGTGAAAATCCGAAATTTCCTTTTGACCGTCGCTGGAAAACCGGACGGACCCTCTGTCCAGACGTTTGGCCAAGTCGACCATACTCCGAGCGATCATATCCGATGCGGCTTCGAAATTCACGGAAATGTTGGACAATTCCATGGTCTTTCGTCCGTTGACTTCATCTGCGCCGCTCCGGGCAAGCTTGGCCAGAAAGAGCTTAACCTCAAAGTGCATTTTGCGCACCTGTTGGTGGTTTTCGGCAATTCCCCTGGCCGTGGCGTCATCCCATTTCAGATAGAGCGCATTGACGGCGCGCAGCATCGCTTCGATGATTTCACCCATATGCATGATCTCGCGAGTCGCGCAGATCTGCGCACGCTCAGGTGTCAGCAGCGAGGAAGGGTCCAGCGCGCTGGCGCGGCCCAGACCGCCGCTGGGGTCGTGCGACGCTTTGACGAAAACGGATATCAGTCGCACAATCGGGCCAAGGAACGGCAGCGCCAAAAGCGTCAGCGCCACATTGAATACGAGGTGAAGGTTAATCACCTGGCTGGCATCCGTGGCACCAAGCCAGATGAGAGACGTTTGAGACGCGTTCAACGCAAACAAGGTCAGGGCAGCACCGCCGCCGCGTAGAACAAGGTTTGCCATGATCATGCGGCGCGCGTCCACGGGCGTCGAAAGCGTCAAAACGTAGGCAATGAGCGCACCCCCCAGATTTGCCCCAAGCACCAGTGCGACGGCTGCGGATTGCGGCATCAAACCCTGTGCGACCAATGTGACAAACAACAAGATCGCCGCCACGCTTGAATGTACGATCCAGGCAAATCCGGCTCCGATTACGAACGCGGTTATGACGTCTTTCCCCAGATACGCCATGACACTGGCCGTTCCCGCATCGCCCATCAAAGGTGTGGTCGCGGCGCGGATCATGTCGAGGGAGACGAAAATCAACGCGAGCCCGATCAGGATACGTCCCGATTGCCGAACTTTCCTTTGTTCGCCCTTCAGAAACAAGGCGACACCGAACAGCAAAAGCAGCGGCACCAGAAAATCCTGCCGTGCCAAGAGCACCTGCACCACAAGAGCAGAGCCGATGTCAGCGCCAAGAAGGATGGCAAGGCCGACCACCGCCGCGATGCTGCCTGCGGCCACAAAATTTGAGGTCATGATCGCGACCGCTGTCGAGCTTTGCAAAAGCACGGCGGAAAATACCCCCGTTGACGTGGCGAGAACCCGGTTGTTGGACGATCGTCTCAGCCACTTGCGCAGTTGCACGGAAAAGGCACGTTCAACGCCGGTGCGCACCAGACGCACCGACCATATCAACAGGGCGGAGGCACCGGCTATATGCAGGAAGAAGAGAACGATGTTGGTATCGGCCAAGCCACTGATCCTTTTTTGATAAGAGCTGATCTTTACGGCTCGTTCGAATAGAACAAGTGCGGCCCGTCAAATGAACCATCAGGTATGCCGTGCGAAAAGGTGCCGTCAAGCATCTCGTGCATTATGGCGACGTCGGGGGTGCTTAAGCGGTCACCTTTGGCCTGTCCATGCAAGCGAAGTGAGGCGGCGCCCTCTCGAACGCCCCTTGCGTGCGCTCAATACCGAGGTTCCGCAGGTATTTCTCTAGGCTGGACTTTCCGCCTTATCTTCATTTTGTGATTTTTCTTCGGGGTCCCATTGCAGCAGATCATACAACACCGGCGTCAGAAACAGCGTGAGTATGGACGCCACGAGAAACCCGCCGATGATCACGAGGCCGATGGAGATCCGGCTGGCCGCACCTGCCCCGCTGGCCAGAACCAACGGCACGGCGCCCAGAACGGTGGACAGCACCGTCATCATGATCGGACGCAGGCGCACTGACGCGGCCTCGATGACGGCTTCGCGCACGGCATAGCCTTCTTCGCGCAACTGGTTGGCGAATTCGACGATCAGGATGCCGTTCTTGGCCATCAGTCCGATCAGCATCACCATGCCCACCTGGGTATAGATGTTCACCGCCTCGCCCAGCACGAAGAGCGTGAGCAACGCCCCCGCCACGGCCAAGGGGACTGATAGCAGGATGACGACCGGCTGAATGAAACTCTCGAACTGGGCGGCGAGCACCAAAAAGACCACCAACAATGCCAGCGCAAAGGTGGTGACGATGCCGCCGGAGGTTTCCTGAAAGCTTTCGGCCTGACCGGAGTAGAAAATCTGCATCTGCGAGGGCAAACCGTCAGCAATCGTCTCGACCGTTTCGATGGCCGAGCCCAAGTCGACACCATCGGCAAGCGACGCTGAAATCTCAACCGAGGGCTGGCGGTTGAAGCGGTTGAAGGCCGCCACCGAGGCGCGGCGTTCCAGTGTCACCAGTCCATCGAGCGGCACCAACGCGCCGTTCGATGCGCGCACGTTGATACCGCGCAGGTCCTCGGGTGCGGCGCGGCGCTCGTCGGGTGCCTGCAGGATCACCGGATACTGGCGATCCTGAGAGATAAACTCGGTCACCTCAGCGGAGGCAAAGAAGGTCCGCACCGCATCGGAGATGGCGCGGGCATCCACGCCGATCTCGCGCGCCATGTCGCGGTTGACGTTGATGTCAAAACCCGGCGTGTTCACGTCATAGGCACGGCGCACGCCGACGATGTCCGGATTGTCGCGCAATGCCTGTTCGAACTGGGCCGAATAGTCTGCCGCCTGCTCGAAGCTGGGGGCCGTCACGATCACATCAAGCCCGGAGCCGCCGCCCGCGCCCAAACCAGATGGCGCGAAGCTTCGGACGTTGGCCAAGGTGATCCCGGCGAATTTGGGGCGCAGCTCGGCCAGCACCTCGCGCGGGCCCATCTCGCGTTCGCCCCAAGGCGCCATGGTCGCGACAAGGAAAGCACGCCCCGTCTCACCGTATTGTCCGACGATGCCGATGACGTCTTCGACAATGCCGTCCTCGCGGTAAGGCGCGATCAGCTCTTCGACTTGCTGGACGGCCACATCCGTAAGCCCCAGCGCCGAGCCCGCAGGAGCCTGAACCGAAACAAAGAATACGCCCCGGTCTTCGTTCGGGGTCAGCTGCGACGGAAGCTGCTGATAGAGGGTCCATGACATACCCGAGAGGGTCGCCGCGATGATGAGGATGACGAGAGGTGCGCCGATGGCGCGGGTCAACAGGCTGCGATAGCCGCTGGCAGTGCGATCCGTGGCAGACTTCACGATCCGCGAAAACCGGCCGCTGTTCATGCCTTTTTTCAATACGAGGCTGGCAAGCACCGGGCAGAGCGAGAGTGCGACAAAGGTCGACAGGGCCACGGCGACGGCCAGCGTGACGCCAAACTCCTGAAACAGCTTGCCGATCTCACCCTGAAGGAACGACAACGGCACGAAGACCGAAATCAGCACGGCTGAGGTTGATATCACGGCAACAAAGACCTGATTGGCCCCGGCACGCGCGGCCTCTTTGGGGTCGTCACCCTCCTCGACGCGGCGTTCGATGTTTTCCAGCACCACGATTGCGTCGTCGACCACCAGACCGATGGCGAGGATCAGCGCGAACAACGTCAGGATGTTGATCGAAAACCCGATGAAAGCGATCCCGGCGCTTGCGCCCAGAAGGGCGATGGGGATCGTGACCGCAGGCACGATTGTCGCGCGGATCGACGTCAGGAACAAGAAGATGACCGCGACCACGATGGCGACCGAAATCGCCAGAGTGGTCAGCACCTGCCGGATCGAATTCTGAATGAAATCCGCATCGTCAGAGGTGATCTGTAGTGTGGTGCCGCCCGGCAGGTCGGACTGGATCGCCGTGATCTCTTCACCAACGGCCGTAGAAATCGTCAGGGTATTGGCCGAAGACTGACGCAGCACACCGATGCCGATGGCGGTCTCGCCATTGGCGCGAAACAGGCTGTTGTCGTCTTCGGTTCCGATCTCGGCGCGCGCCACGTCGCCCAGAGTAATCCGCCCGTTTTCCCTGTTTGCAACGATCAGATCCTCAAACTCTTCGACGCTGGACAGCCGCGTTTCGGTCCGCAGCAGATAGGTGCGCGAGGCGCTCTCGATCTGGCCCGCAGGAAGTTCGAGGTTGTTGGCGCGCAAAGCATCCGCGATTTCCGTCGCGGTGACACCGCGCGCGGCCATCGCGTCGGGCTCCAGCCAGATCCGCATCGCGTAGGGACGTTCGCCGTATATCTGCACAGCCGCCACACCGTTCAGCGTTTCCAGCCGGTCGGTCACGAAACGGTCGGCGTAATCGGTAAGCTCGGTCGCCGACATGTTCTCGGACGTCATCGTCATCCAGATGATCGGATCGCCCTGGCTGTCGTTCTTTTCGATCCGGGGCTCTTCCGCCTCTTCGGGCAGGTCGCCCGTCACGGCCTGGACTGCGGCGCGCACGTCGGACGCGGCCTGATCCACGTCGCGACCCTGGCGGAATGTGATGACGGTACGCAGTCCGCCCAGTTCGGATTCGGTCGAGATACGGTCAATCCCCGCAACGGTAGAGATCGCGCCCTCGATCACCGAGGCGAGTTCATTATCGGCCACGCTTGGACCCGCGCCGATATAGGCGACGCTCACCGTCACCTGCGCGGTCGACGTGTCGGGCAGTTCGCGCACGGGCATACGGCTCAGACCGGCAATTCCCAGAACCACGATGAGGATCGACATGACCGTGGCCAGCACGGGGCGGCGGATGCACAGATCGGGAAGGGTCACTCGAGGCCCTCCTGCGTGAAATTCTCGTCGATCTCGACCGGGGCGCCATCGCTCAGCTGATCCCATCCCGCGACGACGACCCGGTCCTCGATGGCCAGCCCGTCGCGCACTTCGGTCAGCTCGCCGATGGATGCGCCGAGCGTGACCTCGGTGCGCGCGGCGGTGTCGTCGGCGACCTTGTAGACGTAGGTCGTCAGCCCCTCGCTGATGATCGCATCGTCGGGGATGGCCAAGCCGTCGTAAATGTCCAGCACAAGGCGCGAGTTGGCGAACATCCCGCCCACCAGCCTGCCGTCGGCATTGTCGATTTCTGCGCGGACTTCAAAGCTGCGCGTGGCCAAGTCAATTTCAGGAGCACGCAAGATCAGCCGCCCTTCGAACGTGGCGTCGGGATAGGCGGGGGTCGTGATTTCCAAAGACTGATCGGTCCTGACCTGCCGGAAATACCGTTCGGGCAAGGTAACCGAAACCTCGACCGCAGACAGGTCGGCCAAGCGGGTCACCGCTTGGTTGCCGCTGAGAAACGCACCCGGCTCGGTATCGATCACGCCCAGAGTGCCTGCAAACGGCGCCGTGACCGTACGGTCCTCAAGCTCGGCTTGTGCCAACATCACCGCAGCCTCTGCCCGCCGGAACGCGCCACGCGCCTCCTCCAGCCGTGCCTCTGCAGCGGCATTGCTGTCTTCCAACTGTTGATACCGGCGATATTCCTGCTCGGTTTCGCTCAGCGTCGCCTCGGCCTCGGCCGATGCGGCACGCGCTGCGCGATCGTCCAGTTGTATCAAACGATCGCCCTCCAACACCTCCTGCCCCGAGGTCACGTACACTTCGGTTACGCGTCCGGCCACGTTGGGGACGATGTCGACCGCCCGAACGGGTCGCAGGGTGCCAACCGCAGAAATGGCATTTTCAATGCTGCGCATCTGTGGCGATGCCACGCCAACGCGTGTCGGCTGGCGTTCCTGACCCTGGCCTTGGGAGTTCTCGTCTTCCCCGCCCAACAGCATCTGCGTCCCGAACACTCCTACAGCGACGAAGGCTGCGATCACGCAGACGCCGAGAATGAATTTTAAGAGCCTGCCCACAATCAACCTTTCGAAATATGCCCGTCAAAACGTAGGTGACTAGGCATATTATCAACGTTGGCGTGCAGCCTTGCGTAAAGCGCAGGGATTTTAAGCCGAATAAGATATTGAGTATTATGTATTTTTTACGGTCACTGATTTAGATCAGGTTTTCGTTAGAACGGTTTCACATAGCATCCGGCGGGCGCTGCCGATGTTTTTGGAAAGTTGCGTTTGACGCTTCGCCCCCCTACTCCCGCTCGCGTATACCAGCGCACAGGCAGACAGGGGTCACTACCGATGGCCGACCCAACCACGGTCATCGGTGAACGCGCGGGCCGGTGTGATCCGCATCTTTTTGTAGCCATCCGGCAGTGCATCCAGCGGGGCAAGTGGGGTTCGGGACGCCGCCAGCAGCACGTTGCCGCGACCCCGAAAGCTGATCGGCCCTTGAATGGTTTCGACGTGGGGATAAAGGTCGCTCAGGATCGCATGGACACCGCGCACGAGCGGACCATCCGGGCTGTCGATCAGATTTACATAGATCGGGCCGTCGGCAATCTCACGCAGACGTTCGTAGGTTTCCAGCGTCGCCAGATGCGCAGGAACCGATCCCGAAGAAAACGCATCCATCACAACCGCGTCAAAGCGCTGCTCTGTCTGGTTCAGGAACACTCGTCCGTCCGCGTGGACGATGCCAAGGCGGCCCCGGTCGTTGCCATTTTCGGGATCATCAGACGCGTCATAGCCGGTCTTTTCGATCATCGTGGCAGCCCGCGGCAGGTGCAGGCCCGCGACACGTGTGACAAGCGGGTCGATCTCGACAGCAATGGCGCGCGCAAGAGGTCGCGTTTCGAGCAATCTGGCCGGCAGCGTGTAGCCGCCCCCACCGATGAACAGCACCGAGGGGACCGGACCCAGATCGCGCTCCAGTCGGGCCCAGATCCACTGCGCATAGGGCATCACCAGATCTCGCGCGGCGTTGGTCGGTTCCGCCGCCTGTGGGGTCCGGTCGGAATAAAGATAGACCACGTTGCTTTGACGCACGACGTCGATACATGACAGACCCGATTCATACCGGCACACCGACCCACCACCAAAACCTGTCGCCACCGCAAGCGCCGCCACGCCCATTGAAATTTTTGAACCGGTCGAAGTTGACTGATCGACTTTTTCCGCTTTGGTGTCGCATGCATGCGGTGGCTTGCCCTTGACCAACAGGACACACAACAGCGCTACGGCGCCGCATCCTGCAAAGGTTGCCACCGAGCCGATCAGCGGCAGGGCCACGAAACCGGCCAGGATCGCGCCCACGATAGCGCCAAGCGACCCCGCCGCCAGAACCAGCCCGAGCGACGAGCCCTCACGGCCCGGTCGCGCGTCGACAGCCAGCTTGGCCAGAAAAGGCGACGGAAAACTGACCAGTACCGAGGCAGGAAAGAAGGCCAGAATTACGGCCAGCAGCATCCCGGCCGTCTCCCGCGCACCCCAGGCGTAAATCAGACCCAGGACGGTCGGCGATAGCGCCATGAGTATCGCCGTCGCCACCAGCGCCTTGCGCACTGTGCGCGCCGCGGCGTGGCTTTCGCGTTCGGCCACAAGGCCGCCAAGCGCACTACCGAGCGAAAAACCGGCCAGAATGGTCGCGATTACCGCCGTCCACGTCAACAAGGAGGTGCCGAAGAAAGGCGCAAGCACGCGCCCGGCAGCAATCTCGTAGGTAAGCCCAAGAGCGGACAGAACGAGGATCAAACCGATCGTGATCGGAAACTGCATGTAACCTCCTCGCGTTTCATTGGGCGAGCGCCCGGCCTGTCTGCCATTTATCTTTCATGGGTGTCATGTCACCTAGATAGGTTTCACGCGCCTGCGCCTGTCAACTGCGCAAACTGTCCTGCCTCATGTTCGACATACGCGCGACCAGAACGTGCTGCCCGTGTCTTCGGAGGCGGTTGTCGAAGCAACTTCAAACGACGCCGGGACTTTGGGATCAAGACACATCCTATCCAAGAGCCTGTCCAAGCAATCTTCGGAAATCACCGTCCTTTGTTGAAATCCGAGAACACCGACCGAGCAAGTTCCAATGCTACACCGTTGGTATTCGCGACCACAACTTCGGCGCTTTGCAGGTGAGACAACGACTGAAAGCTGCTCTTTGTGTACCGACCGACTTCGTCTGGCCCGACATAGCCCATCGCCCAGTCTGGAAACGTCCGGCTATCGACCATATCAGCCCACATGAGTGAGAGGCTTTTGTGACGAGGATCGTGGCAAATTCGTTTATAATAGCAATTTTCAACTGCCGACTTCTCCCCTTCCAGCACCTGAAAAAAGATCTCGTCGTGATACATCAGCACGCCGGTGATCTCGTCCCTGGCATTGTTTCGCTGGGACGCCTCCAGAATTTCGGACAAAGTGTTTTCGTCCAACGGCAACCGTGACAAACTTACGTAGGCGACTTGGAAAAGCATCGTCTGAATCCTGAATCTAAAAAGCGCCGTGTACCGAAAAAATAGGTCATATTCAATGACCCATTTTGCTGTCGGCAAATTTGCGCCGTCGCCAAGGTGAGCCGCTCCAATTACGGCTCACTCGTGAGCAAGAAGTCACAAATCGCACCTCTACGCTCCGCATCCACTGCTTTGTCGCAAAATACGACCCATGCGGCGCTGCAGCGAAAGTCGTGGGCTCTCATTGCGGTACGTTAAGGCCCAAGTTTATCGCTGAGCAGTGTAAAAAGGGGCGCATATCATGATCAAGACGCTGTCTGGTGTCTGGGCCTTGTTGCTGGGTATCGTGTTGATCATGCTGGGAAATGGCATGCATTTTACGCTGATCGGTCTGCGGGGCGGAATCGAGGGATTCTCGTCCGGCGCACTGGCGGTGGTCACGACCGGTTATTTCGTGGGTTTCCTGTCAGGCGCGCGGCTGTCGCCCTTGATGATCCAGCGTGTCGGTCACGTGCGGGTCTTTGCCGCCCTGGGCAGCTTCATGTCGGCGGGCCTGATCGCTCTGCCGCTGCTGACAGAACCTTGGGCATGGACGGTGCTGCGGATCATTGTCGGGTTTTGCATGTCCGGGATCTACGTTGCCGCCGAAAGCTGGCTGAACGCCGCAGCAACCAATGAAACGCGCGGCAAGGTGCTGTCGGCCTATATGATTGCACAGACGCTGGGGATCATCGGAGCGCAAGCCTTGCTGACTTTGGGGGACGCGGCCACCTCTGCCCTCTTCATCGGCGCGTCGATTCTGGTTTCCATCTCTTTCGCGCCAATCCTTTTGTCGGCGACCGCAGTGCCCGCAGTCAAAGTTGCGAAGCCCATGCCATTGCGCAAGCTTTTCAGGGGATCGCCACTGGGCACGGTCGGGATTTTCCTGCTGGGCAGCGTTTATGCGACGCAGTCGGGCATGGGGGCGGTTTTCGGATCTCAGATCGGCCTTACCGCGAACCAGATCGCATTGTTCGTGGCGATGCTTTTTGCCGGGGCTTTGGTACTGCAATATCCGATTGGCTGGCTGTCAGACCGGATGGACCGGCGCGTTCTTATCCTGGGCCTCGCTTCACTTGGGGCGGCATCGTGTTTGTTGGGGTGGGTCACCGGCGAGGCGCTATGGTCCCTGATGATGGCCGCGTTCTTGGCTGGCGGCGTCACGACGCCACTTTATGCGCTGCTCTTGGCCTATGCCAATGACGCTCTGTCTGCCGATGATATGCCAGCTGCTTCGGGCGGGCTGGTATTCACCTTCGGCTTGGGTGCTATTGCCGGTCCGCTGATCGCGGGCTGGGCGATGCAGGGGGTGAACCCCTTTGCTTTCTGGCTGGTGCTCGGCTCGACATTTTGCATGATCGCTCTCTATGCTCTTTATCGCATGACGCAACGCGGTGTCTCGCCTGTATCAGAGACCGACAGCTATCTCAGCATCCTTCCCACCGCCTCGCCTATCGCTGTCGAAGCGGCTGGTGAATGGGCCGTCGAAAATGCGGAGGCAGAAAGCGAAAAAAGTTCGGCCTAGATGTGTCAGATTGGGCCGAAAGCTTGTATGTCTTGTGATAGACTGCGAGGGCCGCTTTGGTAGGCAAAAGTCGAATGAATGGGCGAAGATATGCGCGTTTTTGTTGCAATCGACCTTCCGGACCACGTTCGCGCTGAGATCGAAACCCTACAAAGCGCGCTGCCGACCGGTCGACGGGTTCCTGAAGAGAACCTGCACCTTACCTTGAACTTTCTAGGCGAGCAGACTGAGGATGCCATTGAAGAGGCGCATCAGGCTTTATCGACCGTAAACGCGCCCGCGTTTGACCTGCAGTTGGCCAGTGTCGGCAGCTTTGGAACGCGGTCGCCCCAGGTTATCTTTGCTGAGGTTTCGCAATGCCCGGATCTGCTTGAACTGGAAACGCGAACGACCCGAAGCTTGAGAACCTCAGGGTTGGAGTTTCAGAAACGGCGGTTTCGCCCGCATGTCACGATTGCCCGACTGCCAAAATTCCTGTCGGCGTTCGAACTGGATCGGGTTCGCGACTGTCTGGCAGAGCACGCGGCCTTTCGGGGGTCGCAATTCAGGGTGACGGGCTTCCAGCTATATCGGTCGATCCTCAGGCCCCAAGCAGCAGTGCACGAGCCGCTTGCCAGTTACCCACTCAGGAACATCTGACGGAAACACCGCAGTCCCTGACTTTCCAGCCAGAAACTGCACCAAGTTCCACTCGTCGCTGCGGATGATCGGCTTAACCACCATCTTTTTCCACAGCGTCAACCGCTTGGGCGTGCTGCACCACGGACCAGTCTTCATGAGCCTTTCGGCGATAAACCGAAGTGCAAGCGGCGGTAAAACGCTTTTCGCCCTTCTCGGCTTTGACCCTGTACCCCACGACGATAAGACCCTCTTCAGGTCGGGATATGGTCTTGTCTGAAAATGTCACGTCGTCCCATTCGGGTGTGCCACTGACCGCCTTGACCGCCTCCTTGCCGCTGAAAAGGTAAGGTGCGTGGCTGAGCGCCATGATGCAGTCTGGATCGACCTGCTCGTGATAGCGCTCTTCCGAAGCGCGCCAGAGGCTCTCCTCGAAACTCCAAACCCGATTATCGTCCATGTTGCTCTCCTTGCTTTTACGCACTTTAACCTGCGGCCTTGTCCCGCAGTTTCAAGGCCGTGGGGCATCAGGCTCCGTCAAGGGTTGGTTTGGTATTGACCAGAACGAAGCAGCTGACGTCGCCAATTTTCCAGCTGGCCAAAGACCTGCAAGCCCTATTCTTCTCCATCAACGTAAAGATGAAGTACCTCTTGTTCCGAGACACCGCCGATGTGAGTGAATTCGGCCCCAGCGGCTTCAAAATCAGTGATGCTCAATTTTGGAAACATGAAGTATTTCGCCGCCACATTCGCCTGCTCGGCTGCGTAGATCACCCGTTTGATCCCGGCAAAACGCAGTGCGGCCAGACACATTTCGCAGGGCTGAAGCGTGGAAACCAGCGTGCAATCGCTTAGATCCGTTGTTCCAAGCCGTCTCGCGGCCTTGCCCAATACCACCATTTCCGCATGGCGGGTTGGATCGCACTCTTGGAAAACGGCATTCTCGGCCGTTTCAACCATGGCGTCGTTGCGCATGATCGCGGCCACAATGCCCGTCCGTCCGGTGGTGCGATGCGCCTCGATCGCTTGGCGGATCGCTTCTTTCAAAACGCCCGCTTCTGTGGCGCTGATCTGATCTGACCGAGGCATGCAAACCCTTTCATTTCTGCCTCTGGTGGAACCCCACGCCTTGGGGTGGGGTTCCTGAAATGAAGTGTTTTTATCAGAAGGTGCTTATGCCCGAGTTCAATTCCATTCTCGAAACCGCCCTGTACGTTGATGATATGGACCGCGCCACGGCTTTTTACGAAGACGTGTTGCAGCTCCCATCGCTGATGACCTCAAGTCGGCTGTGCGCCTATAATGTCAACGATGCCAGTGTGCTGCTGCTGTTCATCCGCGGCGGGACACTGGAGGCTGTAGATACCGGCAACGGCATCATACCGCCCCATGACGGCGCCGGACCGCTGCATATCGCATTCTCTTGTACCCACGAAATGCTGCCAGTCTGGGAAGACCACCTGAGAGAAAACAACGTAGAGATCGAAGGCGAAACTCACTGGAAGCGTGGAAGCAGGAGTATTTATTTCCGGGATCCCGACGCCCACCTGCTTGAGATTGCGTCTTCACCGGGGCTGTGGCCGGGATTTTGATCTGACGGAAAAGCGCACCTATGTTCCAGACCAGTTGGTACTGGAACATAGGTAGTCTTAAACAAACCCTTCGCGGCTGTCATAGCGCGACTTCGTTCGCCGCCTGATGTTTTGGGGCTATACCCTCCACCACAAAATCCTCAGGTCAGCTTTGGAAACGCAGCAGCAACGCAACCCCCGCCCAGGCACAAAAGCCGGTCAGGACAGCCCCCCAGACCGTGTCCATTGCCACCATCTGCCAAGACCAATCCTTCATGATCGACATGGAGGTGAATTCGTAAGTACCGTAAGCCATCGCGCCGATGATCGCACCGTGCAGCGCTGCTCGGGCAGGATCTGCGTCACGCAGGGCGGGCATCGAGACCAGAAAAACGAGGCCGGCGACATAGGCCAAATAGAACAGACCCGCAGGCGCCATCATCGGACTGTCGCGCATTGCGTCGCCCAGATGACGTGTAAACAGCGGTTTCATCACGAGCGTCAGCATGACGGCATCGATCACGAGAAATATGGTGGCGGTGATGGCATAGAGGATCATTCCGGGCGCTCCTTTTTTCGGTATCCGAAGAAAGGTAGTCCGAAACATCGCTTTTCGTAGGTTATTGATTTTGGGGCTGCCCGACATTGCTTTACCAGTGGTCTGAAATATTCGCGGGAGCGGGACGTTGTTCTTGCGGGTGGTGGAAGAGACCTGCTGACCGTCAAATCTGGCAGGCTACACTCTGAGCTTGGTGATGGTTTGTACCTTCACGCCCTCAGATACTGTCGCAGTCGGGCGAAATTGTTAGCGGCCATTGTCAGGATGAATCGAGATCGAACAGTTTTGCGCCCCGAGATGTGGTCTGTGCCATGCTGCCGCAGTGTTTGGCACAGCCAAACGGCTCTTCGATTTTCTTTCGTCCGCTTCCGTTGTCAACGACGATATCCACACCGCCCTCTGCGAGCAGTCGATCATTCACCGCATCCACAGCTTCAATGTCAGATAGGTCCAGTTGTATGACGACGGACACCCTGATGTAGTCCCAGAATTTCGACTTGGGCATGAAGTTAAGCTCAAGATTGACATTGATCTTGGCCAGCATCGAAGCAAGAGCCTGCGCGATTTGCGCGTCGTTGACATAACGGTTGTTGGTCGCATCAAGCGTCATGGTGAAGACATCAGGATAACCCGCCTCATCCAGCAGGGCTTTGGCGTTTTCGATTGCCAGATCAAAGCCCAGCACGTCATAATAAACGCCATCGCAGTCGGCAGGTCGCGATAATACTGGAATGTAATTGTAAGGACGATGCCGTTCATAGGGCGCTGGAGCGTCTTGTCTGAAGTGCAGTATTCCCGCTCTCTGGATTTGGTATGCAGGCAGTATACAGGAAAAACGGCGAGTCAGCATCTGGTGCGAGAAATCGGCTCCACCTGCACCCACCCGATCAGAACGGACGATTTATGTGCGATATGATCGATTCACGCACCTTTTTAAGGTGCAACCTCATCGCTTCCGATGCGTTCTCGGATTCGCCGCCAGTTATTGCGTCGATGACCGCCAAATGCTCATGGCACCCCGGCTCAAACCGGTCTGGGATTGATCCCCGATCGTACATTCGCGTTTTGACTTGGGATGCCAGTAAGCGTTTTTTCACGAGGTCGCTTTGTATTGCACAACCGTACGCTTAAAGGGATTGCAGGGGACGGAATGTGGCAGACAATGACATCATCAAAGGCCGGATCATGAAGTGATCTAATGTCTGCACACTGCCTGTCGCGCCGCGCGCGCCAGATCTTCAAACAACAAACAGTATGAAACGTCACCAATGCAGGTCTATGAAACCACCCGACATGGCACGCATGCGGCGCGCCTTTGAAGGGCTATAGAACTGCTTAATTTGCCGCCAGACGTTGAGCAGGGTAGATAAATCCGTGCGTCGGATAGGTACCTCCCAGGCTGCCCGGAGCACTTTCAAGGCGCACGGCAGACCAATCGTTTCTGGGAGAAACGTCCATGGCAACCATCTGGGTGCTGACACGGTTTTTGGTCCAGTTGGCGTGATCCAGATGGATAACACGATCAGACAGCACATTGGACACAACGGCCACATGGCCCATCGGAATTTTGGGCGTAGATTTGAACGCCAGAACTGAGCCGGCCGCGGGTGCCTGACTGCGTGCATAATCGCCCTTGGCCTTTTCCCACCATTGGTTTGCGTTGCCGTAAATCTGGATGCCGCTCAGATCGCGGGCAAAGGGCACGCACCACACGCGGGTTCCGCTTTGGTGTTTTGCCGCAACCTCGTGCAGTGCAAGCTGCATGCGTCCTTCGTCGATGAAGTTGCGTGTCGCAACGGGCTCCTGTGCGCAGCCGGATACGAGCATACTCGACCCCAAAATCATGCCGGAAAACCAGCGAACCACGCTTTTATACATTTTTGAATTGCCTGCCCTGATTGCCTCCGTATTTATTAGCGGGGCTTTTTGATTGTGGCAAATTACATAGATCGCATAGGCGGAGATCAGCACAGCGCATGCGGCGGGTTTGAAGCGGCTCTCACAAAGCATGATTTATTTGCAATAACACTCAGGGGCCCCGCCCGCACCGGTGCAGGCCTCTGATCAAAAGCGCGCTTTAGCCGTGGCGCACCACCGTGTTCGTCAGCGTACCTATGCCATCGACGGTCAGTTCGACCACATCACCATGTGCCAGAAGTTCGAACCGCTCTACTCCGCAGCCGTCATCGACAGTGCCAGCGCCTATGATTTCCCCAGTGCATCACCAGCGGCGATGTCACGCCCGCCTTTCCCGATGACCACGGCAACCTCCAGTTCATAATCCATATAGCTGGAAAGGTCGGGCCAGACGATCATATCGCCGTCACCAGCCACGCTGAAAAGGTTGGTGATGTAGAAAATCGGCTGTGCCTTGTAGATGTCGGGCAGCGATCCTTGGGCGTGCCCAGGATCTGGCTCGCCTGCCATCACGGCAGCAAGACGGCGCATGCCAACAGGCGCATGGGCAATGTGGTGCGGCGCGGTGGATGCGTCGCGGATTTACAGCGCGCAGGGCAAGGGCGCCAGCAGACGCACCTCGGCCAGCGGCACCGATACAGCCGGTGCATCCTGAGCCGCACGCGCGGTGGAAAGGCCGTGCAGCCCGGCATCAATCAGCGACTGAATGTTCGCCAGCGCGGTCGTGCCGGTGGCGGTCAGATCAACCAGTTCTGTCCCCGACGCCGTCAGCACCCCAAGGCGCGGTCCCTGTCCGCCATGGAATGTTGCAAGTTTCATAGCGCATTACTCCTTAGTCCCTGATGATTGCGACAGGGCGGCACCAACCCGCCGAGGCGCCTTTGATCTTGACCGGAAAGCACTGCACCTCGAACCCCGTCGTCGGCAGTGTTTCGAGATTGGCCAGCTTTTCCATGACTTCAGTCCAATGAGCCTGTGCGGTATTCGGTTTCGAGTTGCACTGTTTGAAGCCCAACTATCGGCCAGGCTTGATGCGATTGGCAGCGTAAAGGGACAATTCAAATGACATACTCACTTTTCATTTACGACAAACGCTTTCCACCGAATGACGGCCAAGAATGGCGCATCGCGCGCAATCTTACGGAAGTGGTTTCAATCAGTAAGGAGTTTGGGCCACCCAGCCTCATCAGCTTTGATCGCGATCTTGGGGAGTCGAAGCCACATCCCCTTAGCGTGGGAGCGCATTCGACCGCTTGGCCAAATCTCCACCGCCATTTTTGTGGGCTTGAGCGCGGAAAAACAACTGCTCTTCTACGCGTCGGGTTTGGTGAATGATTCCAATTTTTTCTTAAATATTTACAGAATATTAACCAGACATGCCGCGCGAAATTTCCGACCTGAACTGTAGCGTAGGCTGTGCCGTTTTATACGCACCCAGCCTTCTTGCTACAGCACTTCGGCAGAATAAGAAGCCGCGTGCAATACCCGGTTTGCCGCCTTGGTCTGTCGGCGCCACCAATGCAAGGCGACGCGCCGTGTCTCAGGTGTTGAACAGGAAATGCAGCACGTCGCCATCCTTGACGATATAGGATTTGCCCTCGGCGCGCATCTTCCCCGCCTCCTTGGCGGGCTGTTCGCCGCCCAGCGATACGAAGTCGTTGAATGCGATAGTTTCTGCGCGGATGAAGCCTTTTTCAAAATCACCGTGGATCACGCCGGCGGCCTTGGGGGCGGAAGTGCCGTGGCGGATGGTCCAGGCGCGGGCCTCTTTCGGGCCGACGGTGAAATAAGTCTCGAGATGCAGCAATTCGTAGCCTGCGCGGATCAACCGGTCGAGGCCCGCTTCTTTCAGGCCCATCTCGTCGAGGAACATTTCCGCCTCTTCGCGCTCAAGCTGGCTGATCTCTTCTTCGATCTGGGCCGAAATAATGACGTGCATATTGCCTTCGACGGCGGCCATTTCACCGACGCGGGTGGACAGGGCGTTGCCTTCGGCGGCTTCGGCTTCGCCCACGTTGCACACGTACAGCACCGGCTTGGTGGTCAGCAGTTGCAACATCTTCCATGCGCGCACATCGTCTTCGTCCACATCGACGACGCGGGCAGGCTTGCCCTCTTCCAGCACGGCCAGGGCTGCACGCATCAGTCGTTCCTGCTGGGCGGCTTCCTTGTCGCCGCCACGCACTTTGCGCACAATGTTCTGCAGACGTTTCTCGATGCTTTCGATGTCGGCCAGCATCAGTTCGGTTTCGATGGTTTCGGCGTCGGCCACGGGGTCAACGCGGCCCTCGACGTGGGTGACGTCGCCGTCTTCAAAGCAGCGCAGCACGTGGGCGATGGCGTCGACTTCGCGGATGTTGGCGAGAAACTGGTTGCCCAGACCTTCGCCCTTGGACGCGCCTTTGACCAGACCGGCGATGTCGACGAAGGTCATCCGCGTGGGAATGATCGATTTCGACTGCGCAATCGCGGCCAGCTTGTCCAGTCGCGCATCAGGCACGGCCACTTCGCCGACGTTCGGCTCGATCGTGCAGAACGGAAAGTTCGCGGCCTGCGCTGCTGCTGTGCGTGTCAACGCGTTGAACAGGGTCGATTTGCCCACGTTCGGCAGCCCCACGATACCCATCTTGAAACCCATGTCTACTCTCCGAAATCCACGACAGGCCGCTTCTAGTGGTGCGGCGCGCCGCGTGCAAGGCGGCTCGTTGGTCGTGTCGCCAAATAGGCCAATTTGCGTGGCCTGCCCTAGATGCATTGATTTCCTGCGCCAGTTTGGGCATTGCGGTCAAGACATATGAAAAGGCCACCCAATGACCCGCATCGACGCAAAATTCGCAGACCTCAAAGCCGCCGGCAAAAAGGCATTCGTTTCCTATGTGATGGCGGGTGACCCCGATTTCGACACATCGCTTGAGATCGTCAAGGGCCTGCCTGAGGCAGGTGTGGACGTCATCGAACTGGGCCTGCCCTTTACCGATCCGATGGCCGATGGCCCGACGATCCAGCTGGCCGGACAGCGCAGCCTCGAAGGCGGCATGACCCTGCAACGCACCCTGGATCTGGCCCGCGCCTTTCGCGAGACCGACGACACCACGCCGATTGTGCTGATGGGATACTACAACCCGATCTATTCGCGCGGCGTCGACAAATTCCTGGTGGATGCCAAGGAGGCGGGCATCGACGGTCTGATCGTGGTCGACCTGCCCCCCGAAGAAGACAGCGAATTGTGCATCCCGGCGCAGGCGGCGGGACTGAACTTTATCCGGCTGGCAACGCCGACCACGGATGACAAACGCCTGCCGCGCGTGCTGCAAAACACCTCCGGCTTTGTCTATTACGTGTCGATTACCGGCATCACCGGCTCT
The DNA here is from genome assembly GCA_024636445.1 of Sulfitobacter sp. Classification (GTDB taxonomy): domain Bacteria; phylum Pseudomonadota; class Alphaproteobacteria; order Rhodobacterales; family Rhodobacteraceae; genus Pseudosulfitobacter. Next base: position 18,879 of record JAGXHE010000128.1, read on the forward strand.
GCCGAAGCCGAAGCGACGGACGTGGGCCCCGAGGTCGCGCGGATCAAAGCGCAGACCGATCTGCCCATTATCGTCGGTTTTGGCATCAACACCCCCGAGAAAAGCCGTGCGATTGCCTCGGTGGCGGACGGGGCGGTTGTGGGCTCTGCCATCGTGGCGAAGATTGCCGCAGGCCACTCTGTGTCCGAGGTTCTGGCCTTTGTGAAATCACTGGCAGATGGCGCGCACAGCGCCTGATTTCAGCACGGGCCTGATGCGGGATTGATCCAAAGCGCGGTTATCGGTAAGAAAAATTGACCAATACCGTGTCTTGGAGCCTGCACCATGCCCGTCATCACCGAAATCGCCGATCTCAAACGCATTTACGAGCGGCGCGTGCCGCGTATGTTCTATGACTACTGCGAAAGTGGATCGTGGACCGAGCAGACATTTCGCGACAATTCGTCCGATTTCGATGACATCCGCCTGCGTCAGCGCGTGGCCGTCGATATGTCGGGGCGTAGCACCAAGGGCAAGATGATCGGGCAGGATGTGGCGATGCCCGTCGCCCTTGCTCCCGTGGGACTGACAGGCATGCAGCACGCCGACGGCGAGATCAAGGCGGCCCGTGCGGCAGAGGCCTTTGGCGTGCCGTTCACCCTGTCCACCATGTCGATCAACTCGATCGAGGATGTGGCCGAGGCGACGACGGCGCCCTTCTGGTTCCAGCTTTATACCATGCGCGACGCGGATTATGTCAGCCGCCTGATCCAGCGTGCGAAGGATGCGAAGTGTTCGGCACTGGTGATCACGCTGGACCTGCAAATTCTGGGACAACGGCACAAGGACCTGAAAAACGGCCTGTCCGCCCCGCCCAAGCTGACCCCAAGGACCATCGCCAATCTGGCCACCAAGTGGGCTTGGGGCATTGAAATGCTGCGCGCCAAGCGGCGTGAGTTCGGCAATATCGTGGGCCATGTCGAGGGGATCAGCGATGCCTCCAGCCTCGGGGCGTGGACGGCGGAGCAGTTCGACCTGACGTTGGACTGGACCAAGATTGCCAAGCTCAAGGAAGAGTGGGGCGGCAAGGTGATCCTCAAGGGGATACTCGACGCCGAAGACGCCAAGATGGCGCTGAAGGTCGGGGCGGATGCCATCGTCGTCAGCAACCACGGCGGACGGCAGCTGGACGGGGCACTGTCGTCGATCCGCGCGCTGCCTGCCATTCTGGACGCCGTGGGCGATCAGGTCGAGGTGCACCTCGACAGCGGCATCCGTTCGGGTCAGGACGTTTTGAAGGCGCTGGCGATGGGGGCCACTGGCACATTCATCGGGCGCGCGTTCATCTACGGACTGGGTGCGATGGGCCAGCAGGGCGTTACCCGCGCGCTCGAGGTGATCCACCGCGAACTGGACGTGACGATGGCGCTGTGCGGCGAAACCGATGTGGCAAATCTGGGACGCCACAACCTGCTGATCCCGCAAGACTTTGAAGGCCGTTGGCAAGACGGGCACTGACGGGGTAAGGCTGGGGTCATGTTGGTCTTTTCCGAACAGAACCTCGCCTTTCTTGCCGTCCCGAAAACCGGCACGACTGCCTTCGAGATGGCCTTGCGTCCGCGCGCCGACATCATCCTGTCGAAGCGGCGCAAGCACCTGCCCGCCGCGCGCTTTCACAACAAGGTGGCGCCCTTTTTGGCGGATGCCTTCGGACTGAAGGTCGAGACGATGGCGGTGATGCGCGACCCCATCGAGCAGTTGCGCAGTTGGTACCGCTATCGCAGCGGCCCGCGCCAGAAAGGCACCAAGACCAGCACCAACGGCTGCACCTTCGACGAGTTCATACTGGCGGTAATTTCCGACAACCCGCCGCCCTTTGCAGGCGTTGGCAGCCAGTTCAACTTTGTCACCTCGGGCAAAGGAATTGTTCTGGTGAACCACCTGTTTGCCTATGAAAACCAGCCGGTGTTTCGCGCGTTTCTGGCGCAGGCTTTCGGCAAAGAGGTCGAGATCAAGCAAAAAAACGTATCACCCAAAGCCGAGGCGCCTTTGTCAGCCTCTGTAGAGGCGAGTTTGCGAAAGGTCCGCGCGGCGGAATTTGAGCTCTATGATCAGATCAAGTCAGCCGGTGGTCATCTGGTCACGCAGGTCGGCGGCTGATCTGCGCTGCGATCACCGGAACCAGCAGTAGGGCGGCCAGCACCAGCATCACGCCCAGCATGTAGAACGACGCACGCAGGCCCCAGCCTTCGCTGATCAGGCCCATCAACGGCGGCCCTACGAAAAACGCGCCGTACCCCAGAACCGATACGCGGCTGATCGCGGTCAGGCGCGCGGCAGGTTCGACCACGCGGCCGGCGAGTGCTATCACCATCGGAACCACCACCGAAATGCCCAGTCCACCCAGTGCAAAGCCCAGATAGGCCATCATCAAACTGCTCGCCGCGCCCGCCAGAACAATGCCGAACGCGGACAGCAGGCAGGCACAGGCCAGCAGGATCATCTCTGACAGATGCCGCGCCACCGCATGTCCGATCAGCCGACCGATGCCCATGGTCAGTCCCAGTATCGCAGGCCCGAGCGCGCCTTGGGCAGGACCGCCGCCCAACGTGCGCTCAAGATGCAGCGCAGACCAGCCTTCGGTCCCTGCCTCGGCCAGAAAACCGGTCAGCACCAGCAGCCCCATCAACCAGACCAGCATATGCGGGAAAGCGGCGGGAGCATCGCCGGTTTCGGGGATCGGCGGGGCGGCATCATCACCCAGCATCACCAGACACAAAAGTGCGATGAGCACCGCCATCACCGCAAACACCTGCACCGGCGACCAGCCTGTCTCACGCGCCCAGCCGACGACCAGTGCCGCCCCCGCATACATGAAGGAGTACATAGCGTGGTTGAGGTTCATCAGCTGCCTGCCGTGCCGCGCCTCTTTTTCCGACAGACGCGCGTTGACCAGAACGTCGACCACACCAGAACCCGACGACGCGAGGGTCAGCGCCAGCATCAGCCCCAGCAATCCCGGCGCCGCTCCGGCCCACAAGAACCCCAATGCCACGGCCATCGCGCCCAGTGGCAAGGCCCAGGTTCCCGCCAGACGATCCGCCAAGGGTGCCAGCCACATCGCGCCCACGGCACCCAGTGCTGCCAGCAAGATGACGCTGCCATAGGCCCCGTCGAACGCGCCCACGCCCGCCTTGATCACCGGCATCTGCGCGAAATAGGCCGCCCAGGCGATGCCGATCACCAGAAATCCGGCAAGCGGCTTGCGGCTGATCCAAAGGTCGTTGAAAATGCTCATGCGCGGTGCGGTGCCACGCGCCGCACAAAGGCACAAGAGGGCGCGCGGCAAACCTGCGCAAAAACGCTCTTTTCACGACGTCCGATCCGGTCTATACGCGCGACTTCACGCGGGGTGACAGCCTTGGAGGCACCCTGCCCTTACACATTGGAGAATTATTATGGCTGGAGAGATTCCTGATCTCGAAGCTCTGGAACGGACGGGGACAGGCAAGGGCGCCGCTCGTCAGGCACGTCGTGCCGGCATGGTTCCGGGGATTGTATTTGGTGGCGACGTAGATCCGCTGCCGATCAACATCCCCTTCAACAAACTGCTGAAAATGCTGAAAGCGGGCCGCTTCAAGGCGACCCTGTTCAACATGAAGGTCGAAGGCCACGACGACGTCCGCGTCATCTGCCGCGACGTTCAGCGCCACGTGGTCAAAGACCTGCCGACGCACGTCGACTTTCTGCGCCTGCGCCGCACCACACAGATCAACCTGTTCATTCCGGTTCACGTGATTGGTGAAGAAGTCTCGCCCGGCCTCAAGCACGGCGGCGTTCTGTCGATGGTCCGTCCCGAAGTCGAGCTGATCGTGACCGCGGGCGATATCCCCGATCACGTCACGATCGACGTGTCGGAAGTGGAAATTGGCGAAAGCGTCACCATTTCTTCGGTGAAACTGCCCGAAGGTGCGAAGCCCACGATCGACCGTGATTTCGTCATCGCGCAGATCGCTGCCCCCTCGGGTCTGGCATCGCAGTCGGACGACGATGATGAAGACGAAGTGGCCGCGGACGAAGTGCCCGCCACAGAAATGGAAGCTGGCGCAGACGAATAAGTCCAAGCCATCGCAGTCCTTTGAAACGGGGTCCTTCGGGGCCCCGTTTTGCTTTTGCAGAATGGGCATGCGCTGTAACGGCATCGGCTTCGACTGGACCCTCGGCTGCCCCGCGCCTATGCTGCGCCGCAACATCCAAGGGAGCCGTTGATGAAACTGATCGTCGGTCTGGGCAATCCGGGCGCAAAATACGCAGGTCACCGCCACAACATCGGGTTCATGTGTCTGGACCGGATCGCAGATGATCACAGCTTTGGCCCGTGGAAAGCCAAGTTTCAGGGGCAGGTGATCGAAGGCCGTTTCGGCAGCGACCGCGTCGTGCTGCTGAAGCCCGAGACGTTCATGAACAACTCCGGCCAATCGGTGGTCGCCGCTGCACAGTTCTACAAACTGGACCCCCAGGACGTGATCGTGCTGCATGACGAGATCGACCTTGCCCCCGGCAAGGTGCGTTTCAAGCAGGCCGGGGGCCATGCGGGCCACAACGGGCTGCGCTCGATCCACGCGCATCTGGGGGCCGACTATGGCCGCGTGCGTCTGGGTGTCGGGCACCCCGGCCACAAGGACCGCGTACCGGGCTATGTGCTGCATGACTTTGCCAAGGCCGATCAGGACTGGCTGGACGACGTGCTGCGCGGCGTCTCGGACGGGGTCGAACATCTGGCGCGTGGCGATGCTCCCAAATTCATGAACGCCGTTGCTTTGCGCGTCTCACCGCCCCGCTCGGGCACCGGCGATAAGGGGCCAAAGGGTACGGGGCAAAAGGGTACAGGGCCAAAGGACGTGGCGCCCAAAGACAAACCTGCCGCGGAACAGCCCTCGCCGACCAGGCCGCCAGAACCCGAAGCCAAAGCGCCCCGTTCAGCCATTCAGAAACTGATGGACCGGTTCAAATGACCCTCGCCGAGGCGTTCCGCAATCAGGCACAGTCCTGCGAACGGCTCGGCTCACCCTTCATGCAGCGGCTTTTGAGCCTTCTGGCGACACATTGGCCGGAAGACAGCGCGCTGGGGCGCAAAATGGCCGACTTTGACGGCGACATCGGCCCCTCGGGCCATTCGCTGCCGCTGCGTATCGCGGGTGGTCTGCACGCCCTTGTCTTGTCGGGCCGCAGCCCGCAACTGGCAGCAAACTATCCGCCACACACAACAGATGACACGATACTGCGCGCTGCAATTCTTGCCGCGTTGACCGAACACGAGGGATTCTTGCTGGACTGGACCGCCAGCCCGCCCCAGACCAACGAAGTCCGCCGCTCTGCTGCGTTGATCACGGGTGCGCGGGTGGCCTGCCAGCACTTCGATCTGCCGGTGATGCTGAGCGAGCTTGGCGCGTCCGGCGGGCTGAACCTGATGTGGGATTACTTTGCGTTGCGCATCGGAGACACAACCTTCGGACCTCCCCAACCCGCCCTGACCCTGACACCAGACTGGACCGGCCCGCTGCCGCCCGCCACAACACCGCAGGTCGCACAACGCGCTGGCGTGGACCTCAACCCGCTGAACGCGCGCAATGCCGACGATTTGCTTCGACTGACCGCCTATCTGTGGGCGGATCAGCCCGAACGTCTGGCCCGCACCCGCGCCGCTGCCCGTATCTTTTATGCGGATGTCGCGCGCGGCGACGCGATCGACTGGCTGGAACAGCGCCTGACCGCCCAGCCCGACGGCCAGTTGCACCTGATCCAGCACACAGTCACCTGGCAGTATTTCCCCCTGCAGGCGCAGTCCCGTGGCACCGCTCTGATCGAAGCGGCAGGTGCCAAGGCCACCGC
>JAGXHE010000018.1 GCA_024636445.1 Sulfitobacter sp.
ATACAATATGCGCTTCGTGAAATTATGCGGAATTCGGTAGAGCATAGTTTGGGGTCAAAGTTGGTTGTCTTTGGGCAGTACTGGCCTGCTAAAGATCAAGCGGAAATTGTTATTTTAGATGACGGTGTTGGTATAAAAAATACTCTTCAGGAGGCCGGTAAATTTAAAGACCTAAATAACGTGAGAGCCATTCGAAAATCTTTACGACCAGGTGTTTCGAGTGTCAGTCCGGCTGAAATGGCGATGCAAGATGAATTATGGCGAAACTCTGGGTTTGGTCTTTATGTCACTAGCGAATTCTGTTCCGAAAGAGGTGTGTTTAGGGTGATATCAGGTGACGCCGGAATCACTAAAAATATGAAGCACACGATTGAGCATGAATGGAGGTTCAACGGTACATGTATTCAAATGAAAATTGATACACAAAACCTTGAGGAAGCGGAGGAAAGGATTAATCAAATCATTGCAGCGGGCGAAGAAAAGGCTGGGAATGGCCGCTCTGCTTCAAAAAGTACCAGATTGTTGAACTTATAGAAGCTGCTTTGCAATCAAGTTATAACCGGCCACTCCAAGTTAGAGTACGCCCCGTACCCTACACTCGTTCGCCCATGAATATGTTCACGTGAGGGACACGATCGCATTCCGTTGGTTTGCTCATAGTAAACAGCACATCACCCATTCCCCACTCAGCCACAAACACAACAAAGGGCAGCGCCCGACCGCGGGTGGGCGCTCGACCCTCCGCTCATACCACTTTATCCCACCGCCTTGGCCCAACGACGCAAAAATCCAAGACGGTGAGAAAGCGCCCGCCCATGGGGCGGTCGGGCGCTGCCCGGAGGTGCTGCGCACCTCGATTCCGGGCTTGGTGCAATCGGCAAGCGTCTGACGAGTGTTTCGCGCAAGCCTGCCAAAAAACGCAGCGCACCACGCCCCCCAATCCGACCGATCAAAAAAATCCGCCCACCGCCCCGATAAATTCCACCAACACCTCCCCAATCCCCGGCAAAACCAGAACACCGCGCAGACGCCACAAAATCACGCCGAATTAACCAATTCCCTGCCCCGATCCGTCACCCCGGCCAGATCCCGTACACATTCCACCCCGAATATGTACAACACCGCCAAACCCCGCGCATTCGCCCCCAGATCACGGCCGCGATCTTGTACAGGATCGCGCCGGATATGTACCGAACCCGCCAAAACCGGCCCGATCCGCGCCCCAACGCCCCCCCGATCCCCGTGGTTAATCCCCCGCACGTCACGCCGCCAAACGGCCAGCCATCCAGCAAAAAATTCTGGACAGGACACAGCCTTGCGGCCAAACTCGCCCCACTCGCGGGCGCGCCCGCAGCGCAAAATTTAGCCAGAGGATTAAGCAACATGAAATCTATTTTGACAGCAACACTGGGTCTGACCCTGCTGGGCGCAGTGCCCGCAATGGCCTCGGACACGCCCAATATCTATCCCTATCCCAGCGCTCAAAACTACTGCCTTCCCGGCCTGCAACCGGTCTCGCTGGGCGGTGTCATCAGCTGCGGCGTGCCCAACCAGACGATCACCCACGCGCAGGTCATGGCGCACCCTGCCGGCCACCACAGAATGCATAAAACCAGTTATGATTGCCCGATTGGCACGAAGGGTTGCACCTACGACTAAGCGGTCCAAACGGCGCAAAGGGCCCGACAAAACGTCGGGCCGTTTGGTCTGTCGTAACGGATCACAGCCGCCTCAAAGCAGCGTCAGATCCGAAGCCATCTGCCGCCCGTCGCGTCCTTCGGACAGTTCGAACTCGACCTTCTGATTGTCGGCCAGTCCCGTCAATCCCGATCTTTCAACAGCTGAAATGTGCACGAACACATCGCTCCCACCATCTTCCGGTGCGATGAAGCCGTAGCCTTTGGTGGTATTGAACCACTTCACGGTGCCCGTTGGCATAATCCCGTGCCTCCTTCTATCTTGTATTCACTCCCGTTCACCAACGGGACGTTAGCGCAGCAATTAATTAACCAAGGTTCAACCGCCACACCCATAAAGATTGATCGAATCCCCAAAAAATCAAGAAAAACACCTGCAATTTGAGTGCCGGATTTGCTATTTATGTGCCAAAAGGAGAGCGGAAATGAAGATTTACGGCCTGAAAACATGCGACACCTGCCGCAAGGCGATCAAGGCGTTGCCCGACGCAGAGTTCATCGACGTCCGCCAGGACGGCGTCCCGCAAGCCGTTATGATCAAAGCACAATCCGCCTTTGGCGAGGCGCTGACCAACACCCGCAGCACCACCTGGCGCAGCCTGGACGACGCCACGCGGGCACAACCCCAGGCTGATCTGCTGGCCGCCCATCCCACCTTGATGAAACGCCCCCTGATCGAAACCCACGAGGCCCTCTACCTCGGCTGGACCCCGGACACCCGCGCAGCCTTGGGCGTCACCCCCTGAGAAACAGACCTGACCGCCGCATCAAGGCTAATCGGCCCACCGCCCTTGATGACCAGAACCATCAACAAAAACACCCAAAACGCCCGTTGATCCGCAATCGCAGCACCCGAGACATTGTCGAACCAGGTGCCCAAAGTCGCCGCATCAACCCCATGCCCATAGACGTCCACATAGCTCTGCACCGCGATAAAACCGATCATTCCCAACGCACTGGCCCGCGTCAGCACTCCCACGACAATCAAAAACGGCAACAAGAACTCCGCCCAGGTCCCCATGACCGCCACCAGCCAATACCCCAAACCCAGCTGCGACGCGTCATAGCCCGCCGCATCCATCGCCTTGGGAAAGATCTGGACATAGGCAGTATCCGACAACCAGATCAGCCCCCCAAGACCGTCGCCCAGCTTGGTCATTGCCGAGACCCAGAAGTAGAACAGCAACACACCGGCAAAGACCACGCGGGCCAGCGTCGGCAGCAGCCAGTCGACGCGATCAAGCCTTGAGGTCAGACGCGTGTAGAGTTCCATCATGCGGTGCCTTTCAGAGCAGTCAAAGCGTTCTGCGCAAACAGCAAGGCCATGGGTGCGGCGATGTCACAATCAGGCTCGACAGCACTGGCCGCATCCTGCGCGCCGTCCAGCGTGGTACCGGCCATAAGGGCCGCGATCCACGCACTCTGGGCAGGCGACAGGGGGTGCGGGGCAGGGTCGAACCCGGCTCGGGTGATCAGAACATGCTGGGCAACGGGCTGCGGCTTGGGCGCGCCGTCTTCGCTGTTGTAACGCCAGATATCATACAGCGGCCAGACCGAAGCGATCAGGTGCACCGTGGGCGCAAATATCAGCCGCGTCCTGGCCACCTGTTCGGGCGACATACTGGCCAAAGCCGAGGCCCCCAACGGCTCCGTATCCGCTGCGTGATAGGACAGGCGCAGGGCCTGTTCCAGCCGCGCCACATCGCCCAGATACCCCAGCGAAGCCAGCTGCGGCACCTCTGCCAGAAACCCGTCAAAGCCGCCGCCATAGCGCTGCATGATCGGTTGCGTTGGCGGATGCGCGCGAATGAATGCCCCCGCCACGATGTCGAAATTCGCAGCACCGATCAGCTTGCGCACCACCGGAAAGCCCGCCCGCATCACATCGGTCAGCGATTGCATCACGTTGTTGCGGTAGACGTCAAAGCGTTTGCCAGCCGCACCGCCGCGCCCGTCGTGCAGACCTTCGGGGGCTTGCAGCGCAGGGTCCAGCAGGGCCTCGTGAAACGCCTTCATACCAGTGCCAGCGCATCGGCCGCGCGCGCGGCCTCTGCGCGCAGGGTGGGCCAGTCGGGCACGTCGTTGTCCCATTCCACCAGCGTGGGCAGCGGGCCGGTGCGCGCCAGAACATCGCCCAGCAAGGTCCAGACTGCATCTGCAACAGGCGCGCCGTGGCTGTCGATCAGCAGGGGCGCGCCGTGTTCGTCCGCGTCTTCGGCGTGGCCGCCCACATGCACTTCGCCCACCGCGGACAACGGATAGGCGTCGATATAATCGCGCGCGCCGCTTCCAAGATTGGTGGCCGAGATGAACACGTTGTTCACGTCCAGCAGCAGCCCGCAGCCGGTGCGGCTGACCAGTTCGGCCAGAAAATCGGTTTCAGACAGGGTGCTGTCGTCAAAGGCCAGATAGCTCGACGGGTTCTCCAGCAGCATCCGCCGCCCCAGCGTGTCCTGCACCTGGTTGATATGCGCCGCCACATGGGTCAGCGTCGCGCCCGTATAGGGCAGGGGCAGCAGATCGTTCATGAATTCGGCACCGTGGGTCGACCATGCCAGATGCTCGGAAAAGCTGGCCGGTTTCACCCAGTCACACAGGTGTTTCAGCCGCGCCAGATGATCGGTATCCAGTGCTTGCGCGCCGCCGATGCTCAGCCCGACACCGTGGACAGACACCGCGAATTGCTCGGACAGTGCCCGCAGCTGTGCAATCTGGCGTCCGCCATCGGCCATGTAGTTTTCGGCGTGCACCTCGATCCAGCCGACAGGGCCGGGATCAGACGTAAGGCCCTGAAAATGCGCGGGTTTAAATCCCACACCGGGCGTGTTCGGCAGCGCGGGGGGCGTTTGGCGTGCGTCCAGCATCATCAGGTGGCCTTTCACGCGAAGGGGGGTGCACCGGGCCAAAAGCCCGATGCAAAAATCAGTGTCTTATGCGGGCCGGTCGCGGTTCAACTCGTTCAGCGCGCCTTCGCGTGGCGTGCCGTCGGCCATCGCGGGCAGGTCGATCTCGGCACAGGTGCCAGCATCGACCAGCGTCCAGGCGTTGCCCTGATAATCCACGGTCGAGCTGCCTGCGCAGGTGGTGCCTTCGCCCGCCTTGCACGAGTTTTCACCCGCCAGCGAGATGCCGTAGCATTTTTCCTTGGATGCGGCGCTGACGCCGCTGGTCTGTGCGGCCATAGCGGCGGCAACGGCCCCCATCAGGGCGGCGGTTTTCATCGTGTTGGACATTTCAATCTCCCTTAAAAAAACGTTTTCTCTTCCATCGAGACTTCTTCGGCCTCTGTCATCAGCCTAGCGGTCAGATCTCATATCGTGCCATCACGAGGCCGTGAATCACATCTGTGTCAGAGGATACCACTGCAACGGGCAAAGATCGTCGGTGATCGTACTATTTTATTACGATTTCGTTGCTCGACCGAGCGCCAGGGGGCCGCTTTGTAACAATCTGAACGGCGCGGCATCGGGCAAAACGCCGATGCCGCACCAAATGTGTCAGTCCAGCAAGTCAGGCGCCGTCGCCTCTCGTGCAAGCGTCTGCAGCACGTCGTCCAGCGACTGCACCGATGTCTGCTTTTCGCCCAGACGCCGCACCGACAGGGTGCGTTCCTCGACTTCGCGCGCTCCCACGGCAAGGATCACAGGCACCTTGCCGACCGAATGTTCACGGACCTTGTAGTTGATTTTCTCATTGCGCAGATCGGCCTCGGCGCGCACGCCTTTCGCCTGCAATGCCGCCACGACCTCCTGCACATAGGCGTCCGCATCCGAGATGATCGAGGCCACAACGACCTGACGCGGGGCCAACCAGAACGGCAGTTTGCCTGCGTGTTCCTCGATCAGGATGCCGATGAACCGCTCGAAAGACCCCAATGTCGCACGGTGCAGCATGAAGGGCCGCGCCTTGGCCCCGTCCTGCGCAATATAGGTCGCGCCCAGCCGCTCGGGCAGGTTGGGGTCCACCTGGAACGTCCCGCACTGCCACACGCGCCCGATGGCGTCGGTCAGGTAAAAGTCCAGTTTCGGGCCATAGAACGCGCCGTCGCCGGCCTCCAGCGTATAGGTGCGCCCGGTCTTGCGGATCGCGCCCTCAAGGGCATTCTCGACGTAATCCCACGATTCCTCGCTGCCGACCCGCTTTTCAGGGCGGGTTGCGAACTTGATCTCAAAGGTCGGAAAGCCCAATTCGGCATAGATTTCAGCCAGAAACTCGATGAAACGGGCACATTCCTCTTCGATCTGGTCCTCGGTGCAGAAGATATGCGCATCGTCCTGGGTAAAGCCGCGCACCCGCATGATGCCGTGCAGCGCCCCCGAAGGCTCGAACCGCGAACAAGAGCCAAACTCGGCCAGCCGCAACGGCAGATCGCGGTAGGATTTGAGGCCCTGATTGAACACCTGCACGTGGCACGGGCAGTTCATCGGCTTCAGCGCGTTGATGCGCGTCGCGGCCTTGTTCTTCACTTCCGCGTCGTCGTTCTCACCGTCGCGGGACTCGTCCACTTCGACAAGGAACATGTGGTGCTGGTACTTCTCCCAATGGCCCGACGCCTCCCACAGCTTGCGGTCCACGACCTGCGGCGTGTTGATCTCGCGGTAGCCGCCCGCACGTTGCTTGCGGCGCATGTAGTCCTGCAATTCGGTGTAGATGGTCCAGCCGTTCGGGTGCCAGAACACCTGTCCGGGGGCCTCCTCCTGCATGTGGAACAGGTCCATCTCGCGGCCCAGCTTGCGGTGGTCGCGCTTGGCGGCTTCTTCCAGCATGTTCAGGTGCGCGCGCAGCTTTTCCTTGCCGGTAAAGGCCACGCCATAGATGCGTTGCAGCATCTGGCGGCTGCTGTCACCGCGCCAGTAGGCACCGGCAATCGACATCAGCTTGAACGCGTCGCCGGGCACTTGCCCTGTGTGCTGCAGGTGCGGACCCCGGCACAGATCCTGCCAGTCACCGTGCCAGTACATGCGCAAAGGCTCGTCGCCGGGAATGCCTTCGATCAGCTCGACCTTGTAGGGCTCACCCCGGTCCTGATAATATTTGATCGCAACATCGCGCTCCCAGACCTCGGTGCGGACGGGATCGCGTTTGTTGATGATTTCCTTCATCTTCTTTTCGATCTCGCCCAGATCTTCGGGCGTGAACGGCTCGGCGCGGTCAAAGTCGTAATACCAGCCGTCCTTGATGACGGGGCCGATGGTGACTTTGGTGTCGGGCCAGATTTCCTGTACGGCGCGGGCCATAATATGTGCAAGATCGTGGCGCACCAGCTCGTTGGCCTGCTCGTCGTCCTGCATGGTGTGGATGGCGATCTGCGCGTCGGCGTTGATCGGCCATTGCAGATCCCAGTGCTGGCCGTCGACGCTGGCGCTGATCGCCTTCTTGGCCAGGGATTTGGAAATGCTCTCAGCGACGTCGGCGGCGGTGATGCCGGCCTCGTAGTCGCGTGCGTTGCCATCGGGGAAGGTAAGGGAGACTTGGGCCATGAAGGCACTCCTCGTCAGTTTGGCGCCCACGGAACGCCCGGTTGCGGGTTATATGTGTGGCAGCCTTTTGGCGGGGCAGGCACGTCGCGTCAAGTGGCGGGGGCGTCCTTTGGCGACATTCGCGCCGACAGCAGCAAATGGGCCAGTGCCACGGCCACACCACAGCCCGACGCGATCCCCAGTGCGGTGACGCCCGCGTGCACCAGAACCCAGCCGCCGATGGCCGAGCCTATGGCCGCCCCCACATATATCGCGGCGGCGTTCAGCGCCAGAACCACGGTCGCCTGCGCGCCCGCCAGTCCGACCAGCCGCGACTGCTGTGCGGCCATGAACGCCCAGCCGGTCATCGACCACAGCAGCGTCAGCACCATCAGCGCCGCATCGGCCATCGGCAGTAGCGAAAACATCGGCAGCAGCACGATCTGGCAGGCGCACAGCGCCACCAGCGTGCGTAGCCATCCCAAACGGTCGGTCAGGATGCCGCTGGCCAGATTGCCGATCACAGCCCCCACGCCCGTCACCGCCAGCACCAGCGTGACGCCGTCGCGGCCATAGCCCATCGTCTCGCTCAGGACCGGCGCCATGTAGGTGAACAGGATATAGGTGGCACCCAGAAACGTGCTGGTGAACAACACCGCAAACATCATGCGAAAATTGCCCAGGATGCTGCGCAGATCGCCCAAGGTGACCGGCTGGAACTTCAGTCCGACAGGCACGTAGATCCAGATCAGCGTGATGCAGGGCACCGCAAGGGCGACCACGCTCCAGAATCCCCAGCGCCAGCCAAAGGTATAGGCGATATAGCTGCCCGCAGGCACGCCCAGCACCTGCGCCACGCTAAAGCCGAAAAACACCATCGCCAGCACCCGCGCGCGCTGCTCTGGCGGGTAAAGCGCGGCAGCGGTGGCGGCGGCGACGGGCGTGAACAGCCCCGCACCCGCAGCGGCCAGAACACGCGCCGCGTCCAGCACCAGCATCGACGGTGCCAGTGCCGACAACAATGCCGCCAGCGCAAACATCGACAGCCCCAGCGCCATCACCCGCCGCCGCCCGATCCGGCCGGTCATGGCGACCAGCATCGGCGACAGCACCGCATAGGACAGCGCATAAACAGTCAGCAATTGCCCGGCCTGCGCTGCGGTCACGTTCAGGTCGGCGCCCAAAGGCTCAAGCATCCCGATGATGATGAATGCCCCGACACCGATCAGGAAATTCGACAGGGTCAGGACCGGGATCAACAGTGTGGGGGGTGCTTGCATAGGGCAGCTTTGGGCCGCGCAAGCTGAAAGAGCAAGGCTCGCCAAGGCTGCGATAAACTGACGTGGCGTTCACAGGCTGCGGGCACTTTTACAAAAATCGAGTTGTACGCCCCGCCAACCCTGCGCAGACTGCCTCAAAACGTGAATTAAGGAGGCCTCGATGCCTGATCCGCTCTATCTGGAAACGCCACAAGGCCGCCGCATCGCCTATCATCTGACTGCAGGCCGTGGCCCCTGCGTGGTGTTTCTGGGCGGGCTGAAATCCGACATGGAAGGCACCAAGGCCGTGCATCTCGAAGCATGGTGCAAGGCCCAGGGCCGCGCCTTCCTGCGGTTCGACTATTCCGGCCACGGCCTAAGCAGCGGCACCTTCGAGCAAGGCTGCATCGGCGACTGGGCCGAGGATACCGCAGCGGCGATCACCACCCTGACCACGGGCAAGATCGTACCCGTCGGCTCGTCCATGGGCGGCTGGCAATCGCTGCTGTTTGCCCGCGCGCACCCCGAACGCGTCGCAGGGCTGGTCACCATCGCCGCCGCCCCAGATTTCACCGAAGACGGCTATTGGGCCAGCTTTGCCGACGCTCAAAAGGCCGAGCTGGAGCGTGACGGACAGATCGCGATGCCTTCGGACTATATGGAGCCTTACATCATCACCAAACGCATGATCGACGACGGGCGCACGCAGCTGGTGCTGCGCGATCCGCTGCCGCTGCCCTTTGTCGTGCGCTGTCTGCAAGGCACCGCCGACAGCGCCGTCAGCACCGAAACCGCCGTGCATCTGCTGAACCACGCCGACAGCCCCGACATGCGGCTTTTGCTGGTCAAGGACGCCGATCACCGGTTTTCCGACGGGCCTTGTCTGGGACTGATCGAACAGGCGGTGACGGATGTCATCGCCGGGGCCACTTGATGACGTGGCGCCGCGCGGGTGCGTGGTTTGTGGTCGTCCTGCTTGCCCTATTTGCCCTGATAATTGCCTTCGGTCCCCGCGAACCTGCACCTCTGGCGATGTCTTTCGACACAGCACAGTTTGACGACGGCGTGTCCGCCCACTTTGCCCGCACCGAAGCGCGTTTCGACGACATCACCGAAGGCACCGAAAAACGCGTGGTCTGGGCCGGAGCGCCCGAGCAGAAAACCGAATGGTCGGTGCTCTAT
>JAGXHE010000129.1 GCA_024636445.1 Sulfitobacter sp.
GACGACCTCGGGCACCGGATCGGAAGTGACGCCAATCAGCATCGTGACCACGGGTGCTTCGGAAAAGATGGGCGTGGTCAGCCCGCTGATCATCCCCGATGTGGCCCTGCTGGACCCTGAACTGACCCGCGATTTGCCCGCTCACGTGACCGCTGCCACCGGCATCGACGCGATGGTGCACGCCATCGAAAGCTATGCCAGTGCGTCCCCGAACAACAACCCCGTCAGCCGCGCGCTGGCGGTCGAGGCGCTGCGCCTTATGGGCGGCGCGCTGGAACGCGCGGTGCAACAGCCGCACGATATGGCCGCACGCGGCGACATGCTGCTGGGGTCGCTGCTGGCGGGGCAGGCCTTTGCCAACAGTCCGGTGGCCGCGGTGCACGCGCTGGCCTATCCCATCGGTGGCCACTTCAAGGTGCCGCACGGGCTGTCAAACGCGCTGGTCCTGCCGCATGTGCTGCGCTTCAACGCGGTGACAGCGCCCACACCCTATGCCGAGCTGGCGGGCATCACCTTTCCCGATCTCGCCGGGCTTGAGGGGCAGGCGGCGGCAACCGCCTTTGCCGATGCGCTGCAAGACCTGTCCACCCGCTGTGGTCTGCAAAAGGGCCTGCGCGACGTCGGCATCGGGCAGGACGACTTGCCGATGCTGGCGCGCGACGCGATGAACCAGACCCGGCTGCTGGTCAACAACCCGCGTGCGGTGGCCGAAGCCGACGCGCTGCAAATCTACGAGGCCGCATGGTAAACCGCCCGAAACCCGGCACGCGGGCCGATTACACCGCGTTTTCGATCATCAGCACACGCTGGCTGGACAATGACACGTACGGCCACATGAACAACGCGGTGCACTACCAGCTGTTCGACACCGCCGTTAACGGACATTTGATCGAACAGGGCGTGCTGGACCTGAAGGCCAGCGAGACGGTTTTTCTGGTGGTCGAAACTGGATGCATCTTTCATGGTGAAATGGCATTTCCCGATGTGGTCCACGCAGGCATCCGCGTGTCGCGGCTGGGCGGGTCTTCGGTGCACTACGAGATAGGCCTTTTTCGGAACGACGAAGACAGCGCCGCCGCCGAGGGGCGGTTTGTGCATGTGAACGTCGACCGGATCAACCGCCGCCCCGTGCCGATCAGCGATGCGGCGCGCAAGGTTCTGGCTGCGTTGATGACGGACGGTTGAGTTCCGCTTCCTACCGTTTCTTCTGCTTCTGAGCCGCCTTGGCCATCTTGTGAAACGACCGGTCATTGGCCTTGCGCGCCGACAGGCTGGTGGTGTTGAACCGCTCTTCGCTGGCCAGTTTCTTCCACCGTGCAAACCGTGGCGCGTCGATCACGCCCTCTTTCAGCGCCTGATTTACCGCGCATCCCGGCTCGGTCTCATGGGCGCAGTCGTTGAACCGACATTGGGCCGCAAGCGTCACCAGATCATCGAACACCTCGGCGATCCCGTCTTCGACATCGGTCAGTTGCAATTCGCGCATCCCCGGCGTGTCCAGCACCGCACAGCCGTCGGGGGTAAAGTGCAAATGGCGGTGCGTCGTGGTGTGACGCCCGCGATTGTCGTCTTCGCGCACCGCTCCGGTGTCGGCCACGCTTCTTTCAAACAAGGCGTTGACCAGCGTTGACTTGCCCACGCCCGACGATCCCAAAAAGGCGACGGTCTGACCGGGCGTGCACCAGTAGGCAAGCTTTGCGACAGGCTCCGCGCTTTTGGCATTCAGCGCCTCGACCACCACGCGGTTCGAAATCTCACGGGCGGCGTCCAGATAGGGGCCGATATCATCGCACAGATCGGCCTTGGTCAGCAGGATCACAGGGGTCACCTGCGCCTCAAAGGCCATTGCCACAAAGCGTTCCAGCCGTGCGACGTTAAAGTCGCGGTTGCACGAGGTCACGATGAACACCGTATCGACATTGGCCGCGATCATCTGGCGTTTGCGGTCGTGCCCCGCCGCGCGCCGCTCGAACAGGCTGATACGATCAAGCAGGGTGCTGTCTGCGGGATTGGTCCCGTCCAGCAAGAACCAGTCGCCAACGGTCGCCTCCGGCCCCGGCGGTATCGTGGTGTCGATGCCATCGCCCAGAACCCGCAGCCCCGAACGGTGCACTTCGGTCACGCGCACAGGCGACGCGTCATCAAGCTCTTCGATGGGGATCTGCTGGCTGAAATACGGCTTCCACCCCAACAGTTCCAAAGGCGTCGGCGCGCGCTTGGAGAGGGGCTTTGACCCTGCGGGCACCAGGAATTTGGAATAGTCTCGTGTCATCGTGGTGAACTCTCACGTTCAAGAGGCGGGTCGCGGTCCCGCACTGAAAATATGTAGTCTGACGAGATCGCAAGAGACCAGACGCCCCTGCGCAAGCTCGGGTGTGCGCTTGGTCCGATGTGCATCGGAAGGGCGTCGAGCCTTCCCACTTTAACAGGTCATAAACTTTCCATGAGTGTCATCTGACAATACGCCGTTGCCCAGCTTACAGCAAGAAATTTCGGGCATGGGCGCCTTGGACCAGAGCGCCTTGCATTTGTGCACCAACACGCATTTCCCGCAATTGCTTCATGCCTAAAATATTTTTGCTTGAAATAAAATGGAATCCTGCCTAGCCTCAACCTGACTTGGATCTGGGGAGACTGATATGCGCGCTGTATGCCTTGGGGGCGGCCCTGCCGGACTGTATTTCGCCATCTCGCTCAAGCTGCGTGATCCTAACGCCGAAGTCACAGTGATCGAGCGGAACAAACCCGACGATACATTCGGCTGGGGCGTGGTTCTGTCGGATGAAACGCTGGGCAATCTGGCCGCAAACGATCCCGTCAGCGCCGAGACAATCCGCCAGCATTTCGCCTATTGGGACGACATCGCGCTGCACCACAAGGGCCAGCGGATTGTCAGCACCGGCCACGGCTTTTGCGGCATCGGACGCAAAACGCTGCTCAGCTTGCTACAGACACGCGCCCGCGATCTGGGTGTCGATCTGCAATTCGAAACCGAAGTGGCCGCTGCCAGCGCCTATATGGATGACTACGATCTGGTGGTCGCCTGCGACGGGCTGAATTCGAAAACGCGGCTGGAATTTCAGGACACGTTCAAACCCGACATCGACGTGCGCCGCTGCCCCTTTGTCTGGCTGGGCACGCATCAGAAATTCGACGATGCATTTACCTTTATCTTCGAGAAGACCGAACACGGCTGGGTCTGGGCGCACGCCTACCAGTTCGACCCCGACACCGCGACGTTCATCGTGGAATGTGCGCAGGCGACCTACGACGCCTTTGGTTTCGACAGCATGAGCAAAGAGGACAGTATCGCCACCTGCGAGCGTATCTTTGCCGCCCATCTGGACGGCCATGCGCTGATGTCCAACGCCAACCATGTGCGCGGCTCGGCGTGGATCAAGTTTCCGCGTGTGCTGTGCGAAACATGGCACCACGAAAACGTCGTGCTGCTGGGCGATGCCTCGGCCACGGCGCATTTCTCGATCGGGTCGGGGACCAAACTGGCCCTGGAATCCGCCGCCAAACTGGCCGAAGCGGTGGTGAACGAGCCGGACCTTGGCAAGGCCTTTACCGACTACGAAGCCGCGCGAAGGCTGGAAGTGCTGCGCCTGCAATCGGCGGCGCGTAACTCGCTGGAATGGTTTGAGGATGTGGAACGGTATCTGGACATGGACCCGGTCCAGCTGAACTATTCGATGCTGACAAGGTCACAACGTATCAGCCACGAAAACCTGCGGACGCGCGATCCGAAATGGCTGGCAGACGCCGAAGGCTGGTTTATGGCGCAGGCGGGTGCCGGGGCGGGCGCAGGCGCAAACGAAGCCCCCCGCGCGCCGATGTTCGCACCGCTGAAACTGCGCGACCTGACGCTGGCCAACCGCATCGTGGTCTCGCCCATGGCGCAATACAAGGCCGTGGATGGCTGCCCGACCGACTGGCACCTGATCCACTACGGCGAACGTGCGAAGGGCGGCGCGGGGCTGGTCTATACAGAAATGACATGCGTGTCGGCCGAGGGCCGGATCACGCCGGGCTGTCCGGGTCTCTATGCGCCCGAACACGAGGCGGCGTGGAAACGGCTGGTGGACTTTGTGCACAGCGAAACCGACGCCGCGATCTGCTGCCAGATCGGCCATGCAGGGCGCAAGGGTTCGACGCAGCTTGGCTGGGAAAAGATGGACGCGCCGCTGGTGTCGGACAACTGGCCGCTGATGTCTGCCAGTGCGCTGCCGTGGTCCGAGGACAACGCCACACCACGCGAGATGACGCGCGATGACATGGACACGGTGCGCGACCAGTTCGTGAAGGCCACGGAAATGGCCGAGCGCGCAGGTTTCGACATGATTGAACTGCACGCGGCGCACGGCTATCTGATCTCGTCGTTCATCTCGCCACTGTCGAACACCCGCGACGATACCTACGGCGGGTCGCTGGAAAACCGCCTGCGCTATCCTGTCGAGGTCTTCACCGCCATGCGTGCCGTCTGGCCAGAGGGCAAACCGATGGCCGTGCGGATTTCGTCGACCGATTGGCACGACATGGGCGTCACACCGGAAGAGTCAGTGGAAATCGCGCGCGCCTTTACAGGTGCATGGGCCGATATCATTGACGTGAGCGCGGGCCAGACCAGCGCGGATGCACGCCCAGTCTATGGCCGAATGTTCCAGACGCCAATGTCGGACCGCATCCGCAACGACGCGGGCGTCAAGACGATGGCAGTGGGCAATATCTTCGAGGCGGATCACGTCAATTCGATCCTGATGGCGGGCCGCGCCGATCTGGTCTGCCTTGCGCGGCCGCATCTGGCCGACCCCTACTGGACCCTGCGCGAAGCCGCGCGCATCGGTGACAGGCAGGCGCATTGGCCACTTCCATACGGTCCGGGCCGCGACCAGCTTTGGCGGCTGGCGGACCGCGCCGCAGAGACAGAGGAACGGGTATGAGACAGGTTTTGATCACCGGCGGCGGGTCCGGTATCGGGCGCGGCATTGCGCGCGCCATGGCAGAGGCGGGCGACGCGGTGACCATCGCGGGCCGCCGGATGGACGCGCTGGAAGAGACCGATGGCGGGCGCGGCATGACCTGCCTGACTTGCGACGTGACCGACGAGGCCTCGGTCAACGCCTTGTTTTCGCGCGATTATGACGTGGTGATCGCCAATGCGGGGGCGGGCAAGTCGATGAAGCTGCGCGATATGCCTCTGGACGTGTTCAAAGGCACGGTTGACGTGAACCTGACGGGCACTTTCCTGACCTTTCGCGCCGCCTTGCAGGGGATGAAACGCGGCGGGCGGCTGATCGCCATCGCCTCGACCGCCGGATTGCAGGGCGGGCCCAACATCTCGGCCTATGTGGCAGCGAAACACGGCGTGGTCGGATTGGTCCGCGCCCTCGCACAAGAGGTCGCGCGCGAGGGGATCACCTGCAACGCGGTCTGCCCCGGTTTCGTCGACACGCCGATGGGCGACGCGGCGGTGCAGGGCGTCGCCGAAAGGTTCAAGATCAGCGCCGAGGAAGCAACCGCGCGGATCACCTCGGGCAACCCGATGCGGCGGATGATCACCGTGGACGAAGTCGTCGCAGCGGTTACGTTTCTGGCCTCTGACGGCGCGTCGATGGTCAACGGCCACACGCTTTCCGTTTCGGGCGGAGAGATATGACCACCGCAAAGGACCGCTTGCGCCTGTGGTTGCGCCTGTTGAAAGTGACACGCGGGATCGAGGCACGCCTGCGCGACGCCCTGCGCCGCGAGTTCGAGACGACATTGCCCCGCTTTGACATGATGGCCGCCCTGTCGCGTCACCCCGAGGGGCTGAAAATGAGCGCGCTGTCCGGCGTGCTGCGGGTGTCGAACGGCAATGTCACCGGCATCGTCGACCGTCTGACCGCCGAAGGGCTGGCCGAACGCGTGCCAGTGCCCGGTGACCGCCGTGCGATGATGGTGCGCCTGACCGCTGCTGGCGGGTCCGAGTTTGCGCGCCAGGCACAGGCCCACGAGGGCTGGATCGACGACATGCTGGGCGATTTCACTGCCGAAGAGGCCCGAAGCCTGGCCACGCGCCTGCTGCGTCTGGCCGAAATACAAGACCAGAAGGAAATGACCAATGCGCTCTGACGTAACCCATTTTGAATGCGAGACCTCCGGCGGCATCGCCACCGTGCGGCTCAGCCGACCGGACCGCAAGAACCCTCTGACCTTCGACAGCTACGCCGAGTTGCGCGACTGGTTTCGCGACCTGCACTATGCCGACGACGTGCATGCCGTGGTGTTCGCATCGAACGGGGGAAACTTCAGCTCTGGCGGAGACGTGCATGATATCATTGGACCTTTGACCAATATGAACATGAAGGAACTGCTGCGATTTACGCGCATGACCGGCGATCTGGTCAAGGCGATCCTGGGCTGCGGCAAACCGGTTATTGCGGCCATCGACGGCATTTGTGTGGGTGCTGGGGCAATCATCGCGATGGCCTCTGACCTGCGGATCGGCACACCCGAGGCCAAGACCGCGTTCCTGTTCACCCGCGTCGGACTGGCGGGCTGCGACATGGGCGCGTGCGCGATGTTGCCCCGGATCATCGGTCAGGGTCGTGCGGCGGAACTGCTGTACACGGGCCGGTCGATGAGCGCCGAGGAGGGCGAAAGATGGGGATTTTTCAACCGTCTGGTCGCCGCTGACGCGCTGGAAACAACGGCGCACGAACTCGCGGCGCAGATCGCTGCGGGGCCGAATTTTGCCCATATGATGACCAAGACGATGCTAGCGCAGGAATGGTCGATGTCGCTGGATCAGGCGATCGAAGCCGAAGCGCAGGCACAGGCGATCTGCATGCAGACGGCAGACTTTGAACGCGCCTACCGCGCCTTTGTCGGCAAGGAACGCCCCGTCTTCGAGGGAGACTGAAGATGGGAAACGGCCGCACGGATAGGGCGACACAGAGAACAGGAGCCTGTGGATATGTCTGACAGATCGTTTCTGAACTGGCCGTTTTTTGAACCGCGCCACAAGGCGTTGGCCGATGATCTAGATGCATGGTGCGCCGCCAACTTGCCTGTGGATCATTCCGATGTCGATGCGGCCTGCCGTGATTTGGTGGTGGCGCTGGGCGATGCTGGCTGGTTGCAACATTCGGGTGGCGCGCTGGACGTGCGGACCTTGTGTCTGATCCGCGAAACCCTGGCGCGCCACGACGGTCTGGCCGATTTCGCCTTTGCCATGCAGGGGCTGGGCACGGGGGCGATATCGCTGTTCGGGACGCAGGCACAGAAAGACGCGTGGCTGCCGCTGACGCGCAGCGGTCAGGCGATTTCGGCCTTCGCGCTGACGGAACCTCAATCGGGTTCGGATGTGGCAAGTTCTACCATGTCTGCGGCGCTGGATGGTGACGAATTTGTTCTTAATGGACAAAAGACCTGGATCAGCAATGGTGGTATTGCAGACGTCTACACCGTCTTTGCCCGCTCCGAAGACGTGGCGGGCGCACGCGGGTTGTCGGCCTTTGTCGTGCCTGCGGACACGCCGGGGCTGGAAGTGACCGAACGCTTGCAGGTGATCGCGCCGCATCCGTTGGCGACGTTGACGTTTACCGATTGCCGCGTGCCTGCCTCGGCCTTGCTGGGCGAACGCGGCAAGGGCTTTGGCATCGCGATGTCGGTGCTTGATGTGTTCCGTTCGACCGTGGCTGCGGCAGCCCTGGGCTTTGCCCGTCGCGCACTGGACGAGGCGCTGACGCGGGTGACAACGCGGCAGGTGCAGGGGGCTGCACTGGCGGAATTGCAGTTGGTTCAAGGGCATATCGCTGAAATGGCGGTGGACGTAGATGCCTCGGCCTTGCTGATTTACCGCGCGGCATGGACCAAGGACAGTGGCGCACCACGGGTGACCCGCGAGGCCGCGATGGCCAAGCTGTTTGCCACGGATCAGGCGCAAAAGGTGATTGATGCAGCGGTGCAACTCCATGGAGGTGACGGCGTGCGCAGCGGACAGATGGTCGAGAGCCTCTACCGTGAAATCCGCGCATTGCGCATCTACGAGGGGGCCTCGGATGTGCAGAAGATCGTAATCGCGCGGCAGACTTTGGCAGACTTCGCAGGAGGCAAATGATGTTAGGCCCGTCAGCACATACCGACATGTTTTCGCGCGACAATCTGCCGCCGCAAGAGCAATGGCCCGAGTTTGCCATGGACGGGTTTGACTACCCGGAGATCCTCAATGTCGGGGTCGCACTGACCGATGAGATGGTGGCCAAGGGCTTTGGCGACCACACCGCGCTGATCGGAAACGGGCGGCGGCGCACCTACAAGGAACTGACGGACTGGACCAATCGAATCGCGCATGTTTTGGTTGAGGATCTTGGCGTAAAGCCCGGTAATCGCGTTCTAATCCGGTCTGCCAACAACCCTGCAATGGTGGCCTGCTGGCTGGCCGCGACCAAGGCGGGCGCGGTGGTGGTGAACACCATGCCGATGCTGCGCGCGGGCGAACTGAGCGCGATCGTGGACAAGGCGCAGATCAGCCATGCCTTGTGTGACACGCGGCTGATGGACGAAATGACGGCCTGCGCCGATGGGTCGGAATACCTGACCTCGGTTGCGGGTTTCGACGGCACATCGAACCATGAGGCAGAGCTGGACCGTCTGGCTCTGGAGAAACCGGTCAGGTTCGACGCAGTGCAGACGGGGCGGGACGACGTGGCGCTGCTGGGATTTACCAGCGGCACCACCGGCAGCCCCAAGGCGACGATGCATTTTCACCGGGACCTTTTGATGATCGCGGACGGCTATGCGCGCGAGGTTCTGGGCGTCGTGCCCGAGGATGTCTTTGTCGGCTCGCCGCCGCTGGCGTTCACCTTCGGCCTTGGGGGGCTGGCGATCTTTCCGCTGCGGTTCGGGGCGGCGGCGACCTTGCTGGAAACCGCGTCTCCGCCGAACATGATTGAGATCATTGAGAAATACCGCGCGACCGTGTGCCTTACCGCGCCCACCGCCTACCGCGCGATGCTGCGTGCGATGGACGAGGGCGCCGACCTGAGCAGCCTGCGCGCCGCAGTGTCGGCGGGCGAAACGCTGCCCGCGCCGGTCTATGAGGAATGGATCGCAAAGACCGGCAAGCCGATGCTCGACGGGATCGGCGCGACCGAAATGCTGCATATTTTCATCTCGAACCGCTTTGACGATCACCGTCCTGCCTGTACCGGTAAGCCGGTGACAGGGTACCGCGCCAAGGTGGTCGATCCAGATGGTGTCGAGGTGCCGCGCGGCACGGTGGGCAGGCTGGCGGTGCAGGGGCCGACGGGATGTCGCTATCTGGCGGACGACCGGCAGGCCGACTATGTGCAGGACGGCTGGAACATCACCGGCGACAGTTTCACGATGGACGAAGACGGCTACCTGCATTTCGCCGCGCGCAATGACGACATGATTGTCAGTTCCGGCTATAATATCGCCGGCCCCGAGGTCGAGGCGGCGCTGCTGTCTCACCCCGACGTGGTGGAATGTGCGGTCGTCGCCAAGCCTGACGAGGCACGCGGCCAGATCGTGCAGGCGCATGTGGTCGTCTCTGACGGAACGTCCAAGGATGCCAACTTGATCAAGGCGTTGCAGGAGCATGTTAAAGCGACCATCGCTCCTTACAAATACCCACGCGACATCCGGTTCGTTGATGCGCTGCCCAAAACCGCCACCGGAAAAATCCAGCGTTTTGCCTTGAGAGATACCGAATGACAGACCACCACGGCGCAAAACTCGATTTCAGCAAGGATATGTCCTATGGCGACTATCTCGGGCTGGACGCGATCCTGACCGCGCAGCACCCGCTCTCGGATGCCCACGACGAGATGCTGTTCATCGTTCAGCACCAGACGTCCGAGCTGTGGATGCGGCTGGCGATCCACGAGTTGCAGACCGCGCGTGCCCGCGTGGCTTCGGGCGATTTGCAGCCAGCTTTCAAGATGTTGAGCCGCGTTGCGCGGATTTTCGAGCAGTTGAACGGCGCGTGGGATGTGCTGCGTACGATGACGCCCAGCGAATATACCGCCTTTCGCCCGTCCTTGGGCAATTCATCGGGGTTTCAGTCGCACCAGTACCGGATGGTCGAATATCTGCTGGGCAACCGGCAGGTGGCGCTGAAAAAAGTACACGAACACCGCACCGAGGCGCACGCAACGCTCGAAGCGGAATTGGCGCAACCAAGCCTGTATCAGGTAGCGGTCGCCGTGGTCGCGGAAAAGTTGAACGTCCAAGCGCCTGACCCGGCCCCCTCGCAGTCGGCCTGGAGCGCTGACCCGTCGGTGCAGGCGATGTGGAAAACGATTTACGAAGACCCCGCAACCTGTTGGGAACTCTATGAGTTGGCGGAAAAGCTGGTGGACCTTGAGGATTATTTCCGCCGTTGGCGCTTTAACCATGTGACCACGGTGGAGCGGATCATCGGCTTCAAACGCGGCACCGGTGGCACCTCGGGGGTGGGCTACCTGCGCAAAATGCTCGAAGTTGAGCTGTTTCCAGAGCTTTGGCATGTCAGAGGAGAGTTGTAATGGTGCTGCGCAAAGAGATGTTCGATCTGCCTGAGGGCGTGCTTTACCTCGACGGTAACTCCTTGGGGCCATTGCCAAAAGCGGCTCGGGCGCGGGTTTCAAACATGATCGCGGATGAATGGGGCCAGATGCTGATCCGCGGCTGGAACGATGCGGGATGGATGGCGCAGCCTGCACAGATCGGTGACAAGGTGGGCCGCCTGATCGGCGCACCCGCAGGGTCTGTGGTGATGGGCGACACGCTGTCGATCAAGGTCTATCAGGCGGTCGCGGCGGCGTTGAAGATGCGGCCCGGACGCAAGGTGATCCTTAGCGACACCGGCAACTTCCCCACCGATCTTTACATGGTGCAGGGGCTGATAAACACTCTGGATCAAGGGTTTAAGCTGAAAACAGTGGCTCCCGAAGACGTGGCGGGAGCCATCGACGATCAGGTCGCCGCCGTGATGCTGACCGAGGTGGATTACCGCACCGGGCGGATGCACGACATGAACGCCATTACCAAAGTCGCCCATGACAATGATGCCGTGATGATCTGGGATCTGGCACATTCCGCCGGTGCCGTGCCTGTCGATCTGGCGGCCAGCAACTGCGAAATGGCGGTGGGTTGCACTTATAAATACCTCAACGGCGGTCCCGGCGCGCCTGCGTTCATCTATGTGCGCCCCGATCTGGCCAAAGAGGTTCAGCCCGCGCTGGCCGGATGGCTGGGCCACGATGCGCCCTTTGATTTTGACCCCGAATATCGCCCCGCTGGCGGGATCGAGCGGATGCGCGTGGGCACTCCGCCGGTCATCCAGATGGCAGCACTCGAGGCCGCGATGGAAATCTGGGAGGGCGTCGACATGGCCGACCTGCGTGCGGCGTCGATTGAATTGCAAGACCTGTTCATCCGCGAGGTCGAGGCCCGCGTGCCCGCTCTGACGCTGGCCAGCCCGCGCGATGCGCAACAACGCGGCAGTCAGGTCTCGTTCCACTTCACCGAAGGCTATGCCGCAATGCAGGCGTTGATTGCGCGCGGCGTCATCGGGGACTTTCGCGCGCCGGACATCATGCGCTTTGGGTTTACGCCGCTTTATCTGGACGCGGACGACGTGATGGCAGCCGTGGACCATATCGAAACGGTGATGCGTGACAAACTGTGGGATGATCCGCAATATCGGAATCGCAGCAGGGTGACCTGAAAACGGTCATCCGGCGAAACAACGACCAAGACAACAACAGGGGCGCAATGACCCCGGTACATAGGGAGACGACCAAGATGAAAATGAAATCACTGGTAGCAGCCGCCTGCATGGCGCTGACCGGCACGGCGGCTTTGGCTGACGGGCACGGCGGCAAACTCAAGGTCGGCATGATCACCACGCTTTCGGGCGGAGGCGCGGGTCTGGGCATCGACGTGCGCGACGGCTTCATGCTTGCGGCCAAGGGCAACGAGATGCTGGAGGTCGTCATCGAAGACGACCAGCAAAAGCCCGATATCGCGGTGCAACTGGCCGACAAGATGATCCAGTCCGAGAACGTCGACGTGCTGACCGGTATCATCTGGTCGAACCTTGCCATGGCCGTGATTCCGTCGGCAACGGCGCAGGGCAAATTCTACCTGTCGCCCAATGCAGGCCCTTCGGCGCTGGCGGGCAAGGGATGTAGCCCGCTCTATTTCAACATCTCATGGCAGAACGACGCCTTCTACGAGGCGGGCGGGCTTTGGGCCAACGAAAATGACATTGAAAAAGTGTTCCTGATGGCGCCCAACTATCCGGCGGGCATCGACGGCATGACCGGCTTCAAGCGCACCTTCACAGGCGAGGTCGTGAACGAGGTTTACACCAGTCTCGGCCAGACCGACTACGCCGCTGAAATCGCGCAGATCCGCGCGTCTGATGCGGATACGGTCTATTTCTTCCTGCCGGGCGGCATGGGCATCTCGTTCATGAAGCAGTGGGCAGGATCGGGCGTCGACAAGAACGTGATGGGCCCCGCCTTCAGCTTTGATCAGGGTATTCTGGGTGCGATTGGCGATGCCGCATTGGGCGTAAAGAACACCTCGCATTGGTCCAAGGATCTTGACGTGCCGGGCAACGCCGAATTCGTTCAGGCGTTTCAGGACGAATATGGCCGTCTGCCGTCGCTCTATGCGGCTCAGGGCTATGACACCGCACTGTTGCTGATGTCCGCAATGGGCAAGGCCGACGTGAACGACGCCGACGCGTTTCAGGCGGCACTGAAAGAGGCTGATTTCCAATCGGTGCGCGGCAAGTTCTCGTTCGCGGATAACCAACACCCGATCCAGGACATCTACATGCGCGAAGTGGTCAAGGAAGGTGATGTCGTCACCAACAAGATCATCGGTGTCGCGGCAACCGATCACTCCGACGTCTACGGCGTTGACTGCTCGATGTAAGACGGGTTGAAAGACCTGCGGCTCTGGCGGGTTTCCTGCCAGAGCCAGTTTCTGAAACAAACTTAATTTCAAGGGCTTGCCTGTGCATCGCGCGGGGCAGGGGTGGCAGATGACACCAATTTTGTTGATCGAACAGGTCCTGAACGGGCTGCAATCGGGGATCACGCTGTTCCTGATGGCCGCCGGTCTCACGCTGATTTTCGGGGTCATGGGGCTGATCAATCTGGCCCACGGCTCGCTCTATATGATCGGTGCCTTCGCGGCGGCGGCGGTGGCGGGCTGGACGGGATCGTTCGTGCTGGCCTTGGGGGCGGCGCTGGCGGCGGCGGCAGCGGCGGGCATGATCATCGAAATGGTGGTGATCCGCAGGCTTTATGACCGCGACCACCTCGATCAGGTTCTGGCCACCTTTGCATTGATCCTGATCTTTTCCGAAGGCACGCGGTGGCTGTTCGGATCGTTCCCTCTCTACCTCGATGTGCCTGCCGCGCTGTCCGGTCCGGTGACATTGCCGGGTGGCATCCTCTATCCGTCCTATCGTCTGCTGATCATCGTCATCGGGCTGCTGATCGCCGTGGGGCTGTTCCAGCTGATCGCGCGCACCCGCATCGGCATCCAGATCCGTGCGGGTGAAAGCGACCGCGAGATGATCGCGGCGCTCGGCGTCGATATAAGCCGTCTTTACACAATCGTTTTCGCGCTGGGTGCGGCACTGGCCGGCCTTGCCGGCGCACTGGTGGGCGCGATCCAGTCGGTGCAGGTGGGCATGGGCGAGCCTGTGTTGATCCTTGCCTTTGTGGTCATCGTGATCGGTGGCATCGGCTCGATCAAGGGCGCGCTGGTCGGCGCGTTGCTGGTGGGGCTGACCGACACGCTGGGCGGCGTGCTGTTGCCGCTGCTGTTCGGTCTGTTCATGGACCCGTCAAGTGCGACGACCATCGGATCGGCGCTGGCGTCGATGTCGATCTATATCCTGATGGCGCTGGTTCTGCTGTTCCGGCCCACCGGCCTTTATGGAAGGGCATGAGATGCGGCGCGAAACGATACTGAACACACTGCTTTATCTGGCGATGCCGGTGGCCGCCGGTCTGGCCTTTGTGATGGGCGAGACGTTTCTGATCACCCTGATCACCCGTGCCGCGATCTTTGCGCTGGCGGCTGTCGGGCTGAACCTTGCCTTGGGTCTGGGCGGGTTGGTCAGCCTTGGCCATGCGGCGTTCTTTGGCATCGGCGGCTACGCCATGGGTATTCTCGCACATCACGCCCAGACCTATACGCCGATCATGGACACATGGTTCGTGCTTGAAGGCACCAAGTCGATGCCGGTGATCTGGCTGGTCGCGATCGCAAGCTCTGCACTTGCGGCTTTGGCCATCGGAGCACTGTCGCTGCGCACCTCGGGCGTCTATTTCATCATGATCACGCTCGCTTTCGGGCAGATGTTCTACTATTTCGCGATCTCCTGGCCTGCATATGGCGGCGAGGACGGCCTCAGCATCTATGTGCGAAACGACTTTCCGGGGCTGAACACGCTGGACCCGATGCAGTTCTTTGCGCTGGTCTTTGCGATCCTGTCGGGGGTCCTGTGGTGGATGGGCCGTCTGGCCCGTGCGCCCTTCGGCCTCGCGCTGAGTGCCGCGCGCCAGAACGCCGAGCGGGTCGAGACCGTGGGCCTCGGGCCCTTCCGGCTGCGGCTGGTGGCCTTCGTGATCTCGGGTGCGGTGACGGGGCTGGCGGGCGCGCTCTTTGCCGATCTCAACCGTTTCGTCAGCCCGACGATGTTCAGCTGGCAGATGTCGGGCGAATTTATCGTCTTCATCGTGCTGGGCGGGGTGGGCCGTCTGTTCGGTCCGGTGGCGGGGGCGATGCTGTTCGTGCTGCTCGAACATCTGCTGTCGCCGGTGTCGGATTTCTGGCTGATCTATGTGGGCACGATCCTGCTGCTGGTGGTGCTGTTCGCACGCGGCGGTCTTATCGGATCGCTTGCGGGGCGGGAGGTGGCCCATGACTGAACCGCTGTTGCATGTGGACGGGCTGCACAAGGCGTTTGGCGCATTGCAGGCCACCGACGGGGTGACGCTGGCGCTGATGCCCGGTGAAATTCACGCGCTGATCGGGCCGAACGGGGCGGGCAAATCGACGCTGATCAAGCAGATTGCGGGCGGGCTGGCCCCCGATGCGGGTCGGGTGTGGTTCAAAGGGCGCGATGTGACCGCGCTTAGCACGCAGGCCCGCGCCCGCGCCGGGCTGGCGCGCACGTTCCAGATCTCGTCGCTGGCGATGGAGGCGACGGTGTTGCAAAACGCCGTGCTGGGTGCGATGGGCCGCGCCGGTTCGGTCTGGCGGTTCCTGCGTCCGGTGATGCACGATGCAGAACTGGTGGCACAGGCGCAGGCGGCGTTGCAGCGCGTCGGGCTTGCGGATCATGCCGCCACCCGCACCGCAGAGCTTAGCCACGGCCAGCGCCGGTTGCTTGAGGTCGCTGTTGCCCTGACGTTAAAGCCGCACGCCTTCGTCATGGACGAACCGATGGCGGGGCTGGGCGCGTCGGGGTCCAAGCGGATGACCACCTTCCTTGACGGGCTGCGCCGCGAGGCACCGATCCTGCTGGTGGAACACGACATGGACGCGGTATTCGCGCTGGCCGACCGGATCAGCGTGCTGGTCTACGGCAAGATCATCGCCACCGGCACCGCCGACGAAATCCGCGCCGACCCTCAGGTGCGCACTGCCTATCTGGGCGAGGAGGACGCGGCATGAGCTTGCTGGAACTGGAAAGCGTGCAGGCGTCCTATGGCCCGTCGCAGGCGCTGTTCGGCGTCGATCTGGACGTGGCCGAAGGCGAGCTTGTGGCGCTGATGGGACGCAACGGGATGGGAAAGTCATCCACCATCAAGGTGATCAGCCGTCTGCTGAAACACAAATCCGGCACCGTCAAGCTGGACGGGCACGATATCGCGGCCCTGCCGCCGCACAAGGCGGCGCGCGCCGGTCTGGGTCTGGTGCCCGAGGGGCGGCGCTGTTTTGCCAACCTGACTGTGCGCGAAAACCTGATCGCGGCGGCGCGGGCTGGGCATTGGGACATGGCGCGGGTGACGGCGCTGTTTCCGCGGCTTGAGGAGCGGCAGACCCAGCTTGCCGCGTCGCTGTCGGGCGGCGAGCAACAGATGCTGGCGATTGGCCGCGCGCTGATGACCAACCCGCGCCTGCTGATGCTGGACGAGGCGACCGAAGGCCTGGCCCCCGTGGTCCGCCAAGAGATATGGGCCGCCGTGCGCACATTGAAAACTGAAACAGGCCTCGGGCTGCTGGTGGTCGACAAATCGCTGGCCGAACTGCGCCGGATCGCGGACCGCGCCGTTATTCTCGAACGCGGCAAATCGGTCTGGCGCGGCGACATGGCGGCGCTGGACCGCGACATCGCAGACAAATTCCTGGGCGTCTGACGCCCTCATTTAATGACCTACAACGGAGGTGGCCCATGGCCCATCGCATCATTCAACCTCAGGGCTGGAAACCGGCCAAGGGCTATGCCAATGGCGTTCTGAGCAAATCCGGCACGCTTTACGTCGGCGGGCAGATCGGCTGGACCGCCGATCAGGTGTTCGAAGTGCATGATTTCATCGGTCAGATGCGGCAGGCGCTGAGCAACATCCGCAGCGTGGTCGAGGCGGCGGGCGGCACCTGCGAAGACATCGTGCGGCTGACGTGGTATGTCACCGACAAGGCCGACTATCTGGCGCATCAGTCCGAAGTGGGCGCTGCCTACCGCGACGTTCTGGGGCGCAATTTTCCGGCGATGACGATGGTAGTGATCGACGCATTGGTCGAAGACGAGGCTTTGCTGGAAATCGAAGCGACCGCTGAAATCGGCTAAAGTCGCGCAGCATCAGCATCAGGACAAACATATAAACAAACTGGCAGGCGGGGTTTCTACCCCGCCGCCCGATATGACCCCACGCTCTTTGCTCTGTGGTGCCCGCGCCATCTGGACGCTGCGCAACATTCTCGTCAGTATGTTTTGCAAAGGGAGACCCACCGTGACTGATACCAACCGCGCCACGCCAAACGTAGACACCACCTGCGCCGCTCTCGACGGCGACCGCGCCGTTCTGCGCGCGATGATCGACAGATACGCA
>JAGXHE010000130.1 GCA_024636445.1 Sulfitobacter sp.
GATCAACAGCGGTGCTTCAGGGGCTCGGGGGTCCGGACGCAAGCACAGCGCTGCGATATCTCGGGCGATCTTTTCGCTTTGCCCCTCCGTGCCCGACCACCCTGAATCGCGCGCCGCGCGCAAGAGGGCCCAGGCACGAAATAAGTCTCCGTCAGTGGCCGTATGCCAGTCCTGCGCCTGAACACCGCGCCCTTCGTACCACCGCCAAGCCATCAGGTTATCCTTGCGCACCATCAGGTTGGCATTGGTCCATGCTTCGATCTTTTCGAATGCAGCTTGATCCCCGAAAGCCTGCGCCAGCAGTGCGCCGAAACCCTGACCTTCCGAATGACTGATGCCGCCGTTTTCGTCGTCTATCACCCTGCCGCTCTCGGACAGGAACCTGCTTTTCCACATGGTCCATTTTGGCGAAAGGTCAGCGGGCCTTGCGTCGTCGGAGTATGCAAACAAGGGACTGGTTCCTCCTGCGATGGCAGACATCATCATGGCTGCGAGTGCGGTGCGACGTTTCATCAATATCCCTGCCTTTCCAGCCGCACCACTTGGCGGGGCGCCTCTATTCCTTGCTTCGCGATACCACGTGACTGCTTCCAATTCCGCCCAGCGACTGGAACAGCCCGCTGGAATTGCTTACCCCGAACTTCTTGAGCAGCTTCGCGCGATAGACCTCAACGGTGCGATACGACAGCTCAAGCTTATTGGCGATTTCCTTGCTGGTCAGGCCATCCGACAGATAGGAAATGATCTCGCGCTCTCGTCTTGTCAGGGGCAGGTAGGGACGTGTTTCGGACAGGTCGGCAAAGCTCCAGACTGCGCGCATCAGCGGCTTGTCAGGGGTGAACGAGTGGCCCCGGACCCGGCACCAGAACAGTGTGCCGGACTTCTTCGCCATGATCCGTTCATCCCAATAGGTGTTGGTTTCCTGCAGCTGTTTGACGCCGCGGTCGCGGATGTTCACGAACTCTTCATCGGATGGGTAAAGCATTGCAAATACTTGGTTTCGCAGTTGATCCCGCGTGTATCCGAACATCTCTGCAAAGGCGTCGTTGCAGTCGCGGATCACACGGTTTTCGGTGATCACAAGGCCGACGGGCGCAAAGGCATAGGCAAGCTGCGCGAACTCTCCCGTCTCGTAGGCCTCGTCTATACGTATTTCCACAATATTGCCTCTGCCGGTTTCTGGCGTGATCATAGGCGCACGGTAGGTCGGCGGTGCAGGAGGATGCAACAGCGCGAGCCTGCCAGAATGGGAGGATACCATGAATTTCTTTAAGCGCATCGTCGCAACCGCCGTCCTTGGCCTTGCTGCCGGTACGGCCGCACAGGCACAGGACCCGATCAAGATAGCTCTGCTTCACGGGTTGAGCGGTTCCAGCTTCGAGGCTTTCTCGAAACAGGCCCAGACCGGCTTCGAGATGGGCATCGAATACGGCACCAACGGCACGAACGAGATCAACGGGCGCCCGATCGAGTTGATCATCAAGGACACCCAGTTCAAACCAGACGTCGCCCGCGCAGCATTGGCCGAAGCTTACGGCGACGACGAGGTTCTGCTGGCCGTCGGCGCAACATCGTCCGGTGTGACCGTCGGCATGTTGCCGATAGCCGAAGAATACGAAAAGATCCTGATCGTCGAACCGGCGGTTGCGGACAGCCTGACCGGGCCGGATTCGAACCGCTATGTCTTCAAGACCTCGCGCAACTCTTCGATGGACATGCAGGCGCAGGCACTGGCGCTGCAACCGGACGAGAACCTCGTTGTGGCAACCTTGGCCGAAGATTACGCCTTTGGTCGAGACGGCATCACCGCGTTCAAAACAGCGCTCGACGGCACCGGCGCCACCGTGGCGGCCGAAGAATACGTGCCCCAGGGCACCACCGACTTCACGGCTGTGGCCGAGCGGATGTTCAACGCGCTGAAGGACAAGGAAGGCCGCAAGGTCATCTTGATCTACATCGCAGGCGGTGGTGACGCACCGGGCAAGATCCAGGCGATGGACCCCAGCCGCTACGACATCGAAATTTCGATGGGCGGGCACATCCTGCCGGTGCTGCCGACCTACAAGCGGTTTCCGGGCATGGAAGGTGCGGTCTACTACTACTACGAAGCCTTCGGCAACGATGTGAACGACTGGCTGGTCAAAGAACATATGGCGCGCTTTGACGGCCCGCCCGACTTTTTCACCGCCGGTGGCATGTCCGCAGCGCTGGCCGTGGTCAAGGCGCTGACAGAAGCACCCGACTACGAGACCGAGACGCTGATCGAGACCATGGAAGGCATGTCTTGGGAGACACCCAAGGGCACGATGACCTTCCGCCCCGAAGACCATCAGGCGCTGCAGGACATGCTGCACTTCAAGGTCAAGGTCGATGACAACGTCGACTGGGCGATCCTCGAAAAGGTGCGCATCATCCCCGCCGCGGATATGGACATCCCCATCGGCCGCGAGAACTGAGACTGCTCTCTCCCTCTCCCCAACGGGGGGAGGGACCCCGCGCGCCGCGCACTCCATTTTCCATGAAATCCGAGGACGGCCATGACCTCCCCTTCGCTCGTCACCAGCGACCTGACGATCCGTTTCGGCGGGCATGTCGCAGTCAACAGCGTCTCTTGCGCGTTCAAGCCGGGAGAGCTGACCGTGATCGTCGGCCCGAACGGGGCTGGCAAGACCACATATTTCAACCTGATCTCCGGCCAGCTTGCTGCAAGTGCCGGGACGGTGACAAAAGACGGTGTGAACATCACCCGCATGTCGCCCTCGGCGCGTGCCGCTCAAGGGCTGGGCAGGGCTTTCCAACTGACGAACCTGTTCCCGCAACTGAGCGTGCTTGAGAATATCCGCCTTGCCGTGCAGGCCCGTGCCGGGGCCGGATGGCGCATGTTCACGCCGGTCGGGCATTTCCGCCGCCTGACCCAGAAGGCCGAGCACTATCTCGAGGTCACGCGTCTTTCCAATGTAGCACATCAGCCCGCCGCCAATCTGCCGCATGGCGACCAGCGCAAGCTTGAGGTGGCTCTTCTGATGGCTATGGAACCCGATATCTATATGTTCGATGAACCGACTGCGGGCATGAGCCTGGACCAGGCACCCGATGTTCTGGACCTGATCGCAGGGATCAAGGCCGACACGACCAAAACCGTTCTGCTGGTCGAGCACAAGATGGAGGTCGTGCGGGCGTTGGCCGACCGCATCATCGTGCTGCACAACGGCGAATTGCTGGCAGATGGCGATCCGGCGGAGGTGATGAACAGCCAGATCGTCCGCGACGTCTATCTTGGTCGGGCAACGGAGGGCGCGGCATGACCTTGCTTTCGATCCGCAACATGAAGACGGACATCGGCCAATACGCTGTTCTGCATGACATCAGCTTTGACGTGCCCGAGGGCGGTGTCTTTGTCCTGCTTGGCCGCAACGGCGCGGGCAAGACGACCACCCTGCGCTCGATCATGGGGCTGTGGAAGCCGTCGCCGGGCTCGGTCCTGTTCAAGGGTGAAGATATAACCAGCCATCACACGGCCGACATCGCCCGCAAGGGCATCGCCTATGTGCCAGAGAACATGGGTATCTTCGGCACGCTGACGGTGGACGAAAACCTGATCCTTGCCACCACATCGGGGCGTTTCGATCCTGCGCGGCTTGCCCGTATCCACGCGCTGTTCCCGGCACTGGAACAATTCCGCGACAAGCAGGCCTGGAGCCTTTCTGGCGGGCAGAAACAGATGCTGTCCGTCGCCCGCGCCATTATCGAGCCGCGCGCGCTGATCCTGATTGACGAGCCGACCAAGGGTCTGGCCCCCTCGATCGTGGACGCGATGGCCGGGGCCTTTCGCGAGATCGCCCAGACCACGACGATCCTGCTGGTCGAACAGAACTTCACCTTCGCGCGCAGCCTTGGCCGCGACATGGCGGTGATCGACGACGGCCGTGTGGCCCATTCCGGGTCGATGGAAGATTTCGCCGCAGACACCGCGCTGCAAGACCGGCTGCTGAGCCTGTCGGCGTGAGGAGATAAAGATGAACGCACTCACCGAAACACTGGGTCAAAAACTGGGCCGGGCAGGGGGCGTGAACCTGCTGCCACTGGTCGTCGCCGCGGTCGCTTTCGTACTGATCGGCGCGCCCTCGTCCTGGGTCACGCTGACCGTCGCGGGTCTGGCGATGGGCATGATGCTGTTCCTGATGGCGTCGGGCCTGTCCCTCGTCTTTGGCCTTATGGACGTCCTCAACTTCGGCCATTCGGCCTTTGTCAGCTTTGGGGCCTTTATCTCGGCCACGGTGCTGGCGGGGCTGGGCGGCTGGCTGACGGCGGACAGCTGGGTGTTGAACTCCCTTGCTCTCGCGGCAGCCTATCTTGCCGCCATATGCTTTGGCCTCGTCGCCGGTTGGTTTTTTGAGACGGTGATTATCAAGCCGGTCTACCGCGACCACCTGCGCCAGATTCTGATCACCATCGGTGCGATGATCGTGGCCGAACAGACCATCCTGGCCTTCTGGGGCGGCACGCCGCTTTCGGTCGCGCGTCCGAACTTTCTCGAAGGCTCGTGGATCATCGGTGACGTCTCGATTGAAATCTACCGCGCCTTCGCCTTTGCCTTGGGTGCCGTGGTCTTCATCATGCTCTACCTCGTGCTCAACCGCACCCGCATCGGCCTGCTGATACGCGCAGGCGTCGAAAACCGTGAGATGGTCGAAGCCTTGGGCTTCCGCGTCGACCGCTTGTTTGTCGGGGTGTTTATGCTGGGCTCAGCCCTTGCGGCACTCGGTGGAGCGATGTGGGCGGGATACGAGACGCTGATCACCCCTGCCTTGGGCGGACAGCTGATGATCGTGGTCTTCATCGTGGTCATCATCGGCGGGTTGGGCTCGATCGAGGGCACGTTGCTGGGTGCGATCCTCGTGGGTCTCATGACCAACTACATAGGCTTTCTGGCGCCGAAACTGGCGCTGGCGTCGAACATGATCCTGATGGTGGCAATCTTGCTGTGGCGGCCAAACGGCCTGCGCCCGGCGGTAAAGTGAGGAAGCCTGTCATGACCACCCAAATTGCCACCCAAAACACCGGCACCTATTTGATCAAGGGCATCGTGCTGATCATCGCGGCACTGCTTCTGTTTGCCCCGTTCCTGTTTCAGGACGTCCGCTCGCTGGAAGTCGCGGCGCGTATCTGTATCTTCATCGTGCTGGTCGCCAGCTTCGATCTGCTGATCGGCTACACCGGCATCGTCAGTTTCGCGCACACCATGTTCTTCGGCTTTGGTGCTTATGGCGCTGCGATCCTGCTCAAGGAAATGGGCCCCGGCTGGACCCCCGTGATCCTGGGCGGGCTGGCAGGTGTGGCGGTGTCGCTGGTCTTTGCCGTTGCCATCGGGCTCTTGTCCCTGCGGGTCAAGGCGATCTTCTTTGCGATGATCACCCTGGCTGCGGCCTCGGTTGTCCTCGTGCTGGCCTCGCAGCTGTCGCAGATCACCGGTGGCGAGGACGGGATCACCTACCGCGGCCCCGACCTGTTCAAGACCGCGACCAAGCTGGTGACCGATGATGACGGCAAGGTCGTCCGCCTCTGGGGTGTGCGGCTGAATGGCAAGCTTGCGGCCTATTACTTCGTGTTCTTCACCTCGCTGATCCTGTTTCTTGCGATGCTGCGTTTTGTCGGTTCGCCCTTCGGCACTGTCCTGAAAGCGATCCGCGAGAACGAAGCCCGCGCCGAGGCCATCGGCTACCGCGTCGTCGCCTACCGCACCGCAGTCTTCTGCCTGTCCGCCGTGGTGGCGTCGCTGGCGGGCACGGTCTACGCGGTCTGGCTGAAGTACACCGGGCCCGCCACGACGCTTTCGTTTGCGATCATGATAGACATCCTGCTGATGGTGGTGATCGGCGGCATGGGCACGATGTGGGGCGCGGTTATCGGCGCGGTCCTGATGATCCTTGCGCAATACTACCTGCGCGACCTGATGGGCGTGGCCTCCGAAGCAGTCGCTGCCGTGCCGATCCTGCCCGAGCTTCTGGCCCCGGACCGCTGGCTGTTCTGGCTGGGGATCATCTTTATCCTGCTGGTCTATTTCTTTCCCAAAGGGATCGCAGGCACAGCGATGTCCGGCGGTGCAAAACAATGATCGCGCCCCGGTTTTCGCTGGTGCCGGTCATGGACCACGAAATTCACGTGACGGAATGGGGCGATCCGACGGGCAAGCCGCTGGTCATGTGGCACGGTCTGGCACGCACGGGGCGGGATTTTGACGAACTGGCGGCGGCGCTGTCGGACAGGTATTTCGTGATCTGCCCCGACACCATCGGACGCGGGCTGTCGAGTTGGTCTCAAAACCCCGAGGCCGAGTACTCGGTCGAATACTCTTGCGGAATCGCGACCGACCTGATGGACCACTACGGGTTTGAGCGCGCCGCATGGCTGGGCACCTCGCTTGGCGGGCTGATCGGGATGCGCCTTGCCTCTGGCCCCCACGCCGACCGGCTGAGCTGTCTTTTGATCAACGACATCGGCCCCGAAATCCCCGAAGCCGCCATCGAGCGCATCCTGACCTATGTCAGCGATCCGCCGGTATTTGATCATCTGTCCGAGGTCGAAAGCTGGCTGCGCGCTGCTTATCGCCCTTTCGGTCCGGGCACGGACGCGTACTGGCGCCGGATGGCGAGAACCTCTGTGCGTCGTATGGATAACGGGCATCTCACGCTGCATTACGATCCCCGGATCACGATCCAATTCACCGCCTCGCGCGAAGAACTGACATCGTGGGATCGCTACGCGCGGATCATGACGCCCTGTCATGTGTTTCGCGGGCGCACATCGGATATTCTGCCCGCCGAAGTGCTGGACCTGATGCGGCAAAGGGGTCCACGACCGAATTCGACCGAGTTCGACTGCGGTCATGCGCCCAGCTTGGTCGGCGCGGCGGATTCGGCCGTAGTCCGTCAGGTTTTACGTTCGCTTCCGTAGCGTTTCGGAACCTTACAGTGCTGTAAGGTCGTTGACCCCGTATCTGCATGATCAATTAGCAAAGGGGCGACGCCATGTCTTATTGGAGATTTGCCGCGATGATCGCGACCTCGACGGTCGTGATGTTCGGTCTGATGTACCTCAACACCTATATGCTCTCTCATGTCTTCTGGTCAGAGACCCGCGCCTACATGGCGGTGCTGATGGGGGCTGCGATGGCGATCATCATGCTGGGTTTCATGCTGTCGATGTATTCGAACAAGGCGATCAATACGGCGATTTTCGTGGGCGCCGCCATCGCGTTTGCCGGGTCCCTCTGGCTCGTTCGCAGTCAGGTCACGGTCGCTGACACCAGCTATATGCGCGCGATGATCCCCCACCACTCGATCGCCATCATGACATCGGGCCGCGCAAATATCTCCGATCCCCGCGTCCGCAAGCTTGCCGACGAGATCATCTATGCACAGGACAAGGAAATCGCCGAGATGCGTTACCTGATCAACTCCATCGAGGCTTCAGGCAAGAGGACCGAGCCCGAAGAACAGCCAAGCGCCCGGATCGTCAGCCTGAAAGAGGCCCTTTCGACGGCGCATGTGGCGGTGCTCGACCCTGGGTTTCTTACCCGGGAAGACATTGCCGCGC
>JAGXHE010000131.1 GCA_024636445.1 Sulfitobacter sp.
ACGGCGGGCCTTGGCTGGGGGCGTCTGGGAACATCCGGGGCCATCGGCTCGCCTTTCGGCAGTGTCCGCCCCACGTTTGATCCCAACAGCAAAGGCGGCACATTGGCCACCGACCAATGGTTCCGTGGCCCCGCCGCCCCCTTTGCCGGTATCGAATGGCAAATCGACGACCGCTGGGCGCTCAAGGCGGAATTCTCCACCGATGCCTACGCGCCTGAAACGTCGCGCGGGGTTTTCACCCGAAAAAGCAAGCTCAACTTCGGCGCCGAATATCAGTATTCGCAACGCCTGCGATTGGGTGCCTATTGGATGTACGGATCGAAATTCGGCATCAGCGCACAATTCCAGATCAACCCCAGACAGGCCTTCACACCGCTGTTGGTCGAAGGCCCCCGCACGATCCAGCAGCGCCCGACGCGTACAACAAAGCCGGCCGCGTGGTCAGAAGGCTGGAGCCGCAGCGCATCAGCACCCGCAACCATCCGCGACGCCCTTGCACCCGAACTGGAAAAAGAGGGCCTGACGCTGGAGCAACTGAGCGTCAGCGCCAACAGCGCAGAGCTGCGGTTCCTGAACCGTCGCTATTTAGCCAACGCCGCCGCCATTGGCCGCGCTGCGCGCGTGATGGCGCAGATCCTGCCGCCCTCGGTGGAAACCTTCCGGCTTGTGGTGGTCCAGAACAACCTTGCGCTTAGCACGGTAACCCTGCGCCGCTCCGATCTTGAGGCACTGGAGTTCGAACCGAACAACGTAGACGCGCTATTGGCCCTCACCGGTTTCAGCGCAGCGGCACCCGACCTACCCCATGCGGTTCGCAGCGCCGATCTATACCCGTCTCTGACCTATGCCATCGGCCCCTATGTTTCGCCCAGTTATTTCGACCCCGACAGCCCGGTCCGCGCCGACGCCGGTGTCAGCGCCGAATTCCTCCTTCGCTTTGCCCCTGGCTGGCTGATCGCGGGTGAAGTGCAGCACCGCCTGACCGGCAACATCTCCGACAGCCGACGCTTCTCGAATTCACGGCTGCCAAATGTGCGCACCGACGCGTTGCGCTATGCCCAGGCAGGAGACACCACTTTGCGCAATCTGTACATCAGCAAGCAGTGGAAGCCCGGCGCAGACACCTATGCCCGCGTGACCGCAGGCTATCTGGAGCCGATGTTCGGCGGCGTCTCCGCCGAGCTTTTGTGGAAACCGGTGAACAGCCGGCTCGCCCTGGGTGTCGAAGCAAATTACGTCAAACAACGCGAATTCGAACAACGTCTTGGGTTTAAAGACTATTCCGTCGCCACCGGTCACGTGTCTGCCTACTACGAATTCGGCGGCGGCTATCTAGGACAACTGGACGTTGGCCGCTATCTGGCGGGCGACTTGGGCGCGACGGCCACCCTGACCCGCGAATTCGCCAATGGCTGGCGCGTTGGCGGCTTTTTCACCCTGACGGATGTGTCTGCGGCAGAGTTCGGCGAAGGATCTTTCGACAAGGGTATCTTGCTGAGCATTCCGATCAGCTGGTTTATCGGACAGCCGTCGAAACGCACCGTTTCCACCACAATCCGCCCGATACAACGGGACGGCGGTGCTCGTCTAAGCGTGCCGGGCCGATTGTACGAACAGGTCCGCCACGGACATCGCAGCGATATTGTCGCCGACTTCGGGAGGGTCTGGGAATGAGAACCCTTGCAAACTTGGCGGCGATGGCTGCCATTCTGCTCAGCGCTGCATGCACCGGCGGGTCCGAATTGGCCAATGCGCAATCCGCCTCCTTGGGTGCAGTGGCCAAGGTGGCAATTGCCCAGCGCAAAGCGCAACGCACTGCGCCACAATTGCCAACGATCACACGGCCCATGCTGGACAGTTTGGGCGCGCCCTCGCTTGAGGTGGTGGCTGCC
Organism: Sulfitobacter sp.; assembly: GCA_024636445.1. Taxonomy (GTDB): domain Bacteria; phylum Pseudomonadota; class Alphaproteobacteria; order Rhodobacterales; family Rhodobacteraceae; genus Pseudosulfitobacter. Next base: position 1,893 of record JAGXHE010000131.1, read on the forward strand.
AAGAACAACCAGACTGCATATCTGATCCCCTCGGCAGAGCGCTCAGGCGACGGCATCGTAGTTTGGCGCACAGCTGCAAACAGTCAGGTCATCCTGCGTGACGGCGTATTGATCGGGACAAAGGGGTTGGGCAACGATCTCGCCTCGGTAGAGGCAAGCCCCGCATTGAACGCCGTGCGCAACCGCGCCAACGGCTTCGGGGAGCGGGTGATGTACTTTCGCAACGACGTCAACGGCATCAATCCAATGTCGCTTAGCTGCGAGATTCGCAACCTTGGCCCCGAAACCCTTGAGATCGTCGGGCGAAGCTTTCCCACCACTCGCATGCAAGAAGATTGCAGCACCGCCTCGGGGCAGATTTCAAACCATTATTGGGTGGATCGAAACAACGGAACGGTCTGGAAGTCGCGACAGTGGGCGGGGCCAGAACACGGCTATTTCGATATGCGTTTGCTCAAGAAATAGTGTCTGAAGGTTTTTGGCCAGGTAAAGCTGGTTAGGATGGCCAGAATGACTGCCCACTAATCCAACAAGGCTTCGATCGCTTCGGTCACCGGCGACGACAGTGGCTCGACCCGCGCGCGCCACGTTGCTGCGACCTGTCCGTCCGGCCCAATCAGAACCTTGTTAAAATTCCAGCTCGGCTCGAACCCGGTCTCGGATCGCACTTGTGCGTAGAAAGGGTGAGCGGCAGCGCCGCGCACATGGGTGATGTCCGTCATCGGCATGTCCAGACCAAAGGTCAATTCGCAGAACTCCTTGACCTCGGCCGCGCTGTTCAACTCTTGGCTAAAATCATCGGATGGCACCGCCAACACGATCAATCCGCGCGCTTTGTATCGGTCATACAGAGTCTGAAGCTGATCATATTGCGGCGTGTAGGCGCATTGCGACGCAGTGTTGACCACCAGAACGGGGCGGCCCGCCCAATCGCCCGTGTCCAGCTGTCCGCCATCTATATTTGAAAAGCTGTAAGCACTGACACCCGCCCACGCCGCGAAGGTCATGGCAAGGCTGACGACCAGACCGGCGAAGAGTGAGATAAGGCGTTTCATGGCGCGCTCCTCATGCGTCTTTGGTATAGATACGCGGCAAATGCGCTGCCGGATCATCTTTCCTTTCCGTGACTGCGCTGTAACATCCCTTTGAATTTCCGGAGCACGCCCCATCTTATGTTCAAAGAAACCCTGATCAAAGGAGGCACCATGGCCACCTACACCAAAGACCCCGACGCCATCGCGCGCCTGTCCCCCGAAGAATTTCATGTGACGCAGGAAAGCGGCACCGAACGTCCCGGCACCGGCAAGCTGTTGGACAACAAGGCACCCGGTATCTACGTCGATATCGTCTCGGGCGAGCCTCTGTTTGCATCCGCCGACAAATACGAAAGCGGCTGCGGCTGGCCCAGCTTTACCAAGCCGATCGAGCCCGCACATGTGAACGAATTGCGTGACGGAAGCCTTGGCATGATCCGCACCGAAGTGCGCAGCGCCCACGGCGACAGCCACCTGGGTCACGTGTTTCCCGACGGCCCTCTCGACCGCGGCGGTCTGCGCTATTGCATCAATTCGGCTTCCTTGCGGTTTGTGCATCGCGACGAGATGCAGGCCGAGGGCTATGGCGATTACATCAATCAAGTGGAGGACGTGGCATGAGTGACGCACGCGCAGTACTGGCAGGCGGCTGTTTCTGGGGGATGGAGGACCTGATCCGCAAACGGCCCGGCATAAAATCCACCCGAGTCGGTTATACCGGCGGCGATGTGCCCAACGCGACCTATCGCAACCACGGCACCCACGCCGAAGGGATCGAGATCATCTACGATCCTGCGGTGGTTACTTACCGCGAGTTGCTGGAGTTCTTTTTTCAGATTCATGACCCTTCCACGCCCAATCGGCAAGGCAACGACGTGGGCCTGAGCTATCGTTCGGCCATCTATTACGTCGACGAAGGCCAGAAAGCGGTCGCACTGGACACTATCGCCGACGTCGAAGCATCAGGCATCTGGCCGGGCAAAGTTGTGACCGAAGTGGAGCCGGTGGGCGACTTTTGGGAGGCAGAGCCAGAGCATCAGGATTATCTGGAACGCATTCCCAACGGCTATACCTGCCACTTTGTGCGCCCTGGTTGGGTACTGCCCAAGCGCGCAGCAGAATAGACCCTAACTGGCGCAAATCAGCCGTCTGCCATGCGCGGACGGCCGGATGCCTCGACTGTCAGCGTCGCTTCGACGAATACCTGCCGCGCCTCGGCCTCGGCGGTGCGAATGTCGCGTTCGACCCGTATCTGAATATCGCCAGCGCCCGCAGCTTCGGCATCTGCGACTGCCGCAAGACGCAGGGCCGTTTCAAGCCGTATCAAAGCCGCATCCGATGCCATAAAATCCTCGGGGCCGCTGTGCAGGTGCACACGGAACCGCCCCTCGGCGGGTGACGTAATGGTCCCGCTGCGCCGCATCGTTATGCGACCGACCACCGCGCCAATAGCGTTGGCAACACCCGCGTGCTCGGGCAGGATCATCTCACAGCCCATTAACGCGCCGACGGCCGGATAATAGCTGGCTGCCGACGCGCCCAAGCCGATAACAGGCACGTTCAGGCCGGTATCGATGCGCACGACACCCTTGTGTGGACCAAGCCCACGTTGCATCAACACATGGCGGGCGAGCACCTCTTCGGGGAGGTCGAAATCCTGTGCGTCCTCGGCAAAAGCCGTCTCTAACAGGGCCAGTCCTGATTGATGCGTCAGTTGATCCACGATTATCTGCGCCATCACCTGAGGATCGCGCGCCAGCATCACGCCTGCCCCGGTCCGACGCCTGCCAAACAGTTCCAACGCCATCCGCGCGGCATCGCTGTTCCAGACCGCGACCCGGCCCAGAACGTGGGCTGCATCGGACGGCGTAACGCCCGCAATCTGCACCAGACCACGCTCGACCAGCCGCTTGAGCGCGCCGGACTCGACGCGGGATTTCAACACTTTGCCCAGCGGCCACACATCCGTACCGATCCGGTCCAGCAGCTCTGCATCGCGCGCGGCCAGCCCGTGCGCCTCGATCCCCTGAACGGCACGGACAAAGCGCGCGTCGTACTCGCCAGGCGTGGTACTGCGCAATTGTTGCTCTAACGCGGGCAAAACCACGTCTTCCGCCTCGTGCGCGATCAGCGACACCGGCAGCAATCTACGCGGTCCCAGCGTGACGCCGCCTTGCAAGCCATCAGTTGTGAAATGCACCTCGCTATCACCGCCAAGTCCCGTTGTGCGCATCGCGACAGCCTCGACCATCGTGCGATAGGGGCCGACGCGCGCACCTGCAGGGTCAATCGCGGGTCGACCATTTTTCAGCATCGCCACATCGGTTGTGGTCCCGCCAATGTCACTAACCAGCGCCGTATCGGCCCCGGTCATCCATCGCGCCCCGACAATCGAGGCCGCTGGACCACTGAGGATCGTTTCAATCGGGCGCGCCCGCGCCTGGGCTGCGCTCATCAACGCGCCGTCGCCCCGGACCACCATCATCGGCGCAGTAATGCCCAGATCGGCCAGCACCTGCTCGGCCCGACCGATCAGGCGCAGCGTCAGTCCGATCAGCCGCGCATTCAGCACGGCCGTCAGCGCCCGCTTGGGCCCGTTTAACTTGGCAGACAACTGGTGCGATGCCGACACGGGCCGCCCGGTGATCTGCGTGACCAGTTCGGCGGCCCGAACCTCGTGCGCAGGGTTGCGGGTGCCGAACTGTGCGGCCACGGCAAAGCCGCTGATGTCAGCCTTATGTGTCTCTAAGAAGGCGATTAACTCTGCTTCGTCCAATGGCGCCGCCTGTGCTCCAGCGTGGTCATGCCCACCCGCAAGCACGATATACGGATCGCCCTTCAAAGCCTCGCGCAACCCGTTGCCGTCCAGATCCCTCTCGCGAAAGCCGATATAGATCAGCGCCACCCGCCCGCCTTGGCCTTCGACCAGCGCGTTGGTGGCGAGCGTGGTCGACAGCGACGCCATCGTCACCTCTGCCGCCGTGACGCCCGATTGTGCCAGTACCGCGCGCACTGCAGCGCCCACACCGATGGCCAGATCCTGCCGCGTGGTCAGGGACTTGGCGCTTGCTATCACCACCTTTTCGTCGTGGATCAGGACCGCGTCGGTATAGGTTCCGCCCGTGTCCACACCCAACAAGATCGCCATCAGGCTGTTCCCTTCAATCGCGCCACCGCCCAGCGCGCCGCATCGGCCACCGTCGCATCCGCATCTTCGCACAGCGCCTGGGCCGCTGGCAGCAAATCCGCGACACCTGAGTTCCCGATCGCGTACAGTACATTGCGCACAAAGCGGTCCCGCCCGATCCGCTTGACCGGAGAGCCCGAAAACCGTGCCCGGAACGCCGCGTCATCCAGCGCTGCCAACTCGGCCAAGGGCGGGGCACCGACCCCGCCATGATAGCGCATATCGCTGGCCGCAGTTGCAAACTTGTTCCACGGGCAGACCGCCAGACAATCGTCACAGCCATAGATGCGGTTGCCCATCTTGACGCGTAATTCCGCGTCCACCGGGCCTTTGTGCTCGATTGTCAGATAGGAAATGCATCGGCGGGCATCCAACTGGTAAGGTTCAGGAAAGGCATTGGTCGGACAGATGTCCAGACAGGCCGTGCAAGAACCGCAATGCTCGACCTCGGGCGTGTCGGGTTCCAGCGAAAGCGTGGTAAAAACAGAGCCTAAAAAAGCCCAGTTGCCCCATTCTCGGCTTAGCAGACTTGTATGCTTGCCCTGCCAACCCAAACCCGCCGCCTGACCCAGCGCCTTTTCCGGCACGGGCGCTGTGTCGACGAAAACCTTGATCTCGCCCCCTGCGGTGTCGATCAGCCAACGCCCCAGTCGTTTGAGCCGTTTCTTGACGATGTCATGATAATCGCGTCCCTGCGCGTAGGCCGAAATCACGCCACGCTCGGGCAGGTCCAACAGCGTCATCGGGTCATATTCGGGGGCGTAGCTTTCGGCCAGCATGATCACCGACTGCGCCTCAGGCCACAGGGCCACCGGGTTACCGCGCCAATGCATCCGGTCCGCCATCCAGCCCATCTGGCCGTGATAGCCTGCCTCGACAAAGGCCTCCAGCCGCGCGGCGGCATGGGGCACCGCATCCGGTCGGCACACGCGCGCCATCACGAAGCCTTCTTCGAGGGCGCGGGAGATGACCTGCTGTTTCAGGTCCATAGTGTCTCTAAGCAGGCGTAAACCGGCCACGCGCCCCAAAGCGAGACGCAGCGTGCCTTAGAAATCCAGGTCATTGTAGTGCCGGGGCGGCGGAAAGCCGGGGACCTGATCAGCCAGAATATTGCGAAACGCAGGGCGGCTTTTGATCTTGGCGTACCAGTCCTTGACCACCGCCGACCGGTTCCAATCCACGTCAGAGATATAATCCAGCGACGACAGATGCGCCGCAGCGGCAAAATCGGCCAGCGTCATCTGGTCTCCCGCCAGCCAGCGACGGTGATCCAGCAGCCAGGTCATGTAATCCAGATGATATTTGATCGCCTTGGCACCGGCTTTTACATTCTTGGAGTCGGGATAGCCCAGCCCCATCATCTTTTTGTTCACTCGCTCATAGAGCAGTTTCGACGTGACCTCGTTGTGGAATTTGTCATCGAACCAATTGACCAGCCGCCGCACTTCCAGCCGTGCGACCGGGTCTTTGGGCAGCAGCGACGGTTCGGGCCGCGTCTCTTCGAGATATTCGCAAATCGGGCCGCTTTCAGACATG
>JAGXHE010000132.1 GCA_024636445.1 Sulfitobacter sp.
CGCCAGCCTTACATGAAGCCCAGTTCCAGCCGGGCTTCGTCAGACATCATCTCCATGCCCCAGGGCGGTTCCCAGGTCAGTTCGACGTCGACGGTTTTCACTCCGGGCAGGGGTTCGACCGCGTCGGCGACCCATCCGGGCATTTCGCCGGCAACCGGACAGCCGGGCGCGGTCAGTGACATGATCACGCGCACGGCGCCATCGTCGGCGATGTCGATGGTGTAGATCAGGCCCAGCTCATAGATATTCACCGGGATTTCAGGGTCATAGACCGTACGGCAGGCCTCGACGACCGCGTCGTACATCGGGTGGTCGGTCGAAGACGGCGCGATCAGCGGCGTCCCTTCAAGCATGTCTTTGGACTGGTCCATATGGCCTCACTCTTGTTCCTGACTGATTATATAGGGATAACACGCCCAACCGTCCAGAGGGGGCAGGTGTGGCTTGCACCGGCAAGGCCAGGGCGCTCAGCCCTTGCGCCTGCGCACCGGCTGCGGTTTTACCCGTGCTTCGATCATGTCGTAGAGCATTCCGACGATGTCCTTGCCGGTGGCTTTCTCGATGCCTTCGAACCCCGGAGACGAGTTTACCTCAAGCACCTTGGGGCCGGTATCGGAGCGCAGCAGGTCAACCCCGGCCATGCCCAGAGAAAAGGCGCGGGCGGCGCGCAGGGCGGTGTCGCGTTCTTCCTTGGTGATGCGGACGGTTTTCGCCGACCCGCCACGGTGCAGGTTGGAACGAAAATCGCCATCGGCGCCGGTGCGCTTCATCGAGGCGACCACTTTGCCGTCGATCACCAGACAGCGGATGTCTTCGCCGGCCGATTCCTTGACGAACTGCTGCACCAGAAAGTTGGCGCGCAGACCCCGGAATGCGTCGATCACACTTTCGGCGGCCTTTTTGGTTTCGGCCAGAACGACGCCCTTGCCCTGGGTCGATTCCAGCAGTTTCACGATCAGCGGGGCGGTGCCCACCAGCCCGATCAGGTTGCCGGTGTCCTTGGGCGAGGCGGCAAAGGCCGTGGTCGGCATGCCGATGCGCTTGCTGGCCAGAACCTGGTGCGCGTGCAGCTTGTCGCGGCTGGCGGTGATGCCTGTGCTGCCGTTGACGCAATAGGTGCCGATGGTCTCGAACTGGCGGATCACGGCTGTGCCGTAGGGCGTGATCGACGCGCCGATGCGCGGCACGACCGCGTCATAGCGGGGCAGGCGTTTGCCGTCGTAGTGCACTTCGGGGGCCATCGTGTTGATCGCCATGTAGCAGCGTGTGGTGTCGATCACCTCGACGGTATGGCCGCGCGCCTCTCCGATCTCGACCAGACGGCGGGTGGAATAGTTGTCCTCGCGGCTGAGCACCGCGATGCGCAGCGCGCGTTCTGGCGCGGCATGGCGCACGGCGGCAGAGTGGTAGACGTCATAGCTCAGATCCGGTTGCAGACGCTTTTCCGTCGCGGTGATCGAGATGTGATCCTGCAACGCCTGACGGCCCAGCAACATGCGGCTGGTCATGCCGGAGCGGTCGGTCAGCGTGATCTCGATCGGCCAGGACTGGCCTGCGACTTCAAGCTTGGTCTCGATCACGTAGCGCAGCTCGGATTCGCCATTGGAAGACGTCACTTCGCGGCGGTCCTTGATCTCGGCCGAACAGGTGACCTGCACCTGCGCCTGACCCGTGACGGGGTAGACGTTGAACCGCACCTTGGGTTTCGAGGCGGGGCCGAACACTTCGATGTCGTGGGCGTGCAGCGCCGATGTGCGCGCTCCGGTGTCGATCTTGGCCTTGAGGGCGGGAAGACCCAGATCGGGGAGGCCGATCCATTCTTCCCAGCCGAAATGCAGACTGTCCATTGGTAACTCCTGTCAAAGGCGGGCGGCGCCAGTCTGGCGCTGCAAATGTGTCAAAGGTGTAAAGAGGATAGCGATCAGGGCTTGGAAGCTTTTGCGACAGCCTTCGAAGCCTCGACGGCAAGACGTCCGGGGTCCATGAAATGGTCTATCATGACCGGCGTTGCAAGCGCATAGGCTTCGCGCAACGGCAGATCGCGGTGGTGGTGCAGGGTGGCCTTGCCCTTGGCGATGGGGCCGGGGTTGCGGGAGGCCAGAGTTGTGGCAAAGGCCATCGTTTCACGGGCAAGCGTTTCGCTCGGGAAGATGCGGTTGAACAGCCCCGCCGCCTGCGCCCATTCAGCACTCTGCGGTGCGCCGGACAGGGCCAGTTCCATCAGGTGCTTCGGCCCGATGTTGTGCGACACGGCCACCGACGGTGTCGTGCAAAAGCCGCCGTTGGTCACGCCGGGCAGGCAAACCTTGGCCTGCGGGCTGGCAAAGGCCAGATCGCAGGAGGCCACCAGTTGCAGCCCCGCAGCCGTCGCTATGCCGTCGACCATTGCGATTGTGGGCTTGGGCAATGCGCTTAGCGCCATCATCATCTCGCCGCAGGCTTCGAACAGGTCGGTCAGAAAGGCGCGGCCTTGGTCGTTATCGGCGCGGTGGCGGGCGATTTCCTTGATATCGTGTCCGGCGCAAAATATCCGTCCGGGCCCGGACAATACGACGACGTGCACGGCATCATCCGCCGCCAGATCGTCCAGTGCGCAGTGCAGCGATCCTATCATCTCGCGCGACAATGCATGGGCCGTCCCGCCCCCAAGCGACAAGGTCGCAACGCCGTCCGTCACATCGCAGGTGACAAGGTCGGGGGGCAGCATCTGGTTCATCGCGGTTCCTTCTGGCGGGCCGTAAGCCCGGCTTGGAGTGTATTTAGGCTTTATCATTGCACGCACAACAGGGCGGCGCAAACGCATGGTCGGCAGGTGAGTGGCCTTGCTTTAGCCGTCGGGTCGGTCACGAACCTGCTCGGGCGGCAGCATCCTGGCGTCGAGGCCGTCCAGTGCGCGGGCTTTTTTCATCAACATTTCGCGAAATTCGCATTCCATCTGCCAAAAGGTTGCGGGATTGGGCGTGGGCAACTCGAAACGGACTTTCTGGCCGAACATATCCTGATCCAGCACCCGCACGTTGGCGCTTTCGACCGGACCAACATCGCGGGCGTCCTCGCCGCTTTCGACACCGTTGTCGCGTTCCTCGATCCAGGCGAGGAAACTGCTGCGCAGGGCATCGATATCCGCAGATTGGCTTAGCGTCAGGATGATGGGCCTGACCATGGCGACCTCTTCGATCGACCAGTTCTCGAACGCGTCCGAAACAAAGTAGGACACCGGCACCACCAGACGGTTGCCGTTCCATATCCTGAGCTGGACATAGGTGAAATGGATGCGCTCGACCGTGCAGAAATGGCCTTCGAACAGCAACTGATCACCGATCCGTGCCGAGCGGTTCAGCGCGATCTGGCAGGCCGCGAGGATATTGCCCAACACCTCGCGCGCGGCGAAGCCGATGATCAGCGTCACAGCCCCCGCCGAGGCCAGAAGCGACAGCCCAAGCGAGCGCGTGTGCGTGACCTGCGACAGAACCACGCCGGTGCCCAGCAGCACGGCGGTGACCACCACGAACTTGCGCAGGCCCGAAATGGTGGTCGCCACGCTGCGCAGGTGGATATTCTCGGGGTCGGCCAGTTCCTGCGGATCTTTTTGCGTTACGCGTTCAAATATGACGTCGATGACCAAAACCATGGCAAGCGTCGCGCCAAAGATATAGCCGGTGATGATGATTGGCGACAGCCACTGCCCGACGGTGCCCGACACGATCAATACGCTCTGGGTGAGAAAGCCGATGAAAGCCGTGGTGACAAGGATCGTCGCGGGCCAGCGCAACGCCCGCAGAATCCGCTGATACAGCGGGCGTTGCCACAGTCCTGCGGCCCATCCAACCCAGCGCAGGGTCAGCCAGCCCAGAAACAGCGCCACAAGCATGGCGATGGGCACGACGATCACTTCCCAACGGTACAGCCCGCCAAACCCGCGTTCACGTGACCAGTCGGGCAGCATTTTTTCCATCTCTGTCGGGCCGTAGAGGTCGAAAAGCGGGGCGATGTTGCCGACGGATTGTGCCGCGATGACCCAGACAGGCTCGCGGTTCGCGGGCTTGACCCTGTTCAGCCGCAGGGTCACGTCGTGGTCCCCCATTTCAAGCGCGTCGAGCAGGATAGATCTGCGCACGCGCCCCACCGCTTCGTTGTCGGTGGTGCCGGTCAGCCAGCCGTCGGGCCGGTCGGTCAGGTCTTCCCACGGCAGGATGATCTTGCGATCCAGCACGCTGCCAAGCTGGCGGGCCAGGTCCGGGCCGCGCTGCGCTTGTGCGTCGGTAGGGATGGAAGACAGATCCAGAAGATGTGCCGCGGCATCATAATCTTCGCGCGCCAGATAGAATTGCAGGCTCTCGACGGCACCCAAGGGCGTGTCGCGTTGCAGGTCGGCAGGCGGTGGGCCCAATCCGGCGTTCAGGCGGCTGATTTCGAACCAGGGCTCTTGCGCAGCAGCCGCCAGCGGCATCAAACTGAAAACAAAGGCCCATAGAACAAGGGCAAAACGTATCGGCGTCGGCGTGTACATCAAATTTCAATTAGTGCGGTCCCGTCCGGGTCAAGAGCATGGCAGGCGATTGTCTGCGCCCGCCGACTGTCTTATAGCGCGCGGATGAGCATATTTTCATTTGATCTTGCCGCCACCGACGGGCGCGCGCGCACCGGCACCATCCACACCCCGCGCGGTGATATCCGCACGCCGGCCTTCATGCCCGTGGGCACCGCCGCCACGGTCAAGGCGATGCTGCCCGAAAGCGTGGCCGCCACCGGGGCCGATATCCTGCTGGGCAACACCTATCATCTGATGCTGCGCCCCACGGCAGAGCGGATCGACCGGCTGGGCGGGCTGCACAGGTTCATGAACTGGGACAAGCCGATCCTGACCGATTCAGGCGGCTTTCAGGTGATGTCGCTGGCAGCACTGCGCAAGCTGACCGAAAAGGGCGTGACCTTCAAAAGCCATATTGACGGATCGCGCCACGAGATCACGCCCGAACGCTCGATGGAAATCCAGAAGCTGCTGGGGTCGGACATCGTGATGTGTTTCGACGAGTGCCCGGCGCTGCCTGCCGACAAGGCGCGGATTGCTGAAAGCATGCGTCTGTCGATGCGGTGGGCCCAGCGGTCGCGCGATGCCTTCGGGGATCGTCCGGGCCATGCGCTGTTCGGCATCCAGCAGGGCGGGCTGGAACAGGACCTGCGAGAGGAAAGTGCTGCGGCGCTGACCGACATCGGCTTTGATGGATATGCGGTGGGCGGTCTGGCCGTGGGCGAGGGGCAGGAGGCGATGTTCGGCTGTCTCGATTTTGCGCCGGACCAGTTGCCGCAAGACAAACCGCGTTACCTGATGGGCGTGGGCAAACCCGACGACATTGTGGGCGCCGTGGCGCGCGGCATCGACATGATGGACTGCGTGCTGCCCTCGCGTTCAGGGCGCACGGGGCAGGTGTTTACCCGCCACGGCGTGCTGAACGTCAAGAACGCCCGCCATCAGGACGACCCGCGCCCGATTGATGATGCGTGCACGTGCCCTGCGTGCTCGAATTATTCCCGTGCCTATCTGCACCACGTGTTCCGCAGTCAGGAAATGATCAGCTCGATGCTGCTGACATGGCACAACCTGCATTATTTCCAGCAGCTTATGGCCGGAATGCGCGCAGCCATCGCCGCGGGCACCTTTGCCGCATGGCAGGCAGAGTTCCACGCCAACCGCGCGGGCGGCGACATCGAGCAGTTGTGAACAATCTGCCGGAAAAATGTCATTTACCCTGTTTTTGCGGAAAAACCGGCTGTTTCACGTAAAAAAACTGAACAGTTTGCACGGTCCCATTGCGCTACCTTTCACGGGCGGTCATGGTCGAACCTTGAAACAGGCCATCGTCAAACACAGTTAACAAGTCTGAAACAAGGAGACGACGCGAGGTTGCCGAACACAGGGACCAGTCGTCTTGCTAGATAAGGAAAAGAGCATGCAAGAGCCCCTTAACGCTTCGTATCCGGTGCTGCCGCTGCGCGATATCGTGGTTTTCCCCCACATGATCGTGCCGCTTTTCGTTGGCCGCGACAAATCCGTGCGCGCCCTCGAAGAGGTCATGGCAGACGACAAGCAGATCCTGCTGTCGAGCCAGATCGACCCGGCCGAGGACGATCCCGAAGCCGCAGGCATCTACAAGGCTGGTGTCTTGGCCAACGTGCTGCAACTGCTGAAGCTGCCCGACGGCACCGTCAAGGTGCTGGTCGAAGGTCAGGCGCGGGTGCGGATCACCGAATACCTTGAAAACGATAACTTCTTCGAGGCACGCGCCGAGTATCTGACCGAGATGCCGGGCGATGTGACCACCACCCAGGCGCTGCTGCGCACCGTGGCGGATGAGTTTGAACGCTATGCCAAGGTCCGCAAGAATGTGCCCGAAGAGGCGCTGACTGCCGTGGGCGAAACTGTCGAGCCTGCCAAGCTGGCGGACCTTGTGGCGGGGCATCTGGGC
>JAGXHE010000133.1 GCA_024636445.1 Sulfitobacter sp.
CCATCGCCAAGAGGGTCTGGATACGGTTCTGACGTCCGGTGGGGTCATTTGGTACGGCATTGACCAGTTGGGTGAAAAACCTCAGCGCCTCGGAATTCTGCCCAAGTGCTGCACACGAAAGCCCCGCAAGGTTCAGCAAGATCGGTTGCGGGCCAAGCGATTTGATCGCCACCTTCGCCGCCTTTATGCACGCCGCATGCCGCCCTTCGGAGAAGGCGCGCTGTGCTTTGGCTATCAGATCGGGGTTTGGACGGGCCATATTCTAAACCAATGCATTTGGATGTTTACCGAAGTATGCCTGTGACGGACGGCGCACAAGTCTTGGTTCGGCCAGTGCGAAGGCCTAAATAGAGCTTTATGTGTGGACGACTTGCCGTAACCCTTCCGACTGACGCAATGGCGCAATTGTTTGCGGCAGCGCCTGCGAACGATTTGCCGGATGTGCCCAATTACAACCTTTGTCCGACTGACGATGTGCACGTCATCCGCAGCGATGGAGCGCAGCGTGCGCTGACCGCGATGCGTTGGGGGTTCATCCCGCAGTGGTATAAAAAGCCAGACGACGGCCCGCTGCTGATCAATGCGCGTGCCGAAACCATCGCGGACAAGCCCGCCTTTCGCAGTGCCTGTCGCGAGCGGCGTTGCGTCGTGCTTGCGACGGGGTTCTTCGAGTGGACCAAGGACGCCGACGGCAACCGGTTGCCGTGGTACATCACCCGACACGATGGCGCGCCGCTGGCTCTGGCCGCGATCTGGCAGGATTGGGGCGGCGACGACACGCCGCTGCGCACCTGTGCGGTTGTCACCACGCAGGCCAACAGGGCGATGTCGGCGATCCATCACAGAATGCCCGTGGTGCTTGAGCCTGAACAGCTGTCGCTGTGGCTGGGCGAAGAGGGCAAGGGGGCCGCACGACTGATGCAGCCCGCACCCGAAGAGACGTTGCAGATGCACCGTGTCGGCACAGCCGTCAATTCAAACCGCGCTGCGGGCCCGGAGCTGATCGAACCCTTTGACTGAAACGCCGAAGCGACCCGCTTGCAGGTATTGCAAGCAGGCCGAAAACCACGACATCACCAGTCAGGCTCAGTCGCTGAGCGGGGCTGCGTTAAAGCTGATGGAACCTGCTGCGGGCGCCTCGGTTGGCTCCTCGCCTTCGACGGAGGCGACAACGATGTTAAAGTTGGTCACCATATCCGAAGAGACGACGATCTGCTGCTCGCCTTGCGCCGGGATCGGGCCCACGCTCCAGATTGCGTCTTGCGCCACGATCGACTGTTCAGTCTCGGTTGCGTTGACAAATTTGAGAACATCGCCGGGAACAACGTACGTCACCTGGGGAAAGAACGTCGCCCCCAGAATCATGACGGTATGTTCGTTCCCCATTTCGTCGGCAAAGGCAGCAGGGGCCAGAATCGCGCTGAAAGTCGCGGCGATGGCCAGTTTTTGAATAGATTGCAGCATCACAATGCTCCTATTTGGTTCGGCCCCACCCGAAAACACTGTTCGCACGCCTAAAGTGGGAATACGGCCTAAATGCGGCGCGACACGGTCATGGTTGCGTCATTGGTTCGGGCTGTTGCGCGTCTGCTCGGTCAGCCATGCCCGGAACGACCGCAGCGGCGCCTGGGTGGCGCGCTCGGACGGCCAGACAAGATAATAGGTGCCGATGCTCTCGGAGGTCTGTGCCGAAGCCAGCGCCAGTTGCCCGCTGTCCAGATAGGGCTGAGCGACAAAGGTCGGCAGCAGCGCCACGCCCATGCCATGAATTGCCGCCTGCGCCATGGTCGAGAACTGGTCAAACTGCATCCCCGGCGGCAGATCGCCGGTCCACCCTTGTGCGGCCATCCAGCGCGACCAGCCCTTTGGCCTGGTTTCCAGATGCAGCAGCGGCTGGGCCGCTATCTGTGCGGTGGTGGCGTGCTGCAAAAGCTCCGGTGCGCAGACGGGCACCACCGTTTCGGGCATCAGGGCCAGATGATCGGCACCGGGCCAGTCCTCGCGGCCAAAGTGGATTGCCGCATCGAACCGGCTGGTGCGAAAATCGAACGGGGCCAGTCGGGTGGACAGGTTCACGGTCACTTCCGGGTGGGTACGGGCGAAATCCTGCAAGCGCGGTGCCAGCCAGTGCATCCCGAATGCGGGCAGGATCGCAAGGTTCAGCGCCCCACCGTTCGGATTGGTGCGCGCCGCCACCGATGCGGCTGCAAGCCTGTGCAGGATTTCGCGCACTGCACGTGCATATTCGCGCCCCACAGGCGTCAGCACCAGCGCACGACCCTCGCGCCCGACGAGTTCCGCACCGATCTGTGTCTCAAGGGTCCGCAACTGGCGACTGACCCCGCTTTGGGTCAAGGACAGCTCTTGCGCAGCAGCGGTGGCAGACCCCAGCCGTGCGACGGCCTCAAAGGCCATCAAGGCGCCGGTTGAAGGTAGGAAACGACGGGGCGCGATCATCTATGACTAATCCTCATGTATCACAGGACGGATGATTGTTAGAACTTGTCGCATTTTTTTGCAATACTAGCGTAAATTCAACAGATTCGAGAAAGAGGTCCGTCATGAATGCAGAAACCCCAATCCTGAAAGCCAAGGACGCCCCCGATCTGGGCAGCTTCGACTGGGCCGATCCGTTCCGGTTGTCGCAACAGCTGACCGAAGACGAACGCATGATCCAGGACAGCGCCGCGGCCTATGCCCGCGAAAAGCTGGCGCCGCGGATCATCGACGCCTTTGCCCATGAGACATCTGACAAATCCATCTTTGCCGAAATGGGCGACATGGGCCTGCTGGGCGTGACCCTGCCCGAAGAATACGGCGGCCTGGGCGGCTCGTATGTGTCTTACGGTCTGGTCGCCCGCGAAGTCGAGCGGATCGACAGCGGCTACCGGTCGATGATGTCGGTGCAATCCAGCTTGGTGATCTACCCGATCTACGCCTACGGCTCGGAGGAGCAGCGCAGGAAATACCTGCCCAAACTCGCCAGTGGCGAATGGGTCGGCTGCTTTGGCCTGACCGAACCCGATGCAGGCTCCGATCCCGCAGGCATGAAAACCCGCGCGGTGAAAACGACCAATGGCTACAAGATTTCCGGCTCGAAAATGTGGATTTCGAACGCACCCTTCGCGGATGTCTTCGTGGTCTGGGCCAAATCGGACGAACACGGCGGCAAGATCCGTGGCTTTGTCCTCGAAAAAGGCATGAAGGGTCTGAGCGCGCCCAAGATCGAAAACAAACTGTCCTTGCGTGCATCGATCACCGGTGAAATCGTCATGGACGGTGTCGAAGTGGGCGAAGACGCGCTGCTGCCAAACGTGCAGGGCCTCAAGGGTCCTTTCGGCTGTCTGAACCGTGCCCGCTACGGCATCAGCTGGGGTGCGATGGGCGCCGCCGAATTCTGCTGGCATGCCGCACGTCAATACGGTCTGGACCGCAAGCAGTTCAACAAGCCACTGGCAGGCACGCAGTTGTTCCAGAAGAAACTCGCCGACATGCAGACCGAAATTGCGCTGGGCCTGCAGGCCTCGCTGCAAGTGGGTCGTCTGATGGATGCAGCCCAGGCCGCACCCGAGATGATCTCGCTGGTCAAGCGCAACAACTGCGGCAAGGCGCTGGATATCGCGCGCGTCTCGCGTGACATGCACGGCGGCAACGGCATCTCGGGTGATTTCCAGGTGATGCGCCACGTGATGAACCTCGAGACGGTCAACACCTACGAGGGCACGCACGACGTCCACGCGCTGATCCTGGGCCGCGCCCAGACCGGCATTCAGGCGTTCTTTTAACGCCTGCTGATCCTATAGCATGAAACACCGCAAGCGGGGGCCACTGTGCCCCCGTTTCTTTTGGCTATAAATATCCATGCAAGACCGACCACCGGGGCGCTGGCTCTGGTGTCGCGCGGCTGATCAGCTAAGTTGCACTCAAATTCCAGTCAAGACGAGGCGACAGATGATATCGACAGACCCACGCAAAGCATGCACACAGCACCAGATAACACGATGACCTCTTTACCGCGCACCCCGTCCTTCGACCTCACGGGCCGCCGCGCCCTTGTCACCGGCGCATCGTCCGGCATCGGTCTGGGCTGCGCCGTGGCTTTGGCCGAGGCGGGCGCGCATGTGGTCTGCGCCGCACGGCGCGCCAATGTGCTGGCCGACAGCGTCTCTGCAATGCGCGACGCAGGCTTTTCCACCGAAGCGCTGGTGCTGGATCAGACCGACACGGATGCCCTCGCACAGGTGTTTTCCGAACCCTTCGACGTAGTGCTGAACTCCGCGGGCCTCGCGCGACATTCCGCAGCCATCGAAACGGATATCGCGGATTTCGACGCGGTCATGGATGTGAACGTGAAGGCCGCCTATTTCCTGTCGTCCCACGCCGCGCGTGCGCTGTTGGCAGCAGGTCGTGCGGGCTCGATCATTCACATCAGCAGCCAGATGGGTCACGTCGGAGGACACGACCGCGCTCTCTATTGCGCATCGAAACACGCTGTGGAGGGCATGGTCAAAGCGATGGCAATCGAGTGGGGCCGCGCGGGCATCCGCATCAATACGATATGCCCCACCTTTATCCGTACGCCGTTAACCGAACCCACCTTCAGCGATCCCGACCAGAAGGCGTGGATCATGGGCAAGATCAAGCTGCCGCGCGCCGGTGTCGTCAGCGACATCATGGGCGCTGCGGTCTATCTGGCGTCAGATGCTTCGGCGATGGTGACAGGCACATCGATGATGGTCGACGGCGGTTGGACGGCGGATTGATGTCAGCAAAGGACACATGATGAAACTGGACCCAAAGTGGGAATACGTCGCCGACAGCGTCATGGGCGGCGTGTCGCGAGGGCGGCTCGAACACGCCGCGTTGGCGGGCCGCTGGGCTGCGCGACTGACCGGAAATGTCAGCACCGACAACGGCGGCGGCTTCATCCAGATGGCCTTTGACCTCACGCAGGACGCCAGCGGATTTACCGGCATCGAGCTGGACATCTGCGGCAACGGCGAACGCTACGACCTGCGCCTGCGCACGACGCAACTGACCCGCGCGTGGCAATCTTTTCGCACCGGGTTCATCGCCCCTTCAGAGTGGACCACGCTCAAAGTGCCCTTCCACGCGCTAGAGGCACACCGGACCGACGCAACCTTCGCCGCGTCTGAACTGCGCCGGGTCGGCGTGGTCGCCGTCGGCCGTGAATTCGAGGTCGATGTCGCGGTCAGCGGCGCGCGGTTGTTCTAGTCTTTGGGCGAAGGTGCGCCGCCCTCGAACGCGTTTCCATTCACATAATCGCACGGGGCTTCCCGCATCTCCAGATGCAAGCCGTTGCCCTTGTAGGGATGCGCACGCGCCAGATCCTCGTCGACGTCGATCCCCAGACCGGGGGCATCGGACGGCGTGATAAATCCATCCTCGACGCGGATGCTGCCCTTGATCAGCGCGTCGTGGAACGGGGTCTCGATGGTCTCGCACATCAGCAGGTTGGGGATCGAGGCCGCAAGCTGGATGTTCGCCGCCCACTCGATCGGCCCCGCATAGAGATGCGGCGCGATCTGCGCGTTATACACCTCGGCCATTGCGGCGATCTTCTTGACCTCCCAGATGCCGCCCGCGCGGCCCAGGGCAGGCTGCAGGATGCTGGCTGCACCGCTGCGCAGGATCGGCGCGAACTCGGCCTTGGTGGTCAGCCGCTCGCCGGTGGCGACAGGGATGCCCACGGCGCTGGCCACAGCGGCCATCTGAGCCGGATTGTCCGGCGGAACCGGCTCTTCGTACCACAGCGGATCATAGGGTGCTATCGCGCGGCCCAGCCGGATTGCCCCTGCTGTGGTGAACTGCCCGTGGGTGCCGAATAGCAGATCGGCGCGGTCGCCGACGGCCTCGCGGATCGCCTTGCAGAAGGCGACCGACTGGCTGATGTCGCTCATCGCGGGCATATGCCCCCCGCGCAAGGTGTAGGGGCCAGCGGGGTCGAACTTGACCGCGGTATAGCCCCGCGCAACACAATCCGCCGCCGCCTCTGCTGCCATCTCGGGCGATGTCCAGAACGCCGCAAGATCATGCACGGGCAGGGGATACAGGTAAGTATAGGCGCGGATGCGGTCGTTCATCCGCCCGCCGATCAGCGCATGCACAGGGCGGTTGCGGTCCTTGCCCAGAATGTCCCAGCAGGCGATTTCCAGCCCCGAAAACGCGCCCATGACCGTCAGGTCGGGCCGCTGTGTAAAGCCTGCAGAATAGGCGCGGCGGAACATCAATTCGATATTCTCGGGGTTCTCGCCCTGCATATGACGCGCAAACACATCCTCGATCACGGCCTGCATCGCCTTTGGCCCGACAGAAGCGGCATAGCACTCGCCCCAGCCCACGATTCCGGTGTCCGTGGTCAGCTTGACCAATATCCAATATCGCCCGCCCCATCCCGGAGCTGGTGGTGCCGTGACGATGATATCGAGGTCTTGCAGTTTCATGCGGGGTACACCTTCATCTTGCCGATTAAACTCCGGGGTCCGGGGCAGAGCCCCGGGGGTTCACCGATCAAACACGATCACATTGCGCCGCGCGCTGCCAGTCTTGGTGTCGGCAATCGCCTCGTTGATCTGCTCCAGCGACCACCGCCCCGAAATCAACTCGTCCAGTTTCAGCCGCCCCTGTTCATAAAGGTCCAGTATCCACGGAATGTCACGCTGGATCACCACGTCGCCCATCTTGGAACCGACCATGCCCTGACCGGCCGCGGCCAGATTGACCGGCTCGTAAGTGGCCTCGCCGCCGACATGGGGCATGCCGACCATGATGACCTTGCCGCCCGTCGCCAGATAGTTCGGGGCCTGATTGTAGGCCGGGATTGCGCCCACGGTGACGATCACCGCGTCGGCACCTCGCCCGCCAAGCGCCTTGTGCGCTGCCAGCCAAGGCGCCTTGTGCGTGGCCAAAACCCCGTGGGTCGCGCCGAACTCCTTGGCGACCTCCAGCTTTTCCGCGCTCATGTCAACGGCGACTATGCGCCGCGCACCTGCGATCCGCGCGCCCTGGATCGCGTTCAGCCCGACACCGCCCGCGCCGATCACCACCACGTCCTGACCCGCGCGCAGATGCGCCGAGTTCACCACCGCGCCGACGCCGGTGATCACGCCGCAGGCCACCAGCGATGCGACGTCCTTGGCGATCTGGTCCGAGATGCGCACGACCTGGCGTTGGTCCACCACCACCTTTTCGGCGAAGCCACCCGTTGCCATCGCCTGATGCAGCTTGCTGCCGTCGGGCATGGTGATCGGCCCCATGTCGCCGTTGTAGGGCGTCTCACACGCCACGGGCTTGCCGCCTGCACAGGGCGCGCATGACCCGCATGACCGGATCAGAGTGACCACGACGCTGTCGCCTTCGGCGAGGCCGGTGACGCCGACGCCAACTGCACTGATACGTCCCGCGGCCTCGTGGCCATAGACCGCAGGCAGGCTTCCGCCCCATGACCCTTCGGCGTAGGAAATATCCGAATGACAGATCGCCACGGCATCGACGGTCACCTCGACCTCGCCCATTTCGGGTGCGCGAAGGTGGATGTCTTCGACGCGCAGAGGTTCGCCAAATGCGTGGCAGACGGCGGCTTTGATGGTTTGCATGGGCGTCCTTGCGTCAGAGGTGTTGCGTTCCACTCAGCGTGTCGGCCATGACGCACCGGTGCAAGCAGAAAACCGACGCTCTACCGGCCCGTCAGCGCCAGTTTGCCGGGTGACGTGAGGTGACTTCGCCACCCCGCCCCGGCCCGTGGCCAAATCGGTTGAAAAGCCCGCCGATGACGGGGCCATGGTTGCTAAGCCGCGGTGCTGCGGGCGCGGTTGGCAAAGCGGCGGGCGTCGTCAGCGGCAGTGCCCATCTGTGCTGCGGCTTCGAACAGGCCATCCGGCAGGTCTGGATAGTGCCGCGCCGCCAGTTCTGGCAACGGTGTCTGCGTGTCCATCACCTCTTTGCACAGGGCCTTGGTCGCGGCTTGAGCCTCGGGGCGGGGCATGGTTTCGGCCAGCGCAAAGCTCAACGCCTCGGCGTGGATCAGGCCCAAGCCATCCTCAAGCGCTGCGTTCATCCGTGCGGGCACCGGATTGATGCCCTGCGCCAGTTTCAGTGCATGGGCCAGCGCGCTGGCATTGGTCAGCACCAGCTGAGGCAGGACCATCCATTCGGCGAACCACGCAGCACCATCGCGCTGGTGCTGATGTGCCGCAGAGGTTTGCAGCGATGCGCGCAGACCGGCCATCTGGATGTTCAGCGCCACCAGTGCTGATGGCCCGACGGGGTTTTGCTTTTGCGGCATGGTCGATGATCCGCCTGCACCGGACAGGGTGATTTCGCCGATGCCGGACATGGTCAGCCCCACCAGCGTATCGCCCATCGCGGCCAGCGTCGCGGTGACGCGCGCCATCCACTCGGCAATGCGCAGCACCGGGCTGCGGTCGGTGTGCCAGCTGTGACCGGGGTCTTTCAGCCCCAGTGCACCGGCCAGTGCCGCGCGGGTCTCAGCGGCCTTGGGGCCAAGCGCCGATGACGTGCCCGCAGCCCCCGACAGCGACACCAACAGGCTTGCGTCGCGCAAGTCGGGCAGCTCTTCCAGTGCGGCAATCAGCGGCGTGCCCCATTGCGCCAGAACCGCGCCCCAGCTGGTCGGCGTGGCGATCTGGCCATAGGTCCGCGCGGGCATCGGCGTGGCGGCGTGGTCTTCGGCTGCTTGGGCCAAGACATTCAGCAGAGCGCGAATATCCGCCTCGGCCAGTGCCAGCGCCTGTCGCAGCCGCAGCATCAGCGCGGTGTCCATGATGTCCTGACTGGTGGCGCCCCAATGGGCGTATTGCGCGTGCTCTGGCGCCTCCATCGCGGTGCGGAATGCCGCGACCAGACCGGGCACGGGCACGCCGTTCTGCCCCGTGGCAGCACCAAGGGCGCCGGGGTCGATGGCGATCTCGAGACTTGCGCGGTGGATCGCGGCACCGCTGATTTCGGGGATAACGCCCAATGTGCCCTGCACCTTGGCCAAGGCTCCCTCGACCAGCAGCATGGCGCGCACCTCGGCGCTGTCGGTGAACAGGCGGCCGGTTTCACCCGTGGCGAACAATTGCCCGTAAAGCGGGCTGGCAAAGAGGCTGGCTGCCATGTCAGATGTGTCCCGTGTCGCGCATGAATTTGGTCAGCGTTTCGGCATATTCCTCGGGTTTCTCGACGCAGGGCAGGTGGCCTGCGCGCCGGATGATGTGGAACTGGCTGCCCGGGATCAGGTCGATGGTTTCGCGCACCAGATCGGGTGGCGTCGATCCGTCGTCAGAGCCTGCAATGCCCAGTGCGGGCAGGCGCAAGCTGGCCGTGGTGGTGTAAAAGTCGGTGCCTGAGATGGCGGCAGAGCAGCCCGCGTAGCCTGCATTCTCTTGGCGCACCAACATGTTGCGCCATAGTTCCAGTTCGGGCGCGGCGCGAAAATCGGGGGCGAACCAGCGCTCCATCACCGCGTCAGCCAGGCTTTCGATGCCATTCCTTTGCACGGCGGCGATGCGGTCGGCCCACATGTCGGCATTGCCGATCTTGGCCCCGGTATTCGACAGCACCAGTGCGCGCACGAGGTCCAGACGTTTCACCGCCAGCCCCTGGGCGATCATCCCGCCGATCGACAGACCAACAAACAGCGCGTCCTTGAATCCGTGCATGTCCATCAGCTTTTCCACATCGGTGACCAGCGACCCCATCCCGTAGGGGGCGGGTGGACAGGACGACAGACCATGCCCGCGCTTGTCATAGCGCAGCACGCGCAGACCCGCAGGCAGCAGTGGCATGATCGGGTCCCACAGCCGCAAATCGGTGCCCAGAGAATTGGCGAACACCACCGGTGCGCCATCGTCGGGGCCATCGATACGGTAATGCAGGCGCACATCGCCCAGGTCTGCCAGTTTCATCGTCTTTCTCCTTCTTGCGGCGCGCAAAGCGCCAATCTCATTCCAAAGTGTCCAGGGCGCGGGCGAACATCGGTGCATCCACGTTGCCGCCCGAGATCACGACGATCACGTCGTCGCCTTCGATCTTGTCCTTGTGGAACAGCGCTGCGGCCAGCGCCACAGCTCCCCCCGGTTCAGCCACCAGCTTCAGGCGCAGGAATGCCTGGGCCACGGCCTGCAGCGCCTCGTCCTCGGAGACTGCCAGACCGGTACCGCACAACCGGTGCATGATCGGAAAGGTCAGCTGTCCCGGAGCGGGTGTGATGATCGCATCGCAGATATTGCCGGAGGTCTGCGCATTGCGCTCGACTGCACCACTTTGCAGCGAGCGTTTCACGTCGTCAAAGCCCTCTGGCTCAACAGGGCGCGCACGCAGCCCCGGCGCGTCTGCTTCGAGCGCCAGGGCAATGCCCGAGGTCAGCCCGCCACCGCCACAGCAAACCAGAACGTCGGCGGTCTCAAGCCCCATCGCATTGGCGTCCTGAGCAATCTCCAGACCCACGGTGCCCTGACCCGCGATCACCAGAGGTTCGTCAAATGGCTTGATCAGCGTCAGCCCGCGCTCTGCCGCCAGCCGGTCACCGATGGCGTCGCGGTCTTCGGTGGCGCGGTCATAGGTGACGACTTCGGCCCCCAGCGCGCGGGTGTTCGCCAGCTTCAACGCGGGCGCATCGGCTGGCATGATGATGACCGAGGGCACGCCATGTTGCGACGCGGCAAGTGCGACGCCCTGCGCATGGTTGCCCGAGGAAAATGCGATGACACCCTTGGCGCGGGTGCTCTCGTCCAGTGCCGACAGCGCCGACCATGCGCCGCGATACTTGAAGCTGCCCGTGTGTTGCAGGCACTCGGGTTTTATCCAGACACGACGGCCCGCGATCTGGTCGAGAAAGGGCGAATTGAGCAACGGCGTGCGCCGCGCGTGGCCTTGGAGCCGCTTTGCTGCGGCGCGGATCATTTCGATGTTCATGGGATCAGGTCCAGCCATTCCTTGAGGGCGGTGACAGAGGCAGGTTCGTCCAGAAACGGAATATGTCCGCGATCGGGCAGGTTGGTATAGATCATATCCGGCCTGCGCTCGCGCATCTGTTGCGCTGTCGTGTCGTTCAGGATCTCGCTGCCTGCGGCGTGGATCAGACACAAAGGCTTGCCCGCCAGATCATCGAAGAATTTCCAGAAATCAGGGCTTTCGGTCTCGTTCGCGACCGCATCGCGCAGGTGTTTGTCATAGGTCAGGTTCAACCCGCCCGCACCGTCATCGACAAAATGCGTCTCGGCCTCTTCCATCCAGCGC
>JAGXHE010000134.1 GCA_024636445.1 Sulfitobacter sp.
GCGATCAAGCAGTCGCGCGGTGATCTGATCGAGGCGGTCTTTCTGATCCGCGCCTATCGCACCACCCTGCCGCGCTTTGGCGGGTCGGTGCCCATCGACACCGGCACGATGGCCTGTGACCGCCGTGTGTCAGCGACGTTCAAGGACGCGCCGGGCGGACAGATGCTGGGGCCGACCTTTGACTACACACACCGCTTGCTGGATTTCAAACTGGCCGCTGAAGGGGACGTGCCCGAAGCCGGACAAGGCACGCCGAGCACCGCGCAGACGCCGCATATCATGAGCTTTCTCGACCGCGAGGGGCTGATCCAGACCGAGAGCGACCACGACACCACGCCCCCTGATCTGACGCGCACGCCGCTGGAACTGCCCGCGACCCGCGATCTGCGCCTGCAAGCACTGGCGCGGGGCGACGAGGGATTTATCCTCGGCATGGCCTATTCGACGCAGCGCGGCTATGCGCGCAACCACGCTTTCGTGGCCGAGTTGCGGATCGGCACGGTGGCGGTCGAGATGGACATTCCCGAGCTGGGTTTCGCCATCGAGATCGGCGAGATCGAGGTGACCGAATGCGAGACGGTCAACCAGTTCCAAGGCTCGAAAACCCAGCCACCGCAGTTCACCCGGGGCTATGGTCTGGTGTTCGGGATGTCCGAGCGCAAGGCGATCTCGATGGCTTTGGTTGACCGGGCGCTGCGCTGGAAAGAGCTGGGCGAGGACAACCTGGGCGCGCCGGCACAGGATGAAGAGTTCGTGCTGTACCACGCCGACAATATTCAGGCGACGGGGTTCCTTGAGCATATCAAGCTGCCCCACTACGTCGATTTCCAGTCGGAGCTGGAGTTGATCCGCAAGCTGCGGCGGGAGGCCGAGGCCAACAGTGACAAGCAGGCGGCAGGGAAGACTGACAGCGCCGGACCCTCCGGGGGGAGTTTGTCTGGCAAGATGAAGGCCGGCAAGATGAAAGCAGGGGCGGCACAATGAGTGAGTATAACTTTGCCTATCTGGACGAGCAGACAAAGCGGATGATCCGGCGCGCGATCCTGAAAGGGCTGGCGATACCGGGGTATCAGGTGCCATTTGCCAGCCGCGAGATGCCGATGCCCTATGGCTGGGGCACCGGCGGGGTTCAGGTTTCGGCGGCGGTGCTGACGCCCGACGATACGTTCAAGGTGATCGATCAGGGCGCCGACGACACCACCAACGCGGTGTCGATCCGGCGGTTTTTCGAGAAGACCGCGGGGGTGGCTGTGACCGAGGCCACCGCGCAGGCCAGCGTGATCCAGACCCGTCACCGCATTCCCGAAGAGGTGCTGCGCGAGGGTCAGATACTGGTCTATCAGGTGCCGATCCCCGAGCCGCTGCGATTTCTGGAGCCATCCGAGGTCGAGACGCGCAAGATGCACAGTCTGGAGGAATACGGGCTGATGCATGTGAAGCTCTATGAGGACATCAGCCAGCATGGCGCGATTGCCACGGCCTATGCCTATCCGGTGAAGGTCGAGGGGCGTTATGTGATGGACCCCTCACCCATTCCGAAATTCGACAACCCCAAGCTGGAGATGGCCGCGATCCAGCTGTTTGGCGCGGGGCGCGAGCAGCGGATCTATGCGGTGCCGCCCTATTCCAAGGTGGTCAGTCTGGATTTCGAAGATTTCCCCTTCGAGGCGAGCAAGGCGGACCATGCCTGCGATCTGTGCGGGGCCGAGGACAGCTATCTGGACGAGCTGATCGTCGATGACGACGGCGGGCGTTTGTTCATGTGTTCGGACACCGACTATTGTCAGGGCCGTCGCAAGGCGGGGCATTTGGGGGCCAAGGGCACTCCGGTTGGGGAGGACGCGGCATGACACCGCTTTTGCAGGTAGAGAACATCGCCAAGTTCTATGGCGCGCGGGTGGGATGCACGGACGTGTCGTTCGATCTGTTCCCCGGCGAGGTCATGGGGATCGTGGGCGAGAGCGGATCGGGCAAGTCGACGCTGCTGAACTGTCTGGCGGGGCATTTGACGCCCGATGCAGGTGCCGTGCGCTTTGACACCAGGACCGAAGGGTTGCGCGACACCGTCACCATGAACGAGCCAGAGCGGCGGATGCTGGGGCGCACCGACTGGGCGTTCGTGCACCAGCATGCGCGCGACGGGCTGCGGATGAACGTGAGTGCGGGCGGCAACGTGGGTGAGCGGCTGATGGCCGTGGGTGCGCGGCATTACGGGCAGATCCGCGACGCTGCGACCGACTGGCTGGGCCGCGTCGAGATTGCCGCCGACCGGATCGACGACCGGCCCACCGCCTTTTCGGGGGGGATGCAGCAGCGGTTGCAGATCGCGCGCAATCTGGTCACGGGCCCGCGTCTGGTGTTTATGGACGAGCCGACGGGGGGCCTTGATGTCAGCGTGCAGGCGCGTCTGCTGGATCTTTTGCGCGGGCTGGTGCGCGAGATGGGGCTGAGCGCGATCATCGTCACCCACGATCTGGCCGTGGTGCGGCTGCTGGCGGACCGGCTGATGGTGATGAAAGACGGTCATGTGGTCGAGACCGGGCTGACCGATCAGGTGCTGGACGATCCGCAACATGCCTATACGCAGTTGCTGGTGTCTTCGGTCCTGCAGGTGTGAGGGCCCGACTAAGCAGATTTCGCAGCGAGACCTTTTCCGATTATTAACAATAGGTTAAAAAATGATCCAAGTCGAGAACCTGTCCAAGTCGTTCACCCTGCACAATCAGGGCGGCACCGTTATTCCGGTGATGGAGGGGGCTGCGTTCGAAGTTGCCCCCGGTGAATGTGTCGGGTTGACCGGCGCATCCGGGGCTGGAAAATCCACGCTGATGCGGATGCTTTACGGCAACTATCTGGCGGCCTCGGGGCATATCCGCATCGGCGGCGTGGATGTGGCCACGGCAGAGCCGCGCGAGATACTGGCGCTGCGGCGCGGGACACTTGGCTATGTCAGCCAGTTCCTGCGGGTGGTGCCGCGCGTGTCAACGCTGGACGTTGTGGCCGAGCCGTTGTTGCGCACAGGCCATGCGCGGGATGCGGCAGAGGCGCGGGCGCGCGATCTGCTGGCGCGGCTGAATATTCCCGAGCGCCTGTGGGGGCTGAGCCCGACCACGTTTTCGGGCGGAGAGCAGCAACGGGTGAACATCGCGCGCGGGTTTGCCTATGACTATCCGGCGCTGTTGCTGGATGAGCCCACCGCCAGTCTGGACATTGCCAACCGCGAGGTCGTGCTGTCGCTGATTGAAGAGGCCAAGGCGCGGGGTGCGGCCATCGTCGGTATCTTCCACGATGAGGCTGCGCGGGATCGGGTGTGTGACCGGGTGATTGATGCGGCTGCCTTTACGCCGAAAGTCAGCGCATGACCGGACGGATGATCGCAGTGGTCGGCCCTTCGGGTGTGGGCAAGGACACGGTGATGCAGGCGCTGGTGGATGCAGCGCCGCGCCTGTCGCTGGTGCAGCGGGTGATCACGCGCGACGCGGATGCGGGCGGCGAGGATTACGACGCGGTCAGCGTACCGATGTTTTTGGGGATGCAGTCGGCGGGTGAATTCGCACTGAGCTGGCAGGCGCACGGGTTGCGCTATGGCATTCCGGCCAGCGTCGATGCAGAACTGGCTCAGGGACGCGACCTGCTGGTGAACCTGTCGCGCGATGTGCTGGGGGCGGCCAAGACGCGCTTTGGACGCATGCCGGTGCTGGTGCTGACGGCGAGCCCTGCGGTACTGCGCGCACGGCTGATGGCGCGGGGCCGCGAGGACGGCGGCGAGATCGATGCGCGGCTGGCGCGGGCGGGCTTTGCCGTGCCGGGCGACATCAATGCGATACATATCGACAATTCCGGCCCCGTGGCGGAGACAGTTCAGCGGGCGCTTTGCGCTCTTTATCCGAAGAAAGACGTGACACTGACATGACTGAAGAGACCGTATTGACCAACGCCCGCGTGGTGTTGCCCGACGATGTGATCACCGGAACCGTGGTGCTGCGTGGCGGTACAATCGCCGATGTGGCTTCGGGTGGAACGGCGGTTTCGGCTGCCTTGGATTGCGGGGGCGACTATCTGGCGCCGGGGCTGATCGAGCTGCACACCGACAATCTGGAACGGCATATGGTGCCGCGCCCCAAAGTCGACTGGCCGCATCGGGCTGCCATCATCGCCCATGACCGCGAGCTGGCAGGCACCGGCATCACCACTGTCTTTGACGCCATCCGCGTGGGGTCGATCCTGTCAGGGGATCACAAGCGTTACGGCAAATACGCGCGTCAGATGGCCGATGAGATTTTGGACATGCGCAACCGTGGGGCGCTGAAGATCAGCCACCACATCCACCTGCGCGCCGAGATTTGTTCGGAGACGCTGGAGGAGGAATTGGACGAGTTCGGGGCGGACGACAAGGTCGGGATCGTGTCGCTGATGGATCATACTCCGGGACAGCGGCAGTTCCGCGACGTGTCAAAGTTCGAGACCTATGTGCGCGGCAAGCACAATATGGAGGCCGCAGGTTTCGCGGAATATGTCGCGTTTCTGTACGGGCTCCAGGCGCGTTTGGGGGCCAAGCACGAGGCGGCGGCGGTTGCGGCGGCGACGCGCTATGGCGCGACTTTGGCCAGCCATGACGACACAACTGCGGATCAGGTGGCTGCGAGCCATGCGCATGGGGTGGCGATTGCGGAATTTCCCACCACGCTCAAAGCGGCGCAGGCGTGTCGCGCGTCTGGCATTGCCAACATCATGGGCGCGCCCAATCTGGTGCGCGGCGGGTCGCATTCGGGGAACGTGGCGGCGCGTGATCTGGCCGAGGCCGGATTGCTGGACATCGTGTCATCCGACTATGTGCCAGCCGCGCTGTTGCAGGCGGCGGTTCAGCTGGCGGATATGTGGGGCGACATGGCGCGTGCGATTGCCACGGTGACCGCGACGCCTGCGCGTTCGGTCGGGTTGACGGATCGCGGCGAGATCGTGGCTGGCAAACGGGCGGATCTGATCCGCTTTGGCGTGCTGGAAGGCGCGCCGCTGGTGCAGGCCGTGTGGTCGGAAGGGCGGCGGGTGGCTTGAGCGGGGTGGAGCGGGACGACACGAGCATCGAGTACCCAGCCCGGAATCAAGGCACGCAGTGCCGGCGAGCTATGACTGGATCTGGTGTTTGGGCGGTTTGAAGGTTGGCGGCGTATCTGGTTGATTTGTTGTTGCGAGACAGCAAGGCAACCGAAGGAGATACACCACCATGGAAACGACTAACATTGTTGATTTTGCCCGTCGA
>JAGXHE010000135.1 GCA_024636445.1 Sulfitobacter sp.
AAGAACCACGTGGTATGGGCCAGGTGCCACTTGACCGGAGAGGCGTCTTCCATGCTTTGCAGCATCGTGTCTTCGGGACAAAGCGGTGCCGCCAATGCTTGCGTCCGGGCGCGTGTGGTCGTGAACAGATCAAGCGCTTCGTTGGGGGCCAACGGCATTGGCTTGGCAGTCATTCTGATCACTCCTCGTGCGGCACACAAATTCATCTCGGTCACAGGCAAAACTAATCCGTATCGTTACTTTTCAAGTGATATTTGATGCTCCTGACTGGCAATTTTGGTGAAGACGCGCAGCTGGCCGCGGCGAGACGGCTACGCCTGCGGTCAACGTTCAACGACGTGCGACGCCCCCGCCGCGTAGCGGGTCAGGCGGTTTGCCAGACGACCCACAGCGATGTGCAGCACCACGGTCATCATCGCCAGCACGATCAGGCTGGCGAACATCAGGTCGATCTTGGCCCGTCCGTTGGCCAGCAGCATCAGATAGCCCAAACCTTTCGACGCCCCGACCCATTCGCCGATCACAGCACCAATGGGCGCATAGACGGCGGCCAGTTTCAGCCCGGTGCCCAGACCCGGCAGGGCGTTCGGGATCTGGACGTATCGCATGAAATGGTACTTGCCCGCGTTCATCGAAACCGCCAGATCGCGCAGGCCCTGATCGACGCGTGCAAGCCCGTCGTGAAAGGCGGCCGTCACCGGAAAATAGATGATCAGCACTGCCATCACGACCTTGGACTCCATGCCATAGCCGAACCACAGCGTCAGCATCGGGGCCAGCGCAAAGACCGGGACCGCCTGGGTAAAGACCAGTATCGGCAGCAACAGACGTTCGGCGGTTTTTGACAGCGCCAGCTGGATCGCGGTGAGCGCCCCCAGCAACGTGCCCAGAACCAACCCCAAAAGCACTTCGATACCTGTGACAGCGGCGTTTTCGGCAATGATCGCCCGGCTGTGATATGCGGCCTGCGCCACGCGCCACGGCGCGGGCAGGATAAAGTGCGGCGCGCCCGTCAGCATCACGATGGCCTGCCACAGTGCCAGACCCAGCAGCAAGGCCAGAGCAATGTCGCGGCCCCTCATGCGGCAGTCCTCAGGTGGGCCAGAAGTCGGTTCTGACACTCAAAGCTGTGCGGATCGTCGATGGCGCGCAAGGCCGGGGTGTCGGGCAGGGGCCAGACCCTTGCTGCCTGTGCTGTCATCACGATCATCTGGTCCGCAAGCCGGGTCGCTTCGGCGGGGTCGTGGGTGACCAAAAGAACGGTGCAGCCGCGCAAGACCTCGGCGGCCAGTTCCTGCATATCGGCGCGGGTGCCTGCGTCGAGCGCTGAAAAAGGCTCGTCCAGCAGGACCAGAGGGCGGTTTTCGAACAAGGTACGAGCCAGGGCTGCGCGTTGGCGCATACCGCCCGACAGCATGTGCGGTTTCTTGTCGGCATGGGCCAGCAATCCCGCACGGTCCAGCAGGCTGCGGGCGCGCGACACATCCGGTGCTGCACCGCGCAGGCGGGCACCGATGCAGACGTTTTCCAGCACCGACAGCCAGGGCAGCAGCAGGTCGGATTGCGCCATGTAGCTGATGCGCCCCTTAAGCGGCTTGCCGTCCGTCGCGGTGACGGCACCCGTGAACTGCCCGCCGGTCTCCAGCCCCAGCATCAGTCGCAGAACGGTGGATTTGCCGACGCCGGAGCGCCCCAGCAAACAGGTCCAGCGACCGGCGGGCAAGGTGATGTCGGCGTCAAACAGCAACTGCCCGCCGATGTGATGTTGGCCTGCGACCCTGATGCCGGGGGACGCGGTCATTGCGGGGTCAGTCCCATTTGCCAGAACCCGACCTCGAGGGCGGTCGCCTTGGTAAACCGGTCCTGAATAGCCTGCCTGCGCGGAGAGGTCGCCAGATCGCCGATGCGCCGGTCGACGGCGGTGTCGATCATCGCCCCCACTGTGGTGCAGACCTGCTGGTAATCTGCCGCCGCATAGGTGCCGATCCAGTCGCCATAGGGCGTGTCGTGCGTGCGGCTCTGCGCCAGTCGCAGCCCGATCTCGCCGTAGCCCATCACGCAAGGCGCCAGTGCTGCCATCAGGTCGATGAAATCGCCCTGCATGCCCGCGTCCATCACATACCGCGTGTAGGCCAGATTTTCCACTGCTTCGGGGGCGCTGAACAGGGTCTGCTCATCGATGCCCGCAGCGGCGCAGGTCTGCACGTGCAACGACATTTCGTGATTGACCAACGCGTCGACGGTGCCCGCGCAGACGCGCATTTCCTCCAGCGTTTCCGACTTGATCACTGCCAGCGACCAGGCCCGTGCGAAATGTACTAAAAACACGTAATCCTGTACAAGATAGTGCAGGAATGCCGCGCGGGGCAGGGTGCCGTCGCACAGTCCCTCGACAAAGGCGTGACGGGTGTAGTCGGTCCACTCCTCCGCAGCACCGCTCCGCCACAGTCCAAACGTCCTGCCATAATCGGGGGCCATCATGGTGCGGTCACGTCGATTGCGATGCCTGAGACCGGCGTGATGCCGGGCGTCAGGCCCGCGTCATGCAAGAACGCTTCGAAGGCGGCATAGCGGCCTACGTCCATCGCGGTGGGCCGCAGTGCGAAACGCGGCAGGGTGTCGATCCACGCGCGGGCGTTCAGCTCGTCCTGCAGCTCGGCCGAAGTGTTCGAGAACACCTGCCAGCTCTCTTCGGGATGGTTGACGATATATTGCGTCGCCTTTTCGGTCGCGGCCAGAAACCGTGCGATCATGTCCTTGTCGATCGTGTCGGCGTTTGCCACGTAGATCAGCTGATCATAGGCGGGCAGGCCGTGTTCCTCGACGAAAAAGCATTTGCCCTCAACGCCTTCGATTTCCATCTGGGTCAGCTCGAAATTGCGATAGGCGCCGATGACCGCATCGACCTGCCCCGACATCAGCGATGGCGACAGCGACCAGTTCACATTGATCACCTCCACGGCGTCCAGCGTCAGCCCGTTGTGTCGTAGAATCGTGCCTAATACGGCCTCTTCGACGCCTCCTACCGAAAAGCCCACCTTTTTTCCTGCCAGATCGGCAGGCGATTTGATCGGGCCGTCGGCCAGCACCAAAAGACAATTCAAAGGCGTGGCGACCAGCGTGCCGACACGGCGCAAAGGCAGTCCTTCGTGGATTTGCAGGTGCAGTTGCGGCTGGTAGGACACCGCCAGATCGGCCTTGCCTGCTGCGACCATCTTGGGCGGGTCAGAGGGATCGGCGGGGGCGATGATTTCGACGTTCAGGTCCTGCTCGGCGAAATACCCCATCTCTTGCGCCAAGATGATCGGGCCGTGATCGGGGTTCACGAACCAGTCCAGCATCAGGGTCACATCGTCGGCGGCCAGTACGGGCAGGGAAGTCAGGGACAGTACGGCTGTCAGTGTGGTCAGTTTCATTCGGGTAGCCTTGGGGTTGGGGGCGTGTCGCCCGTTGCAATCAGGGAAATTTCACCGGCCCAATGGGACCGAAGATGCGCGGCTGCCTGCCACGCGCGCAGACCAGAGCGGCAGGCAAAAACGGCGCGTTGGCCGTGTGGAGGCGTGGCGCGGTGTTGGCGGTACGCGGCGACGGTGGTGCGCAGGGCCGTGGGTGTGACGGGCACGGGCGCTTCGACCCTATCGCGCAGTTCAATGACGAAATCCTGCGCGGTCAGATCGCCTTGGGCGATGAAAGTCTGCCCGTCCGCAGGCTCGGGCGTTCCGTCAAAGCGAAAGCCGCTGGTGCGAAAGTGCTGCATGTCGAAGTGCATCAACTGGCCCAGCGGTGAAGGGGTCTGCCCGATGAAAACGCCCAGAGCCATCTGCGCCATCGCCGCGCCTATCAGACCCACGACCGGACCCATCACACCGGCGGTTGCGCACGTCGCTGCGCGGTCGGGCAGGTCGGGGAACACTGCGCGCAGCGACGGTGCGGTATCGCAAAAGCCCCCCGTATAGCCCGAAAACCCCAGCACAGAGCCACTGATGAGCGGGACATGTGCATCACGGCAGATGTCAGAGAGGATATAGCTGGCGGCGAAACTGTCGGCGCAGTCGAGAACCAGTGAGGTGCCTGCGACAAGCTGTGCGGCATTGGCGGGATCAAGCGTTTGGCGCAGGGCAGTCACTGTGCAATCGGCGTTCAGGGCGCGCAAGGTGTCGGCGGCGACCTCTGCCTTGGAGCGCCCCACGTCCGCTTCGCGAAACAGGGTCTGGCGGTGCAGGTTCGACAGCGACACCACATCGGCGTCCACAATCGTCAGGTGGCCCACGCCCGCGCCTGCCAGATATTGCAGGACGGGTGCGCCAAGGCCACCGGCCCCCACCACCAACACGCGGGCGGCGGCAATCGCTGTCTGGCCAACGGTGCCCACCTGCGGCAACTGGGTCTGGCGCACGTAGCGGCTCATCGTGTCGCCGCCAGCCATGCCCGCACACGGTCTTTTGGGCTGGCGTTCAGGGTGATGTCGGTGACCGCTGATACCACATCGGCACCGGCGTCAAAGGCACCTGCGGCACGGTCGATGTTCATCCCGCCGATGGCGATCAAGGGCGTGTCGCCGATCAGCGCACGCCATGTGATCAGCTTGGCTGTGCCCTGCTGGTGCCACTTCATCTGCTTCAGGATGGTTGGATATATCGGCCCGAGTGCAACGTAATCAGGCTCTAACAACAGCGCACGGGCCAGCTCCGCCTTGTCATGGGTGCTGATCCCCAGACGCAGCCCTGCGGCACGGATCGCGTCCACGTCAGCCGCGTCCAGATCCTCCTGCCCCAGATGCAGCCAGTCGCAGCCAGTCTCGATGGCGATGCGCCAGTGGTCGTTCAGCACCAGCGTGCAGTCCTGCGCGGCGCAGATGGTTTGGGCGCGGCGAACATGGCCGCGGATAGTTTCAGGGTCGGCGTCCTTGATGCGCAATTGCACCAGTTTGATGCCAAGCGGCACCAGCCGTTCGATCCAGTCGGCGCTGTCGAAAATCGGATAGAAACGGTCGAGGGTCATTGCAGGAACGCCTTGCCGATCACCGG
>JAGXHE010000136.1 GCA_024636445.1 Sulfitobacter sp.
GCTGGAGGACGGCGACGGAGAAGCCGCCGCCGACCTGCTGGCACGCGATATCCGCGAAGGGTTCGGGTACCTGCTGGAAAACGGTCAGTTCAAATGGCCGCGCGAAGCTCTCGGCGCAGGTTATTACGATCCGACCTGAATGCTTTTCAGATAGTCCAGCAAACCCGCCAGCACGCGCGGGGTCGGTGTCATGATGCCGTCAATCTCGACCGGCACCAGATCTTCTTCCATGGCTCCGCCGAATTCCGGCATCACCCGGACATTGTGCGCATTTCGCGGATCGCCGTAGATATAGCTGAGCGCGCGTGCCGCGGGAAACGTGCCGCCGTTGTCGCGGGTCAGTCGGGTCAGGTCGGCTGGCGGCACCGGCAGGCCGGTTGCCAATTTGCCGTTCCCCTGCCCGTTTGCGCCGTGGCATGACGCGCAATTGGTGGCAAAGAACGCAGCGCCATCGGTGCGGTCCGGCATCGACACCTCGGCACAGGCTGCCAACACAGCCAGCGACACCCCACCACATACCGTCAAGAAAATTCCGCGCATTTCAGCCTCCCAATTGATCCAGATCATCTTGGGGCATACGCGTTTCAGGTGCATTGATCTAGGTCAACCCGACGGTCGGTTTTTGCGGCGCCGACTGCCCCACGAGCCGCAGCAAACACTGGTGCGCCTCATATTGCGAGAGGAACACTTTTCCAGTCAGCTCTGACAGAAAATCTGCACGTTTCAGGCGGTCCATGACGGGGCCCTTGACCTCTGACAGATGCAGTTGGACACCCATTTCACGCAGTCTGTCGTTGATCGCTTCCAGAGATTCCAGCGCACTCAGATCGATCTCGTTGATGGCCGAGCATTGCAGGATCACATGGCGCACGCTCGCGTCACCGGCGACGCGGCTCTGGATCTTGTCCTCGAGAAACCGCGCATTGGCGAAATACAGGCTTTCGTCCACGCGCAGGGTCACGATCGAAGGGTCGGTGACCACGTCATGGCGCAGGATATTGCGGTAGTGTTCGGTGCCCGGCACCTGCCCGACCTCTGCGATATGCGGTCTTGAGGTCTTGTACAGATGCAAGATCACCGACAGCCCGACGCCTGCGGACACCCCGGCCTCGACGCCCAGCCCCAGCGTCAGCACAATGGTCGCCAGCACCGCGGCAAAGTCGGCCTTGGAATAGGCCCAGCTGCGTTTCAGGATCGAGAAATCCACCAGACTCAGCACCGCGACGATGATCGTCGCTGCAAGCGTCGCGTTGGGCAGGAAATAGATCAGCGGCGTCAGCGCCAGCGCGGCAATGGCCAGACCCACGGCGGTAAAGGCACCCGCCGCAGGTGTTTCGGCGCCCGCATCAAAGTTGACGACAGAGCGCGAAAACCCGCCGGTCACCGGAAAACCGCCGGTCAGGGATGCTCCGATATTGGCAGCCCCCAGACCGATCAGCTCCTGATCCGGGTCGATGCGCTGGCGTTTCTTGGCGGCAAGGGTCTGGGCGACTGAAATTGATTCTACAAAGCCGATGACCGAAATCAGGACCGCAGGCAGCAGCAGTTGGCCGATCAGTTCGGGCGCAAACGATGGCAAGGTCAGCGGCGGCAGGCTTTGGGGCACCGTGCCCACGATCTTGACGCCTTTGTCGGCCAGCCCCAGCGCCCAGACGGCACCGGTCGTCGCAACCACCACGGCCACGGGCCCGGTTTTCACCAGAACCCCGGTCAGCCCTTGCGGCAGGCCGATGCGCACCAGCAATGGCCTCAACCCCTTGCGGACCCAGAACAAAAATCCCGTGGCAAGGAGGCCGATGAGCGCCGTGATCCAGTTCGTCTCGGGCAGATGCGCCACAAGCGAAAAGGTCAGTTCCAGCAGGTTGTGCCCTTGCGCGTCGATCCCGAGGATATGCTTGAGCTGGCTTGCCGCGATGATGATACCAGACGCGGTGATGAACCCGGCGATCACCGGGTGGGACAGGAAATGCGCGATAAATCCCAGACGGAACAGGCCCATGCCCAGCAAGATAACCCCGGACAGCGCCGCCAGAGACAGAGCCGCCGTAGCATAGCCCATCGTGCCTTGCTCGACGATGTTGCTGAGCGCCGCAGCCGTCATCAGCGACACCACGGCCACCGGCCCCACCGCCAGCGCACGGCTGGTTCCGAACACCGCATACAGCATGATCGGCGCAATCGACGCATAAAGCCCCGCCTCGGGCGGCAGCCCTGCCAGCAGCGCATAGGCCAGCGATTGCGGGATCAGCATGATCGTGACAATCAGCGCCGCAACAAGGTCGCTGGTCAACGCAGAGCGGTTGTAGTCCCGCCCCCACGTCAGGATCGGCAAATAGCGCTTGGGGTCAAATTTCATTGTGTTTCCGGTGGGTTGGGGTGCGCTGTTCTAGCTGACTGCATTATTTGACAGTGACCTTTTCCGGCTTTGCCAGCCATTCACGGCCCTTGAGCATCCCCTGCCAGTAAATCGGCGGCAACACCTTCTCTTTCAGAAACCATGCCAGACGCGACGGCTTTGTGCCATCGATGATGGCCTTGGGAAAGCTGGGCAGCATCGTCCCGCCATAGCCGAATTCGGCCAGAACGATCTTGCCGCGCTCGACGGTCAGCGGGCATGAGCCATAGCCGTTGTATTGCGCAACCGGTGCGGCACCGCGCATATCGGCCATGATGTTTTCGGCCACAACCGGCGCCTGCATGCGGGCCGCTGCCATGGTCTTGGCATTGGGGGCGTTCATCACATCACCCAGCGACCATACGTTGTCATATGTCTTGTGGCGCAAAGTCGTCTGATCCACGTCGACCCAACCTGCGGCATCGGCCAGCGGCGAGACGCGGATGAAATCGGGCGCTGTCTGTGGCGGGCAGACGTGCATCATGTCGAATTCCATCTCGATCCGCGTGACGGGGGTGTCAGGTTTGGCCACATCGAACCATGCCTTTTTCGCATGACCGTCGACCGCCACGAGCGTGTGGAAGAAATTCAGGTGGGCATCGTATTTACGTACATATTCCATCAGGGCAGGTACATAATCCTTGACCCCGAACAGCACGCCGCCCGCATTGTTGAACTGGATGTCGATGTTTTGCAGAACGCCGCGCCGGAACCACGCATCGCCGGACAGATACATCGCCTTTTGGGGCGCGCCTGCGCATTTGATCGGCATCGGCGGCTGGGTAAAGATCGCGCGGCCCTGCGTCATGCCGTTGACCAGTTCCCATGTGTAGGGCGCAAGGTCATAGCGGTAGTTCGACGTCACCCCGTTGTGGCCCAGCGTCTCGACCAGACCTTCGATCTTGGTCCAGTCCAGTTTGATCCCCGGACAGACGATCAGCCGTTTGTATTTCACCACGCGGCAGCCATCGAGAATCACGGCGTCGTTTTCGGGCTCGAAGGCGGCGACTGCGGATTTGATCCAATGCACGCCTTGGGGGATAAGCGAGCCCATGGTGCGCGACGTCTGCTCGGCCTCGAAGATACCGCCGCCGACCATCGTCCAGCCCGGCTGGTAATAGTGGATGTCCGCAGGGTCGATCAGGGCAATTTCAAGATCGGGCTTGCGCGCTTTGAGGCTGGCGGCGGCGGCAATGCCCCCTGCCCCGGCACCGACGATCACGACCTCGAATGACGCATCGCCCGTGTCTGTCGGGGTTTTCCCACCGTTGACGATCCGGCGCACGACGCCTGCCATGTCATAGCCCGCCGCCTTGGTTACAGCCAGGATATCGGCAAGACTGCGGCTGTGCGCCTCCGCCAAAGACCACAGGGTCGCGGACCGCGTGCCGGTGCGGCAATAGGCCAGCACCGGGCCGGGCAATGCACCAAGCGCGTCGCTGAAGGCCGCGGCATCCTCATCCGACACCTTACCGGCCACGATCGGCACATAGGCGGCCTCCAGCCCCGCCTGTTTCGCAGCGTTTGCAATCTCGTCAAAGGTCGGCTGGTCCGACCCTTCGCCGTCGGGGCGATTGCACACGATAGCGCGAAAGCCTGCCGCTTTGATCGCTTGCATGTCTGCGGCGACGATCTGCGGGCTGACGGACAAGTCTGTGGTCAGTTTCTTGATGTCCATGATGTATCTTCCTGATCAGATCGCGTTAATCGGAACTTTCAGCATCGGGTTGCCGTCTTTGTCTCTGGGCACTTCTCCCGCGCGCATATTGACCTGCAACGACGGGATGATCAGCTTGGGCATGGCCAGCTGTGCATCGCGTTCTGTACGGAACTTGATGAAATCTGTACGAGACTTGCCGCCGCCCACGTGGATGTTGTCGGCCTTTTGCGCGGCAACGGTGGTTTCCCACGCAATCGCACGGTCGTTGGGGCCGTAGTCGTGGCACATGAACAGGCGCATTTCATCCGGCAGGGCCAGAACCTTCTGGATGCTGTCATAGAGCACCCCCGCATCCCCGCCCGGAAAATCGGCGCGCGCCGAGCCGCCGTCGGGCATGAACAGCGTATCCCCGGCAAAGGCCGCGTCGCCGATGACATGCACCATGCAGGCAGGCGTGTGACCGGGCGTGTACATGGCAAAGGCCTGCATCGTGCCGATCTTATAGGTCTCGCCATCCTTGAACAACGCGTCGAACTGCGATCCGTCGCGCTGAAACTCGGTGCCTTCGTTGAACACTTTGCCAAATGTTTCCTGAACCACCATGATCTTTTCGCCGACGCCGATCTTGCCGCCCAGCTTTTGCTGGATGTAGGGCGCGGCACTCAGGTGATCGGCGTGCACGTGGGTCTCGATGATCCAGTCCAGCGTCAGCCCGCGCCCCTGCACCTCGGCGATCAGCGCGTCGGCGTGGTCGTAGGTGATCCGCCCGGCCGCATAATCGATGTCCATCACGCTGTCGATGATGGCGCAATGATCGCTGGCGGGGTCCTTGACGATATAGCTGATTGTATTGGTCGCCTCGTCAAAATGGGCTGAAACCTCTGATTTGACGGACAGGTCAACAGGATAGGTCATGTGGTTTCCTTTCTCGGGATCAGGTTCGGGCAGGTGCCCGGTTCGCGATGAATGTTTGCAACTGTCTGGCGATGATGATGCCGCCCAACAGGGCCGCGACAAAGATGAAGACCTCGCTTTGGCCGGTGCCCAGTGCGGGCAATGCGCCGCCGGGGCAAAAGCCCGCGATGCCCCAACCGACACCGAAGATGGCAGCGCCGCCGATCAACGGCAGATCAAGATCACGCCGCGTGGGCAGTTCGAACTTCTGCGACAGCATCGGTGCGGGGCGTCTGAGCACAAAGCGGTAGCCCAGAAACGTGACCACCACCGCGCCGCCCATCACAAAGGCAAGGCTGGGGTCCCACGCACCTGCGACGTCGAAAAAGTTCAGCACCTTGGCCGGGTTCGCCATGCCGGATATGGCAATGCCTGCGCCAAAGATCAGACCGATGAGGTAGGACAGGATAAGACGCATGGATCAGGCTCCTATGAGGTGACGGACCACGAA
>JAGXHE010000137.1 GCA_024636445.1 Sulfitobacter sp.
CGAAATGCACACGTTTCAGCGTATCGGCACCCTGTTTCATGATCATGCTGCCTGTGCGGCTTTCCCCGACAAAGGCGATTGCCTTGATATCCGGGTGTTCGGTCAGCCGTTTGCCAGCGGTTTCGCCCAAGCCGTTGACGACGTTCAGCACCCCTTTGGGCAGGCCTGCAGCCTCGGCGATCTCGACCAGCAGCTTGGCGGTCATCGGGGAAAACTCGGCGGGCTTGTGAACCACGGTACATCCCGAAGCCAGTGCAGGAGCGATTTTCCAGGTCGACAGCATAAACGGCGTGTTCCACGGCGTGATGATGCCCACCGGCCCGATGGGACGGCGCGAGGTGGTGTTCATCTGGGTTGGCGTGCGGGTCACAGCGCCATCCTCGGCGCCGGGGGCCTGATCCGCGAAAAATCGGAAATTGGCCGCACCGCGCAGCGCCGCCTTGGACATGAAACGCAGAGCCTGACCTGTGTCCATACATTCGGTAAAGGCGATTTCCTCGGCGCGCGCCTCGATGGCTTCGGCAACTTTGATCAGGATCTTGCGCCGCTCGGCACCGGGGGTTTTCGACCAGATCGGAAAGGCGGCCTTGGCTGCCTCTACCGCGCGGTCGATGTCTTGTGCACCGGATTTCGCGACCCGCGCCAGTACCTTGCCATCAACCGGGCTGATGGTTTCCATCGTCTCGCCCGAGATCGCCGGAACAACTTTGCCGTTGATATGGTTCATCACGCCGCCGTCGCGGAATGTCGCCATATAGGCGTGGGCCTTTTCAATGTTGTCGTCCAGAACGCTCATGGCTCAGTCCTTTTGCTTTGCCGACAGACGGCCGTGGATTGGGGTGTCCTTCCAGCTTAAGTCAGGGTCGATGATGCGGATTTCCAGCGAAAGGGCAAAATGGGGCGTCGCAAGCGGTGCGGCGAGCGCCTCTTGTACGGCTGCAAAAACCACATCGCCGGCCGTCTTGAGCGCCTCGGTCGAGCGCCCTGCCCCGGCAGATAGGGTCATCGCGAGAAAATCGTTCTCTGCCAGACCGTCAGCGACAATGGCATGGTCGGCCCGGTGCAAACGCACCCGTATGCCCGCCACCGGAAAGATGCCCGTAGCCAGCATCGCACGATGCGCGGCCTGCGCCAGCGCCGTGATATCGCACCGTGCTTCAAGCCCGGCGGAATATTCCATCGCGAGATGTGCCATTTGATTCGCCTCCCCATTTACTGAACATGTTAAATATATTCGATGGAGTCAACGCCGGCGTTTTGACCCCTAGTGCCGAGGGGCAAAGACAATGTGTGAGAGGGCAAGGATATGTCTGATGTGGGTTAGCAGGTGCGGAGCTGAAACCAGAGCGAGCCGGGACAGCCAAAGCCGCCCCGGCATTTTCTGATCTAAGTTTCAGGATTTTCTCAGAGGTCGAGCTGGACCCGTCCGCGCGGGTTCGAACAGCAGGCAAGGATATAGCCTTCGTCGATCTCTTCGTCGGTGATGCCACCGTTGTGGACCATATGCACATCGCCGCTGGTCTTCTTGATCTTGCAGGTGCCGCAGACACCGAAGGTGCAACCGGACGGAATGGCGATGCCAGCCGCACGCGCGGCGGCCAGAACCGTGTCGGTCTCGGGGCAGTTGGTGGTGACGCCGCTTATGTCGAAAACCACCTCGGCCTGCACGTTCTCTTCCGGCAGATTGTCTGCGGGCACAGGCACTTCGACATGCTCGGCAAGCGGGATCGCTGGCGCATGGAAGCTTTCCTGATGGTAGTGGTCCATGTCAAAGCCAAGCCCGGCAAGCGCCTCGCGCACCGATTGCATGAAGGTCTCCGGGCCGCAGCAGAACACCTCGCGTTCCAGATAGTCAGGTGCCATGAGGCCCAGCATCAGCTGGTTGAACCGCCCCTGATATCCGGTCCACGGCTGATAGATGTCCGCTTTTTCGACAACCCATTTCAGGTCCAGCCCCGCAATGCGCGTCGCCATATGCTCTAGCCTGCGCTTGAAGATAATCTCGGACGGGCGGCGGGCGCAGTTTACAAAGACGACATCGCAAGGCCGCCCCAGATCGTAGATCTCGGTCGTCATCGACATCATCGGCGTGATGCCTGACCCCGCCGAGATGAACAAATACTTGTCAGCAGGGTGTGCGGTCGAGGTGAAATGCCCGGCGGGGCCCATCGCCTTGAGCGTCATACCCTGACTGAGATTGTTGATGATCCAGCGGGTGCCGATCGACGTGGACTGCGCCTTGATCGTGATGGTCAGCGACTTGGGCCGCGAAGGCGACGACGAGATCGTGTAGGTGCGGTAAAGCGGCCCGCCCGGCACCGGCAATTCCAGCGTCACGAACTGCCCTGCCTCGAAATTAAACGTGCGGCCCGAAGGTGCCTGAAAGCAGGCGGTCACGACATCGGGCGATTCCGGCAGGATCGAGACGCATTCAAGCGGCTCGTCGTCGGTCCAGTGATCGGTCTTGGTGGCCAGTTTCGGTGTCATCAGCGGTTACTCCGCAGCCAGAGTTGCAGGCAGGTGGATCGCGCGCATCCGGTCGAGATACCAGTTCACGAACTGGATCACGCCGTCTTCGTGCAACGGAGAATAGGGGCCGGGATCGTAGGCGGGCGAGTTGATGCCTGCCTGATTGTTCTCGACCACGTGGCGGTCCTCGTCGTTGGTGTGTTCCCAGACGGTTGTCAGGTTTTTCAGGTCGTAGTCCACGCCTTCGACCGCGTCCTTGTTCACCAGCCAGGTGGTCTGAACCTGCGTCTCCTGAGGGCCTATCGGGGTCACGCGGAAGGTGATCGAGTGGTCAGTCAGAAAGTGGTTCCAGGTCGCCGGATAGCTGAACATCAGCAGCGTGCCCGCATCAAGGAACGGCACCTGACCCAGACGTTTTTGCACGGCAATCTTGCCGTTGATCGTATAGCTTTCGGCACCGTCCAGCAGCGGCATCCGCGCGACCCGGTACTGCCCGTCTTCGCCCATCTTGAAACGCGACGGCACGCCCGCACCCTCAAGTCGGTTGAAGTGATTCTCGACCTTTTCGGGAAACAAGCCGCCCTGCGCCACGCCGGTGATCGAAGGATCTTCGGGGTAGGTCCGGCACAGATCCGGGTGGTTGCCCGAGCAATGATAGCACTCACGGTTGTTTTCCCAGACCAGCTTCCAGTTGCCTTTTTCGGTGATGGTCGACTGGAAAGCGACCTTGGCATTCGACAGGTCGTGCACGCCCAGATAGGGGCTGACCGCATCGGCAAAGCCGTCAAGGTCGGGCGCTACATCGGCAAGGCAGATGTAGACCAGCCCGGCCACGGTGCGGCAATGCACCGGTTTCAAAGCATGTGCTGACGGATCAAAATCCTGACCCATATCGCGCGCCCACAGCAGGCGGCCGTCCAGATCATATGTCCACTGGTGATAGGGGCAGGTCAGTTTGGCAACGCGCCCCTGCGCCGCCGAGCAGAGCACCGAGCCACGGTGGCGGCAACTGTTGTGAAACGCGCTGATCTCGCCCTTGCTGTCGCGCAGGACGATCACATCATAGGCCCCGATCTTCAGCCGCTGAAAGGTGCCGGATTTATCAAGCTGGCAGGCCGGCACGGCATAGAGCCAGTCGCGGTACCAGATCGCGTCCAGATCCGCCTCGAATATGTCCGAGGATGTGTAGAACGGCTGGGGCAGCCCGTAACCGGGACGGTGCTGCGTCAGCAGATCGGCGAAATGAGGTGTTGGCTGTGCCATGGCGAAACTCCTGCCGCAGGTGGCGGTATTTTGGGCGACAAAGTCATTTCGCGCAGCTGTTGGCAATTGCAAAAATTCTCATGTGAGATTAGGCTAAGTAATCTCAAGTTGGCATTGTTCCAATGACGACGCTCCCTGACCGAAAGCGACTTTTGTGGTGTTGAAACCCTATGATTTACCCTCTCTGGGGGACCTCGCCTGCTTTGAAGCGGCTGCCCGA
This sequence comes from Sulfitobacter sp., assembly GCA_024636445.1. Lineage (GTDB taxonomy): Bacteria > Pseudomonadota > Alphaproteobacteria > Rhodobacterales > Rhodobacteraceae > Pseudosulfitobacter. Next base: position 3,953 of record JAGXHE010000137.1, read on the forward strand.
AATTTAAGCTTCAAAGTTGCCTCGGCTGAACTGAACGTGACCCCGGCAGCCGTCAGCCACCGGATCAAGGCCCTGGAAAGTGAATTGGACCAAGCCCTGTTCACAAGGCACTACAGGGGGGTGGAGCTAACCGAATCGGGTGCGCTGCTGTTCGTGGCGCTGCAACGCGGGTTCGAGACGATCTCTGACTCTGTTGCGCGCATCCGAAACCACAAGGACCGTATGGGTGTATCGATCGCCGCGACCACGGCAATGAGCGGGCTTTGGCTGACCCCGCGTCTGGCTGCCTTTTGGCGCGCGCATCCCGGAGTGGCTATATCACAGCTTATCCAAGACCAGGGCACGTCGCACGGCGTTGACCTGAGCATCCACTACGGCAATCCCGACGACGAAGAGGGCGAAACGCGGGTGTTGTTCCGCGACCGGATTCTGGCGTTGGGAACCGAACAGTTCGCCCAAAAGTGGGAGATCGAAACCCTCGACGACCTGCTGACGGTCCCGTTGATCCACACCCAGTCCGGCATCAATCCCTATACCGAGTGGCCGGAATGGTTTGCCGGATTTGACCGCCCCGTGCCCTCGGGGCCCGGTTTTTATCTCAACAACTACCTGATCTCGCTTCAGGCGGCAGAGGATCACGTCGGCGCGGTGCTGGGATGGGAAGGGCTGCTGGGCGGCTATCTCGACAGCGGGCGGTTGATGCAGCTGGTGCCGGATTCGATGGAATCGCCGCTTCCGTTTTATCTGCGCATCCACGGACGCGCCTCGGCGAACGCGCGGCTGTTCGCGGAATGGCTGGCGAAACCCGGTCAGGCCGCCTGACAAAAATCGACAGGCTTGCACCTGTCGGTTCTTTATCATTGCGCGCCGCGCCTTAGCTGCGCGGCTTGAGGTTTTCAGGATCGTAAAGCGGCGCATAACCGATGCCCGCAACCTCGACCTCGAAAGGCTCGTCAAAGTAGGTTACCCGAAGCTTGCGACCGATCTCGCAATAGGCGTGCGGCAGGTAGGCCAGCATGATGTTCTTGCCCACCGTCGGCCCGAATGCCTGCGAACTGGTGTATGAACGCCGGCCCAGTTCGTCGACCAGAACAGCATTTGTTTCGGGGTCCATCACCGGCATCGTGTTCACCGGATAGCGCGCAACGCCATGGCTATCGACGTTGTCGTTCATCACCAGCGTGCACAGCATCGCGGGCTGATGGTCGCGCGCTCTGTATTCAAGGTGCTTTTCCTTGCCGCAAAAGTTGGCCTCCTTGACCTTGGGGCGCGACAGATCCGCCTCGTAGAGGTTGTAGCGCGTTTGCAGGTCGGCGTTTTGCAGCCGCAGCGATTTTTCGAGACGACGCGAGTTGGCATAGGTTTCAACGCCAAAGGCCATCACTCCGGTGTCGCGCAGCGCATCCCAGACGGCCAGACCGTCCTCGTAGCGCATGTGCAGTTCCCAGCCCTGTTCGCCCACGTAGGAAATGCGGAAGGCGCTGACCGATTTGCCTGCGATCTCGATCGGCTTGATCGCCGCAAAGGCAAAGTTCTCGACGTCCAGCGCGTCCGGCTCGGTCACGACCTTCTTGAGCATCTCACGGGCGTTCGGCCCCCAGACACCGATGGTGGTATAGGCTTCGGTCACGTCGGTGATGGTGACGTCGAGCCCGCGATCCTGTGCTGTGCGCTTCATGTATTCCAGATCGCGCGGGCCCGCGTCAGCCCCGTTCACCAGACGACAGCGGTCCGCCATGCGGAACACGGTAAAGTCGGCGCGCACGTTGCCTTGAGTGTCCAGCATGTGCGTGTAGATACCCTTGCCCACCATGTTGTCGCCACCGATCTTGGCAGCACACAGCCATTCCATCAGCGCCACGTGATCCGGCCCCGAGATGTCGGTCATGTGAAAGTGCGACAGGTTGATGATGCCGCAATCGGCGCTCATTTCCAGCTGTTCGGCGTTGGACACGCGCCAGAAGTGGCGGTTGTCCCATTCGTTTTCGCGCACAGGCACCTGATCGGCGTATTTCTCAAGCAGATGCGCGTTGGCCGCGTAGCCATGCGCACGTTCCCAGCCGCCCAGTTCCATGAAATGGCCGCCCAGCTCGACTTCGCGTTCGTAGAACGGCGAGCGGCGGATGCCACGGGCATTGCCGAAGGGTTCCCGCGGGTGCACCGGCGGGTTGTAGATCTTGGCCGCCGTCTCTTCGCAACGACCTGCGATATAGTCCTCGTTCAGCTGAAATTCGTTGAACCGCGCATAATCAATCCCGTGGTGGTCGATTTCCGTGCGGCCATCGGTCATCCAGTCGGCGATCAGCTTGCCCATGCCGGGGCCATCCTTGACCCAAACGGCAACGGCATAC